>NZ_CP097484.1:783750-1130000 GCF_023546765.1 Methylobacterium tardum
TTCGGCCAGCGCCTTGACCTCGGCCGCCACGACCGCGAAGCCCCGGCCCGCCTCGCCGGCCCGGGCCGCCTCGATTGTGGCGTTGAGCGCCAGCAGGTTGGTCTGACGGGCGATGTCGGCGATCAGGCTGGCGACCGCGCCGATCTGCTCGGCCTCGTCCGCGAGGTCACCCACGAGGGCGTTCGTGCGCTGTGCCTCGGTCGCTGCCTGCGCCGTCCGGGCCGAGGATTGCGCCATCTGCCCGGAAATCTCCTGGATGGTGACCGCTATCTCCTTGGTGGCGGCGGCGACGCTCTGAACGCTTCCGGCCGTCTCCTGCGCGGCCTCCGCCACGCGCGCGGCCCGCGCGCTCGTGTGCGACGCGGTCCGCGTCATCGCATCGGCGGCCGCCTGCATCTCCGTGGCCGCCGCGACATCCGTCATCAGGATTCCGGCCTGGGTCTCGAACGCCTGGGTCAGGTCGCCGAGGATCTGCGCATGCCGGGCCTCGGCCCCCGCCGCGCGCACAGCCGCCCGGTCGAGCTCGGCCTTATCGATCAGCGCCTGGCGGAACACCTCGACGGCGTCGGCCATCTGGCCGATCTCGTCCATCCGGTTGAGTCCGGAGACCGGACCGGCGACATCCCCGCCGGCGAGGGTCTGCATGCGGCGACCGAGCTGGTCGAGGGCGCGCGTGATGCTGCGCCCGATTAGGACCAAGCCGACAACCCCGAGGGCGCCGACGCCGAGGAGGAGGCCGATCGCCGCGAACGCGAGCGAGAGGAAGGCGGCCTTGATGTCGTAGGTGTAGGTTCCCGCGGCGATCATGATGTTCCAGGGCTCGAACCTGACGGCGAATGTGGTCTTCGGGTACAGGCCCTCACGTCCGGGCCGGGCGTATCGATACGTCGTCACAGCCGTTTCGGACGTCCTCAGCTGGTCGATCAGCGTCCCGGCTACGCGGACACCGTTAACCCGCGTGTCCAGCTGATTGCTGCCGACAAGTCTGCGGTCGGGAACCGCCAGGGCCGTGCCGTCCATCGCGTAGATGGCGACGTAGTTGGTGGCGCCACCGAAGCGCTTGGCCATGGCGGTCTCGGCAAGCTCCGAGAGGGCCGCCTCCCGGGTCAGCGCACCGTTCCTCACCCGGGTCTCGAGACTCTGCGCGTAGGTGGTGAACAGCTCCGTGATGGCGCGCAGCGATTGCAGCCGCTCGGACAGCATTTCCCGGTAGCACAGTCGCAGACCGGCAGCCCCGATAAGTGCAACAACCAATCCGGTGAGTACAATTTGCGCCATGATCCGGCGCGACAGACTCTTCTTCCAGAACTTTACGAATCCTGGAAGCGGAACCTGAGATCACCGCATCGTCGAGCGACCGCAGCACGCGAACGGACCCGTGGACTGGCCCGACATCGGGGGCCTCCGGCACGGGATCGTTGGCAGATTGGGGTCTCTGGGGTCAATCGGGCCGGTTGGCCGGATGCCGGTGCGGCCCGGCGGAACGGCGCGCCGGGCTTCACCGCCGGCGCGATCCGGATCCGAACACCGCTACCCGATCCGCGCGGTGACCTCGATCTCGACGCGCATCTCGGGGCGCAGCAATCCGGCCACGATCACGATCGTGGCGGCCGGTCGAACATCGGCCAGCACCCGGCCGCAGACCGCCAGCACCGCCTCGGCATCGTTCCGGTCTGTGACGTAGTAGGTGGCGCGCACGACGCCACTGAGGCTGGATCCGGCCTCTGCCAGGACGTCCCGGATCGTCCGCCAGCAAGCCTCGGCCTGCGCGGCGGCGCCCTCCGGCATCGTCATCGTGGCGTAGTCGTAGCCGGTCGTCCCGGACAGGTAGACGGTGTCGCCGTCGGCGACCGCCCGGGAATAGCCGTAATCCCGCTCGAACGGCGAGCCCGACGTGATCAGCCGTCGGCTCATCCGCCGCGCAGGGCTTCCAGCACCTTGCCGCCGGGCCGGCCGGTCGGGGTCATGCCGAGGCGGCGCTCCACGTCCTTGATGGCATCCCGGGTCTTCTGGCCGACCTTGCCGTCCGGCTCGCCGACATCGTAGCCGCGGGCGGCCAGCCGGGTCTGGAGATCGCGCCGCTCGGCCCGCGACAGGGGCGGATCGTCGGTCGGCCACGCCGCCTGGACGCCGGCCTTGCCGCGCAGCCGGTCGGACAGGACCGCGATGGCGAGGCCGTAGGATTCGGCGGCGTTGTACGAGTAGATCGCGTCGAAGTTCTTCGTCACCAGGAAGGCCGGGCCGTCGATGCCGGCGGGCGCGATGATCCCGGCGGGACCGTCGCCCGAGAGCGGGCGGCCATCCGCTCGGGTGACGCCCAGCGACGCCCAGTGGCCGACCGGCTTCTTGTTCTTGCGCCCGGCGGCGCCGACGTTGAAGCCGCGGGGCAGCTTCACCTCGTAGCCCCAGACCTGGCCGTGCTGCCACTTGGCGACGTGCAGGAAGTTGGCGGTGGAGGCGACGGCGTCGGCGACCGAATCGGCGACGTCGCGCCGGCCGTCACCGTCACCGTCCACGGCGAGGCGGTGATAGGTGGTGGGCATGAACTGGGTCTGGCCGAAGGCGCCGGCCCAGGAGCCGGTCAGCCGCTCCGTCGCGATGTCGCCGCGCTCGATGATCCGGAGGGTGGCGATCAGCTCGCCGCGGAAGAAGTCCCGGCGGCGGTTGTTCGAGCAGGCCAGCGTCGCCAGCGACTGCACCAGCGGCATCTTGCCGAGGTTCTTGCCGAAATTCGATTCGACGCCCCAGACCGCCGCGATCGTGTAGCGGTCGACCCCGTAGCGAACCTCGGCCTGGGCCAGAGCCGCCGCGTTCTGGCGCATGGCCGCGCGCCCGTCCTCGACCCGCTCGTCGTCGACCAGCGCCGCCATGTAGTCCCAGATCGGTGTCTTGAACTCGGGCTGCGCCTGGGACAGCTCGATCACCTTGTCGTCGTAGCTGATGCCGCTCGTGGCGGCCCGGAACGTCTGCGCCGAGACACCGGCCCCGGCCGCCTGGGACTGGATGCCGGCGAGGCAGCTGTCGAAATCCGCCCATGCCGGCAGGCTCGCCAGCGGCAGGGCCGCGATGCCGGCGAGCAGCCCGAGCGCGCGCGCCAGTCTCGGTCCCGTCGGGTGCTTCGGCATTCTGGCAATCCTCACGATGCGGGGCGGAGTCTGGGCGCGGATTCAGGCGACATGAGGGTTAACGAAGCGTGTGACCGGGCAGCATCACCGCGGCCGTGAGCGCGCTCGGCGCACCGCGCTCAGCCCGGAGCGGCGGCCGGATCGTCGCGCCGGAGCCGCTCCAGATAGGCGCAGAGCATGTCAGCCAGCGCATCGGCATAATCCTGCAGAGTCTCTTCCGTGCAGGCCTGCTCCGAGATGCGCTCGCCGACCTCGCCCAGGGTCATGGCGATGATCTCACCCGCCCGGAGCCGGTCCGGCTCGGCCGTGCCGGGGAGCGCCTCGCGCAGGAAATCCCGGAAGACTCGCGAGCCGGCCAGCTGCGGCTCCGCGGCCTCCGGCGCGTCCCGATAATCCGGCGCCGCATCGTCGAGCGCCCGACGCATGGCCGCCTCCTCGCATTCCGAGCGCACGAACGCGTGCACGGCGGCGCGCAGCCGCTCGCCCGGCGGCGTGCCGCGAGTCTCCAGGATGGCGGCGAGCCGCGCAGAGGTGTCCCGCCATTCATCGCTCTGCAGCTGGAACAGGATCGCCGCCTTGTTGGGGAAGTACTGGTAGAGCGAGCCGATGCTGACACCCGCGCGCTCGGCGACGCGCGCGGTGGTGAAGCCCCGGGTCCCGACCTGCGCCAAAACCTGAGCGGCCGCCTGCAGGATGGCCGAAACGAGGTCGCTGGAGCGGGCCTGCCGGGGCTGTTTTCGCTTGGAAATACCGAGACTTGGACGGTCAGCCATGGGGCGGGGCTCGGAACGCGAATAGCGAGGGTCAGGGCGCGCCCGTACTCTGCGTCTTGTTCAGACGAACGCCAAGACGGAAAGCAACAGACCATGTCACGTCAGATCTCAACCCTCGCCGAGCCGCCTGTCTCGACGGTGTTGGACAGTCTCTTCGCGCAAGCCGAGGCATCCTCACCGTTGACGGCCATCGCCGATCTTTCCCCGGACGAGCGGGCGCGGCTGATGGGCAGCAAGACCGGCTACCGTGACTTCTACGGCCGTCTCAAGGACATGCCGCTCGCGGTCTCCCGCGAGACCGGGCGGCTGCTCTACCTGCTGGCGCGCGGATGCCGCGCCCGCACGATCGTCGAGTTCGGCACCTCCTTCGGCCTCTCGACGCTCCACCTCGCCGCAGCCCTGCGGGACAACGGTGGAGGCCGGCTGATCACCTGCGAATTCGAGCCGTCCAAGGTGGTCCGGGCGCAGGCGAACCTGACCGCCGCCGGTCTCGCAGATCTCGCCGAGTTTCGTGAAGGGGACGCCCTCCAGATGCTGAGCCTCGACCTGCCGGACACGGTCGACCTGCTGCTGCTCGACGGCGCCAAGGGGCTCTATCCCGAGATCCTCAGTCTCGTGGAGCGTCGTCTCCGGCCGGGCGGCCTCGTCGTCGCCGACAACGCGAATGACAGTCCCGACTACCTGGCCCGGGTGCGCGCACCGACCAGCGGCTACCTGTCCGTCCCGTTCGCCGAGGATGTCGAGCTGTCGATGCGGCTCGGCTGAACGCTACGACCCCGCCTCGGGGGCTGATGGACGGCCGCCTCGGCACGCGGCGGCCGCCGTCCGGTGTCCCGGAGAGTTCGGGCCGGTCAGGCCCATTCCCGCTGGGCGAGCTTCTGCTCGTAGGCGTCGATCGCCGAGGCGCGCTCCAAAGTCAGGCCGATCTCGTCGAGCCCGTTCAGCAGGTTGTGCCGTCGGCCGGCATCGATGTCGAAATGCAGCTTGCCGCCGTCCGGCCCCTTGATGGTCTGGGCCTCCAGGTCGACCGTCAGGGTCGCGTTCGCGCCGCGCTCGGCGTCCTCGAACAGCTTCTCTAGGTCCTCGGGCGACACGACGATCGCCAGGATGCCGTTCTTGGCGCAGTTGTTGAAGAAGATGTCGGCGAAGCTCGTGGAGATCACGCAGCGGATGCCGAAATCGGCGAGCGCCCAGGGGGCGTGCTCCCGCGACGAGCCGCAGCCGAAATTGTCGCCGACCACCAGGATCTTGGCATTCCGGTAGGCGGGCTGATTGAGCACGAAATCCGGATTCTCCGAGCCGTCCTCGCGGTAGCGCATCTCGGCGAACAGGCTCTTGCCGAGCCCGGTCCGCTTGATCGTCTTGAGGTACTTGGCCGGGATGATCCGGTCGGTGTCGACGTTGATCGTCCGCATGGGCGCCGCAACGCCCTCCAGGATCGTGAACTTTTCCATCGTGTGACGGCCCGTGACGGTGGCTCTTCGTGGCGACGGTTTAGCAGCCCCCGGCGCCGGCCGGAAGCATCACGCCAGGTCCGGGGCCGCGGCCCGGGACAGGGTGCCGTCGTGGAGCGCGGAGGCGACCAGCGCCCCGGCCAGCCCCGCATCGCGGAGGGCCCGCAGGTCGTCCGGGCCGCGCACGCCGCCGGCCGCGTAGAGGCGGCGATCCGGCGCCCGGACCCGCAGAGCGCCGAGGGTCGCGACGTCCGGCCCGGCGCCGGCCCCGACCTGGGCGAGGGTCATGGCGATCACCTCCGGCGGCCAGAGCGAGGGGTCGTCGTGGAGCGCCGCCGGGCCGAGCCGCTCCGCGCCGCGTGTGTCGAGGGAGAACACCGCCCGGTCACCCAGCCGCCTCACCAGGCCGGGATCCGACTGGCTCTCGCTGCCGATCACCGGCCGGCCCAGGCCGGCGGCCAGGAACGCCTCCACGCCCGCAGCCGCGGCGAAGCCGGCATCCACCCACAGGCCGACGCCCGGGCAGGCGCGGGCGATGGATTCCAGCGCCCGGAGATCGGGCGCGGCCCCGTCGATGATGGCGTCGAGATCGGCGACGTAGAGGAGGGTGGCGGGCCAGGCGTTGAGGAGCCCGCGCGCCACCGCGTCGGGCGCGGATCCCTTTGCCAAGGGCGTCTCGATCGGGGCATAGGAGGAGCGCTCGCCGCGGCGCGCCCGCACCACGCGGCCGCCCCGGAGATCGAGCACCGGGATCACCGCAAAGCCGGGGCGCCCGATCCTGTGGTCCGTCGAGGCGCTCGTCGCGTTCATATGCGCTCACCATTCCCAAAGACGATCGGGTGGGACCTCGGCGGGGTCCACGTCAAGGCCGCGCTGGTCGAGGACGGCCGGGTCCTGGCCGCCGCGCAGGTCCCGTGCCCGCTCTGGCAGGGAGTGCCGGCTCTCAACCCGGCGCTCGCGGCCCTGCCGGACTGGGCGCGCGGCGAGGCCGCGCACGCGGTCACCATGACCGGCGAGCTGACGGATTGCTTCGCGGACCGGCGGGACGGCGTCGCGGCGCTCTCCGGCTGGGCCGGGGCGCACCTGACCGGCGCCGTGCGGATCTATGCCGGCCGCTCCGGCTTCGTCGGCCCAGAGGCGGCCGCGAATGTGGCGGCCGACATCGCCTCAGCCAATTGGCACGCCACCGCGGCGCTCACCGGGCGAATCGCCCCGGACGCGCTCCTCATCGATATCGGCTCCACCACCGCCGACCTGATCCCCATCGTCGGCGGCCGCCCGGCGGCCTCCGGGTACAGCGACGCCGAGCGCCTGGAGAGCAGCGAACTCGTCTACACCGGGGTCGTGCGCACGCCGGTGATCGCGCTCGCCGACCACGCCCCCTTCGCGGGCCGACGCACCCGGCTGATGACCGAGACCTTCGCCCATATGGCGGACGTCTACCGCATCCTCGGCCTGCTGCCCGAGGGGGCCGACCAGCAGACGAGCGGCGACCGGAAGGGCAAGTCGGTGGCGGAGAGCGAGACCCGGCTGGCGCGCATCGTCGGCCGTGATCGGGCGGAGGCCCAGGCCGCAGCCTGCCGGCGCTGGCCGCGCATTTCGCCGAGGCGCAGCTGCGTCTGCTGCACGACGCCGCCGCGCTCCTGCTCACCCGACCCGACCTGCCGCCGGAGGCGCCCCTGGTCCTCTGCGGAGCCGGCGCCTTCCTGGGCCCGCGCCTGGCGGAGCGGCTCGGGCGGCCGTCCAGCCTGCTGGTGTCGCTGCTGGGGGACCGGATCGCCGGCGCCCGCGACGGAATCTCGACCTGTGGGCCGGCGGTTGCGGTCGGCCTCATCGCCGCGGAGGAGACAGTCGCATGAGCGCCATCAAGATCCTGGCCCGGATCCTCACGGCCCGGGTCGGGCCGCATATCGAGCTCGCCGTCGAGTCGGAATCGGGCGAGGTCCTGAAGGTGCTCGCCACCGAAGACCAGATCGACAGGCTGGTCGACGAGTTGGAGGATATCCTCAACTCGCCCGCCGAGCCGGAGGATGACGGGCCGCCCGAGGCGGCCTGACCGTCCGGATCGCCATGAGCCTGATCGCCGCCAAGATCATCGTCACGCCGACGCTGATGTGGGCCGTCTCGTCGGCCGCGCGTCGGTGGGGCAGCCTCGTGGGCGGCCTGCTCTCGGGATTGCCGCTCACCTCGGCGCCGATCTCGATCTACCTTGCCGCCGAGCAGAGCGAGCGCTTCGCCGCGGACGCCGCCGTCGGCTCGGTCGAGGGGCTGGGCGCGGTCACGGCCAGCTATCTCGCCTACGCCTTCTGCGCGCCGCGGATGGGCACCGTCGCGGCGATCCTTCTGGCCCTCGGGGCCTTCGTCCTCGGGGGCGCCCTGCTGCACGGCGTGATCCAGCCCGGCCTGTGGCTGGCCACGGCGATCGACCTGCCGGCGATGGCGCTGGCGGTCGCCCTGAGTCGGACGGCCGCCGAGGCGCCGGCCCGCCGGTCCCGGCCGCCGCGCTGGGACATGCCGGCGCGGCTCGCGGCCGCCACCTCCCTGGTCCTGCTGGTCTCGGGACTCGCGCCGCATCTCGGCCCCGGCCTGAGCGGCGTCCTCGCGCCGGTCCCGATCATCTCCTGGCCGCTCATCGCCTTCGCCCGGGCGCAGGACGGGGTTGGGGCCGCGCTCGACGTGGTGCGCGGCAGCGCTCAGGGCGCCTTCGGCGTGCTGGCCTTCTATGTCTGCGTGCACCTGCTGCTCGGGCGGGTCGATCCGGTTACCGCCTATGCCGTGTCGATCGCGGCGTCGGCCGCCTGCGTGCTGCCCTGGCTGCTCGCGCGGCGGCGTCCGCGGGCGGCGTGATCGCGGCATGCCGACGCGACCGCGGAGGTGATGATGCTGCCGGATACCGGGATTCCGACGCTCGCCCCGGGCTACGCGGTGGTGCCGCCGGGCCACCTCGCGACCGTCGTCACCAGCCTGGAGATGCTCCGCCCGCCGCCGCCGCGTCCCGGGCGGCCTTTTCCGTCCGGCCTCCGCCTCGAACTCTTGGACCGCCCCGAACCGGAGACCTACCGGACCCTGTTCCGCGACGTCGGCGCCGACTGGCTCTGGTTCTCGCGGCTCACCCTAGCGGACGGCGCGCTCGCCGCGATCCTCGCCGACCGGGAGGTCGAGATCTTCGCGCTGCGCCAGGACGGGCGAAATCTCGGCATGCTGGAACTGGATTTCCGACAGCCCGGCGCCTGCGAACTCGTCTTCCTCGGATTGATCGGGTCTCTGGTCGGGACCGGGATCGGCCGCACGCTGATGAACACGGCGATCAGCCGGGCCTGGGCGCGGCCGATCACGCGGTTCTGGGTGCATACCTGCACCCTCGACCATCCCGGCGCGCTCGCCTTCTACCGGCGCTCGGGCTTCGACCCCTTCGCCGTCCATGTCGAGATCGCGCCCGATCCGCGACTTGACGGGACCCTGCCGCGGGACTGCGCCCCGCACGTGCCGCTGCTCGGCTGACACGACGCGGGGACCCGGCAAACGAAAAAACCCGCGACCTCGCGGCCGCGGGTCTGGTCTTCAGCGTCGCGCGCCGGTCAAGCGGCGGTGCGCTTGCGGGCTTCCTGCTTGGTGTCCACGCCGGCCGCTTTGATCTCGGACAGCTTCTGCGCGACGTTGCGCGAGAACACGAACTCGGCCGGGCGCTGGTTCTCCAGGCTGACCTCGGGCGCCATCGCGCCGTCGGTCTTGATGCCGCGGATCGCGTGAACCAGCGGCTTCCAGGGCTTGCGGACCGAATCGACCACCGAGGAGGCCTCGTAGCCCGAGTGGACCATGCAGTCGGCGCACTTCTCGTAGTTGCCGGTGCCGTAGGCGTCCCAGTCGGTGGTCTCCATCAGCTCCTTGAAGGTCGCCGCGTAGCCCTCGCCGAGCAGGTAGCAAGGCTTCTGCCAGCCGAACACGGTGCGGGTCGGGTTGCCCCACGGGGTGCAGTGGTAGGTCTGGTTGCCGGCCAGGAAGTCGAGGAACAGGCCCGACTGCTGGAAGGTCCACTTCTCGCGGCCCTTCTCCTTGCCGTGCCGGAACACGCCGCGGAACAGATCCTTCGTCGCCTTGCGGTTCAGGAAGTGCTTCTGGTCGGGGGCGCGCTCGTAGGCGTAACCGGGGGAGACGGTGATGCCGTCGATGCCCATCCGGGTCACGCTGTCGAAGAAGTCGGCGATCTTCTCCGGCTGGGAATTGTTGAAGAAGGTGCAGTTGATGGTGACGCGGAAGCCCATCTCCTTGGCCTTCGCGATCGCCGCCACGGCCTTGTCGTAGACGCCGCGCTGGCACACCGACTGGTCGTGCATCTCCTTGTCGCCGTCCAGATGGATCGACCACGTGAAGTACGGGCTCGGCTTGTACTCCTTGATCTTCTTCTCGAGGAGCAGCGCGTTCGTGCAGACGATGGCGAACTTCTTCTGGGCGATGATGCCCTCGACGATCTGCGGCAGGTCCTTGTGCAGGAGCGGCTCGCCGCCGGCGATCACCACCACGGGGGCGCCGCACTCGCGCACTGATTCGAGCGCGTCGGCGACCGGCAGCCGCTTGTTCAGGATCTCGTCCGGATAGTCGATCTTGCCGCAGCCCGCGCATGCGAGATTGCAGCGGAACAGGGGCTCCATCATCATCACGAGCGGGTAGCGCTTGCGACCCGTGAGGTGCTGTTTCAGGATGTAGCCGCCGATCTTCGCGACGTACCGGAGGGGGATACCCAAGATTGCGGCTCCTTCACTTCGTCGGCCCCGGGGTGATCGGGGTGCTTAACGCGAAAAAATCTCGAATTCCAGCGATCTAGCTTGGAACTGATCTCAAACGACCCCATTTCAGCCGCGCCGCGACGCCTTATTTCGCGCCTGACGCAACCGCGCCACATGGATCGAACGGGCAGAACGTGTTGGCGGTGAAACCCGGTCGCCGAGGACAGCCTGTGCATTGCGTCGGCAATACGACCGCAAGCCCAGGTTTAGTCCCCGCGCCGCAAGCGCCGTGCGCTAGCGCACATCGATCTCGCAAGGGCTGCGCCGGGGCAGCCGCGTTGCAATCTGGCATCGCCCTCTTTACTGAGCCCCGTGGCTGCGATGCAAGGTCGGGCCCGTGGCGAATGGCTGCGCTGCGGCCCATATCGGGCACGATCGGCTTGCGCATGCGTTTCGCACGGCCGGACTGGGCGGCGCGGTGTTCCTCGAACACGATGCGCGCCCGAACGGATTGCCGGACGGTCGGCACCGGGCACTGAACCCCTCTGGGCCGGTCGCCGGGGTTCCGATGAACCGGATGGCAGAAGCCGGGCGCGCTGGGTGCGGGTCCGAGGCGAACAGGCAGGGTGCTCGTGATCGAAAGTCTCGTCGCGTTATCGGTGCGGTATCGGTGGATCGTCATCGCCCTGGTGGCGTTCGTGACGGTCGCAAGTGCCGGGATCGCGGCGCACCTGTTCCGAATCAATACCGATGTCGAGCGGTTGATCGATCCGAAGGAGCCCTGGCGCCAGGACGAGATCAATTTCGAGAAGGCTTTCCCGCAGCGAAGCAACACGATCGTGGCGGTCATCAACGGCGAGACGCCTGAAGAGACCGAGGAGGCGGCCGCCGGCCTCGCGAAGGCGCTCACCGCGCATAAGAACCTGATCGAGACCGTCTATCGCCCCGATGGCGGCCCGTTCTTCGACAAGAACGGCCTGCTACTGATGTCCCAGGCCGAGCTCGACAAGACGCTGGAGGCACTGACGCAGCAGCAGGGTCTGCTCGGGCCGCTGGCGGCCGATCCGTCGCTGCGCGGCATCATGCGGGTGCTGACGCTGGGCGCCCGCGGCGTGAAGACCGGCGATGCCAAGCTCGAGGATCTCGAGAAGCCCATGGGGCAGATCGACGGCACCCTCCAGAAGGTTCTGGCGGGCCAGCCGGCGCGGATGTCGTGGCAGGAACTGCTGGCGAACGGCCAGACCAGCGTCACCGACAAGATGAAGTTCGTGATCATCCAGCCGGTGCTGGATTTCAACGCGCTGGAGCCCGGCTATCAGGCGACCAAGCTGATCCGCAACGTCGCCCAGGACCTGAAGATCGACGCGCAGCATGGCCTGCGGATGCGCCTGACCGGCACGGTGGCGGTGGCGGACGAGGAATTCGCGACCCTGTCGGAGGATGCCGGCCTCAACAACAGCATCATCGTCGGCGCGATCGTCCTGTTCCTGTGGCTGGCCCTGCGATCGGGCAAGCTCGTCGGCGCCGTGATCATCACGACCTTCGCGGGCCTCATCGTGACGGCGGCGCTGGGCCTCGCGATGGTCAAGGAGCTGAACCCGATCTCGGTGGCCTTCGCGGCCCTGTTCGTCGGGCTCGGCATCGATTTCGGCATCCAGTTCTCGGTGCGCTACCGGGCCGACCGCTACGAGCAGCCGACCCTGGAGAGCGCGATCCGCGCCGCCGCCCGCGGGGTCGGCTGGTCGCTGACCCTCGCCGCGGTGTCCCTGGTGGCGGGCTTCTTCGCGTTCCTGCCGACCGCCTTCCGGGGCGTGTCCGAACTCGGCCTGATCGCCGGCGTCGGCATGGTCGTGGCCTTCCTGTTCTCCCTGACGCTGCTGCCGGCGCTGATCGCGGTGTTCAAGCCGGAGGGCGAGAAGGCGGCGGTTCAGACCGAGTGGCTCGTCGGCGTCGATCCGTGGATCATCCGCAACCGCAAGCCGATCCTCATCGCCGTCGGGCTCGTGACGCTGGCGGGCGCGCCGCTGCTCTGGAACCTGCCGTTCGACTCCAACCCGATGCATCTGCGCAGCCCGAAGACGCAGTCGATCGCGACCTATCTCGACCTGATCAAGAACCCGGAGACCAGCCCGAACCTCATCGACGTGCTGGCCCCGAACGTCGAGGCGGTCCCGGCGCTGACGAAGACGCTGGCGGCGCTGCCGGTGACGGCTTCGGTCAACAGCATCGACACGTTCGTGCCGCGGGACCAGGACAAGAAGCTCGCGCAGATCGCCGACACGGCCCAGCTGCTCGATCCGGTGCTGAACCCCGGCCGCCGGCCGCCGCCCCCGACCGACGCCGACAACGTGAAGGCGCTGAAGGATGCGGCGACCGCCCTCAACGGCGTCGCGAACGATGCCAAGGGCGACGCGAAAGGGGCCCAGGCGGCCAAGCAGCTCGCCGGCACCCTGGACAAGCTCGCCGCCGGTCCGGTCCCGCAGCGCGAGGCCGCGTCCTTCGCCCTGACGAAGGATCTGGGTCCGCTGCTGGCACGCCTGCGCGACCTGCTGCACCCCGACAAGATCACGCTGGACAACCTGCCGCCGCAGCTCAAGGCCGACTGGGTCGCCGCTGACGGGCGGGCGCGGATCGAGGTCCATCCGAAGGGTGATTCGAACGACGACCAGGTGCTCCGGACGTTCTCGGACGAGGTCCTGAAGGTTGCGCCCCATGCCACCGGCGCGCCTGTCGCGACCACGCAGTCGAGCTACACGATCCTGGGCGCCTTCGTGCAGGCGGCGGTGACGGCCTTCGTGCTGATCTTCGTCATCCTGTCGGTGGCCCTGCGCAAGCCCTGGGACGTGGCGATGACGCTCGGCCCGCTGGTGATCGCGACCCTCTGGACGCTGATGGCCCTGCGCATCGTCGGCATGCCGCTCAACTTCGCCAACATCATCGCGCTGCCGCTGATGCTCGCGGTCGGCGTGGCCTTCCACATCTACTACGTGATCGCGTGGCGGGCGGGCGTGAACGACATGCTCGCCTCCAGCCTGACCCGCGCGATCTTCTTCTCGGCGCTCACCACCGGCAGCGCCTTCGGGTCGCTGGTCCTGTCCAGCCATCCGGGCACGGCGAGCATGGGCAAGCTGCTCGCGCTCTCGCTGTTCTTCACCCTGGTGGCGGCGTTCTTCGTGGTCCCGGCAACGCTCGGCGAGCCGCCGGTGCAGCCCGACGAAGACCGTCCCGAGGCCGAGAAGGCTGCGGGCGCGGCCCTGCGGAAGAGCGTGGCGCGGAAGGATCCCGTGCCGGCCAAATAGGCGCCGGTCAGAGGACCTTCTCGAAGAAGTGGTCCGGGTAGGGGTCGTCGTTGAAGCGGTCGATCTCCACCCAGCCCGACCGCCGATAGAGCGTTAGCGCCTCGGGAAGGGCGCTGTTGGTATCGAGCCGCAGCGTCCGGATGCCGAGATCGCGGGCCGCGTTCTCGACGTCGTGCATCAGTCGCTTGGCGAGGCCGAGGCCGCGCGCGGCGGGATCGATCCAGAGCCGCTTGATCTCCGCCACCGGGCCGCCGCTGCCCTTGAGGCCGACGCACCCGACCGGGAGGCCGTCCGCAAAGGCGAGCAGGAAGGTGCCGCGCGGCCGGACCATATCGGCCGCCTCCGGGTCGCAGGACAGGGCGACGTCGAACCCCGCGGCGAAGCGACGGCCCAGTTCGGCATAGTAGGCGCCGAGGCAGGCGCCAGCCGCCGCGCCGCGCGGATCAACCTCCGCGACGGTGATGGCGTGCTGGCCGAGCGCGAGGGCGACCCGATCCATGGCGCGCAGGAGTTCGTCCGCGTGTGGCGTGCGCTCGAGCAGGAGGGCCGCGCGGGCGTTCGACAGAGCCTCGTAGGCCTCGAATTCCCGCTCCCCCGCTGCCGTCAGCGACGCGATCCGGCGACGGGCATCGGTGGGATGCGGCGCCGTCACAACCAGGCCCTCGACCTCCAGGCTCCGCAGAAGGCGGCTCATCAGACCGGAATCGAGGCCGAGATAGGCGCGGATCTCGCCGATCTCGCTCCGCCCGGCGCCGATGGCGTTCAGGACGCGCGCGACCCCGAGGGGGCGGCCGCGGCCCAGGAACGAGCTGTCGAGCGCGCCGACCTCGGCGGTGACGGCACGCGCGAACCGGCGGACGCGAGCGATATCGGGAGACGTCATTTTATCTGACTAAAGTCAGATATCTGCTGTGGTCAACCGAGGAAGTCGGAGAACCCGCCGCGGACCGCGCCCGACGCGTCGGCAGCCGACCGGGATGCGGGGTCGATCAGCGCGTCGCGCTCGTCGGCATAGCGATAGCCCGGCGCCTCGCCGGGGAAGCCGCCGGCGGTGGCCGGGTGGGTGTAGAGCTCGGTCAGGCCGTCCGGAAGCTGGGTCAGCAGCGCCGCGACGCGGGCGGGTGTCATGGCGCCGGACCACGCCAGGCCGAGGGTGCGGTCCGGGATCAGCAGCCCGGCCTGCCGGGCGCGGACGGCGAGCAGCGCCGCCCAGGGGGCTATGTCCAGGGCCGGTCGGGGGCGGGCGCCCGGCTCGACGCGGCGCAGGATCTCCCGCGGCTCCCGGGGCACGCGCAGGGCGCGCATCCCGAAGTCGCGGCCGACGCGCAGCACCGCCCCGGCGATCAGCGGGTGGACGTGGAAGTGCTTGTGGGCGTTGACGTGGTCCAGCGGCAGGCCGGTCGCCCGATAGGCCTCGAACTGCGCCCGGATCTCGGCACCGAGCTGGCGGCGGGCGGCGGGCTTGCGGGCGAAGTCGAGGCCCAGGCGACCCATGTCGGCGCGCATCAGGCCGGCCGCGTCGGTCAGGTCGGGCAGGTCCGCGGCAGGAAGGGTAGGCCACGCCTCCACGAGGACGAGGTGAAGCCCGACCCGCAGGGACGGCATCCGCCGGGCCCGCGCCACAGCATCGGCGGCAGCCGGCGCCGAGACCATCAGGCTCGCCGCCGTGAGGATCCCGTCGCGATGGGCCTGCTCGACGGCCTCGTTGACCTCGGGGCTCAGCCCGAAATCATCCGCGGTAACGACCAGACGCTTCACGGCAACCTCGTGACGGGTGTCGAGAGGGCGTGCCCTCTCGCGGGCCCAGGGCGGAGCCCTGGAAGAGGCGCGGGGCTCTGCCCCGCTCCTCGCCGGGGCCGCAGGCCCCGGACCCCTGACTTACGCCGCCTTGGCGGTGCCCTGACGCTCCTTGAGGAAGCGGTAGAACTCGACGCCCTCGCGCAGGCGGCGCTTCATCATGTCGGGCGAGCGCACCATCTCGCTGACGATCGAAGCGATCTTCGGAGCCCGGAAGTAGAACTTCTTGTAGAACTCCTCGACCGAGGTGAAGATCTCGGTGTGCGAGAGGTGCGGGTAGTGCAGCGGCGCGACCTGCACGCCGTTCTCGTCGACCAGTTCGGCGTTCTCGATGTCGAGCCAGCCGTTCTCCACCGCCTGCTTGTACAGGAAGGTGCCCGGGTAGGGGGCCGCCAGCGAGACCTGGATCGTGTGCGGGTTGATCCGCTTGGCGAAGGCGATCGTCTCCTGGATCGTCTCCTTGGTCTCGCCCGGCAGGCCGAGGATGAAGGTGCCGTGGATGGCGATGCCGAGATCGTGGCAATCCTTGGTGAACTTCTCGGCGACCTCGACCCGCATGCCCTTCTTGATGTTGTGCAGGATGGTCTGGTTGCCGGACTCGTAGCCGACTAGCAGCAGGCGCAGGCCGTTCTCCTTGAGCACCTTCAGGGTCTCGCGCGGCACGTTCGCCTTGGCGTTGCACGACCACGTGACGCCGAGCTTGCCGAGCTCGCGGGCGATCTCCTCCGCGCGCGGGAGGTTATCGGTGAAGGTGTCGTCGTCGAAGAAGAACTCCTTGGTCTGCGGGAACTCCTTCAGGCAGTACTTGATCTCCTCGATCACGTGGGCGACCGAGCGGGTGCGGTAGGTGTGGCCGCCGACCGTCTGCGGCCAGAGGCAGAAGGTGCAGCGGCTCTTGCAGCCCCGGCCCGAGTAGAACGAGATGTACGGGTGCTTCAGGTAGCCGATGAAGTACTTCTCCATCTCCAGGTCGCGCTTGTAGACGCTGGTGACGAAGGGCAGCTGATCCATGTCGGTCATGATCTCGCGGTCCTCGTTATGGACCACGACACCGTTGGCGTCGCGATAGGACAGCCCCTTGATCTGGGACAGCGGGACGCCCTCGGCGACTTCTTTGACGGTGAAGTCGAACTCGTTGCGGGCGCAGAAATCGACCACCGGGGCCTGGGCCATCGCGCCGGCGGCGTCGACCGCGACCTTGGCGCCGATCAGGCCGGCGATGAGCTTCGGGTTTGCGGCCTTCAGCGCCTCGATCGTCTTCACGTCGGACTTGAACGACGGCACCGAGGTGTGGAGCACGACGAGGTCGAAGTCGTTGGCCTGAGCCACGATCTCGGGGAGCTTGATGTTGTGCGGCGGGGCGTCGATCAGCTTCGAGTTCGGCACCAGGGCGGCCGGCTGGGCCAGCCAGGTCGGATACCAGAACGACTTGATCTCGCGCTTGGCCTGGTAACGGGAGCCGGCACCGCCGTCGAAACCGTCGAAGGTGGGGGCCTGGAGGAAGAGCGTGCGCATGGGGTTCAAGGCCTCAGGGCAATGCCGGGGGAGGGCGGAGGAAGAGGAAGCCGGGTTCAGCGGAGCGGCGCGCCGGCGTCAGGGCCGAGCTCGGCGTCCGGGATCAGGGTGCCATCCGCAACCACGTGATAATCGTGACCTTTCCATGTCACCGCCCCCGACATGAAGGCCCAGGCGAAGTTCAGGAAGGACAGGATGTCGCGAATCGGCAACAGTCCGTAGGGGTGCGGGGCGAGGCCGAAGGCGCGCTCCACCTGCCGGCACAGCAGGATCCGGCTCGCCAGCGCCGCCGCGGCGACCCAGAGCGCGCCCGTGCCGGCGCCCGGCAGCACGGCCCCGAGCAGGGCCAGCGGGAAGGCGTGCGTGACGATGGATCCGGCATAGCCGGCCGGATCGACGTTGCGGATCGTGCGGTTCCAGCGCAACTCGTGCTGCCAAAGGCCGGACAGGTCCGTGTCGACGCTGGTGTGGCCGATGGAGAAGCTCGGGATCACCACCCGGCCGCCAAGGCCGCGCAGGGCCGCCCCGATCGCGTAATCGTCCGCCAGGTCGTCGCGGAAGCTGCGGAAGCCGCCCACCGCGTCGAGGCTCGCCCGGGTGAACGCGATGGTGGAGCCGAAGCAGGGCTTCGCCAGACCGAGGCTCAGGCCCATCACGACGTTGGGCAGAAAGTGGGTGTCGATCGCCAGCGTCGAGAGCTGGTCGTAGAGGCCGCGATAGGCGGGTACACCGTGATAGAGGCAGGTCACGCCCGAGACCCCGTCCTGCGACAGCTCCGCGACGAGGCGCTCGAGGTAGTCGGGCCGGACCAGCATGTCGCTGTCGGCCAGCACCACGACGTCGTGCGCGATCCGCTCGGCCATGTTGATCAGGTTGGAGACCTTGCGGTTCGAGCCGTGCTGGCGGCCGTCGATCACGAGGTCGATGCGGGCGGCGGGATAGGCCTGCCGCAGCCGATCGACCACGCCGATCGCGGGATCGTTGGTCTTCTGGACACCGAAGATCACCTGGACCGGGCCGGCGTAATCCTGGCGCAGCACGGTCTCGAGATTCTCGTAGAGATACGGCTCCAGGCCGCAGAGCGGCTTGAGCACGGTCACGGAGGGCCGGGGCGCACCGGGGGCGAGTTGCGGCACGGCCTGCGCCGCGTAGCGGCTGGCGCAGAAGGCGGCGGCCAGACTGTAGAGGCAGCCGGCCGCCGCCAGGATCAGGCAGATCAGCGACAGCCACGAGAGCCCGTTCAGCGCCAGCGAGGAGAGATCCATCCGGTCGGGTCCGTGCGATCGTCGGCCGCATCAGGCGGCGGTGGCCGCGAACGGCCGGCTTGGTTCGGCACCTTGGACGGCGCTGGTTACGGCGTCGGCGTGTTACGGCGTTGGCTTGGCGGCCAGCATGCCGTCGGCCCGCTGGCGGAGAAACTTGACGACCCCGTCGGCCCCGCCGGATTTCAGCGGCGCGGAGAGCGCGTTGCGCTGGGCGGCGACCTCGCTCACGTCACCGTTGAGCAGGACGTCCTGGATGCGGTTGCTGGCGTTGACGACGAAGTCGACCTCGGAATCGTCGCCGTCCGACGCGGTGACACGGGTCGCGACCACGCGCTGGGCACCGCGCTCCTCGACCTTGGGAGTCACGTCGAACTTGCCGCCGGCCGCGCGGGCCAGCCGGTTGGCATAGGTCACGGTCAGGCTGCGCTTGAACGCCTCGATGACCGCCGCCTGCTGCTCCGGCGTGAAGCTCGACCACTTCGCGCCGACGGCGATGCGGGTCATGGCGGGGAAGTCGAACGCCTTGTCGAGGGCCGGCCCGACCGCGTCGACCCGCGCGGGCAGGGGACCGGGGCCGTCCTTCAGCGCGGCCGTGAAGGCAGCGTAGAGGTCGCGCACCGTCTGAACAGCCGGATCGTCCGCGGCCCATGACGGGACCGGGACGAGCAGGGGCGCGGCGATGAGAGCGGCCGCGAGGCGACGGGTCAGGCGCACTTCTTCAACTCCTCGCCGTCACCGAGCCGCGCGCCCATCCGGGGCGGCGCGTAGCTGTAGAACGGCCCAAGCGTGACCGGCTGCGCGACTCTCTTGGCCTTGCGCCCGGCTTCCGCCTCCGGCGCATCCTCCTCGTCCGGCGCCTCGGCCCGGATCCTGGCCTCGATCCGATGCCAGAGCAGCAGGCTCGGGAGCCCGACGCCGAGATCGGCGAAGCGCTTGACCAACGACAGGGCGAGCGCCGCTTCCGCCGGGATGTCGAACAGGCCGCACAGGGCGATCAGGCCGCCTTCCTGGGCCCCGAGGGCGCCGGGCACCGCGAAGGCCGCGCCGCGCACCGCCTGAGCGAGGCTCTCGATCATCAGCGCCTGGGCGAAATCGATGGGATAGCCCATGAAGCGCAGACAGACGTAGACTTCGAGCGTTCCGATCACCCAGCCGACGAAGTGGACCGCCAGCGCGAACGCGAAGCGGCCGCGGTTGCCGTAGAGCCGGCGCAGGCTGTCGTAGAGCTGGTCGATGGCGCCGAAGGCCCGCCACTCGCGCCCGGAGGCGAAGCGGCTGAGCAGGCCCTGGATGAGCCGGTGCCCGGCCCGGCGCTGGATCAGGTAGAAGGCGCCGAGCGCCGGCACCGCCAGGGCCAGACCGCCCTCGACGGTCCGGGCGATCGGCCCGTCGCCGCAGATCATGACCAGCAGGGCCAGGCCGAGGACCGTGAACAGAAGCTGCGTCAGGGCCTGCGTCATCAGGTCGACGAACATGCTGGCACCGGCGAGCGCGCCGGTGACGCCGCGCTTGGCGAGCAGGCGCGCGCCCACGAAGTCGCCGCCGACGGTGGCGACGGGCAGGAGGGTGTTGATGCCCTCGCGCACGAACCGGAGCGAGACGCAGTCGGCGAGCTTAGCCGCCCCGGCCGGAAACACCACGTACCAGCCGAGGCCCGCCCAGGCGACGGCCACGAGCCGGGCCGCCACCACCAGGGCGGCGCCCCAGCCGGCACTCACGACGGCGGCCGACACGTCCTCGAGGCCGGAGGACATGAACAGGCCGACGACCGTGCAGAGACCGGCGATCGAGGCCAAGGTCGTCAGGCGCTTCATTGTCGTCTTTCAAGCTCGCAACAGGCTTGATGCGGGAAATCGGCCACGGTCGCGGCAGAAATAGGTCCGCCGGGCCGGGAACGTTTCTGTCACGTTGCAGCAGGGATTAGCGGTGTCTATCACCCGTTTGACACACCGGGGGCCAAAGCGGCGGCGGGGCGAGGAGCCTACGCAAAAGGCCGCGGCTCGTCGCAGAAGGGGCACACGTCATGGAGCGCGAATCACCGATCACGGCCCTGGAGGCCGTGACCGACGACACGCATGCCGGCGGCCTCCCGGGTGGAACAGGACCGGGCGTGCCGGCTCCGCAATCCCCGGTGATGGCCTGGAACGAGTGGGATCCGCTGGAGGAGGTGATCGTCGGTTCGCTCGACGGCGCCACGATCCCGACCCACCATCTCACGGTGATCTTCAACCTGCCGCGTGCCGCGCAGCCGTTCTACCGGCTGGCGAGCGGGTGGAAATACCCGAAGTTCATGAAGAAGCTCGCCCAGGCCGAGCTCGACAACTTCATCACCATCCTGGCCGGCGAGGGCGTGAAGGTCCGCCGCCCCGACGCGGTGGATTTCTCGAAGAAGTTCAAGGCGCCGCGCTGGACCTCCCGGGGCTTCTGCGTCGCCTGCCCGCGCGACCCGTACCTCGTGATCGGCGACGAGATCATCGAGAGCCCGATGTGCTGGCGCTCGCGCTACTTCGAGGGCGACGCCTACCGCTCGCTGTTCAAGGAATATTTCCGCGCCGGCGCCCGCTGGACCTCAGCGCCGCGTCCGCAGCTGACCGACGAACTCTACAACTACGACTACCGGGTGCCGAACCTGAAGGCCGGCGAGCCCATGCAGTTCACCGTCAACGAGTTCGAGCCGGTCTTCGACGCCGCCGACTTCGTCCGCTGCGGCCGCGACCTGTTCGTGACCCGCTCCAACGTGACCAACCTGATGGGCATCGAGTGGCTGCGCCGCCACCTCGGCCCGGGCTTCCGCATCCACGAGATCGAGAGCCGCTGCCCGCAGCCGATGCACATTGATTCGTCGTTCATGCCGCTGGCCCCCGGCAAGGTGCTGGTGAACCCGGACTACGTCGACGTCGAGAAGCTGCCGGCCGTGCTCAAGAAGTGGGACGTGCTGATCGCCCCGCGCCCCGACCCGGTCGAGGGCTTCATGAGCAAGATCTCGATGTGCTCGCCCTGGACCTCGATCAACGTCCTGGCGATCACCGAGAAGAAGATCGTCGCCGACCAGAGCCAGCCGACGCTGATCAAGGCGCTCAAGGATTGGGGCTTCGACCCGATCCCGGCGCCGTTCCTGAGCTACGGCCCGTTCGGCGGCTCGTTCCACTGCGCGACCCTCGACGTGCGGCGCCGGGGCGTGCTGAAGTCGTACTTCTAGGAATCGACCGTCATTCCGGGGCCGCGGAGCGGCGAGCCCGGAATCTAGATGCACCGGTGGCGCGAGACCGTGCGCCGCCGGCGGTAACGGCGGCCGACTCGCCTGCGGCGCCCCGGACAGATGGGACGTGACGCTCAGCGCGCCGCGATCCCCTCGATCAGTGCCCGGTTGAACCCGTCCGGATCGGACATCTGCGGCGCGTGGCCGAGTTCGGGGAACTCCACGAGCCGCGCCCCCGGGATGGCCTTGGCGGCTTCCTTGCCGAGTTCGGGATAGTTGCCGAGCTTCGGCCGCAGCTCCGCCGGGGCGAGATCCTTGCCGATCGCCGTGTTGTCCTTCTGGCCGATCAGCAGAAGGGTCGGCACCGCGATCTGCGGGAAGCGGTAGACCACCGGCTGGGTGACGATCATGTCGTAGACGAGCGCCGAGTCCCAGGCGACCGCCTCCTTGCCGGGCCCGCTGTTGAGGCCGGCGAGCATCGTCACCCACGGCTCGTAGCGAGGCTCCCATCGGCCCGCGTAGTAGGTCGCGGTCTCGTAGGCGCGGATCGATTCGGCCGAGGTCTTCAGCTCGCGCTGGTACCATTGCGCCAGGGAGATCGGCGGCAGGCCCTTGGCGCTCCAGTCCTCCAGACCGACCGGATTGACCAGCACGAGCTGCTCGACCGCCTTCGGGTAGAGCAGGGCGTAGTGCGCGGCGAGCATGCCGCCCGTGGAATGGCCGACCAGGATCGGGCGCTCGACCCCGAGGTTGTCCAGAAGGGCGTGGGTGTTCTCGGCGAGCTGCCGGAAGCTGAACTGGTAGGCGGCCGGCTTGCTCGACTTGCAGAAGCCGATCTGGTCCGGCGCGATCACCCGGTATCCGGCCGCGCTGAGCGCGCGGATCTGGCTCTCCCAAGTCGCGGCGCAGAAGTTCTTGCCGTGGAGCAGCACCGCGGTGCGCCCGTTCGGCGTCGCGGCCGGCACGTCGAGATAGGCCATCTGCAGCGGCTGGCGCTGCGACGCGAAGGTGTAGCGCTCCACCGGGAACGGATAGGCGAAGCCTTCGAGTTCCGGCCCGTAGGCCGGCCGCGGCAGCGGCTCGGCCGCGCCGGGGCCGGGCAGGGCCAGCGCCAGAAGGAGGGCTGGGAGGGCGTTTCGGAGCATGGGCTTCATCGGAGCCTGTTCTGCGCGGCGCGCGGTGCCGCGCCGCCCGCCCAGATCGGGCATCCGGGTCGCCCTGTCCATGTGCCGCCCCCATGCGACGCCGGCAACCGCCGCGGCGCGGCTTCGCGGTTCGGCGCGCCCGCGCTATCTCGGGCGCATCGCCCTGTCCTGCCGCGGATGTCCCGATGCTGCGCCTCTCCGTCCTGACCGTCCTTGCCGGCGCGCTCGTCCTCGGTCCGGCCCAGGCCCGCGCGGCCGATGCCTGCGACGCGCTCACCGCGCGGGTGATCCGCACCACTGGGGCGTCGCTGGCCGGACGGGCCGGGCCGGTCGCGGTGTTCCGGGCGCAGGACGCCGAGCGCATGAGCCTCGATTGCCGCGCCCCGGCGCGGATCACAGTGGCCTCCCTCGACCGGGAGCCGCCGCCCGCCTACTTCGTGCTGATCGGCCGCGCGGCCCGGGCGCTCGCCGGGACGGATCCCGCCGCCGCCGAGGTGCTGGCGCTCAACCTCCACCAGGCCAGCCTGCTCGCGAGCGCGCCGCAGCGCGGCGGCACCGGCCGCGCCCTGATGCTGTGCGAGACCGGCCCGCGCACCGACGCGCTCCGGGAGGATCTCACGGTCTGCCGGATCGCGCCCCGCGCCGGGCTTTCGCGGATCCGCCGCGCGGGCTAGACCGCGCGCATGTCGAATCTCGAGACACACGGCGCCGTCGTCCAGGTCGGCGGCACGCGCTTCGCCAACCATCTGCCGCTGGCGCTGATCGCCGGCCCCTGCCAGCTCGAAGGGCGGAGCCACGCCCTGGAGATCGCTGCCGCCCTCAAGGAGATGGCCGCGGGTCTGGGGCTCGGCCTCGTGTTCAAGACCTCCTTCGACAAGGCCAACCGCACCTCCGGCAGCGCGGCCAGAGGCGTCGGCCTCGACGAGGCGCTGCCGGTCTTCGCGGAGATCCGCGAGAGCCTGGGTCTGCCGGTGCTGACCGACGTGCACGCCGCCGAGCAATGCGCCCGCGCCGCCGAGGCGGTGGACGTGCTCCAGATCCCGGCCTTCCTGTGCCGCCAGACCGACCTGCTCCTGGCCGCGGCCGCCACCGGCCGGGCGGTCAACATCAAGAAGGGCCAGTTCCTGGCGCCCTGGGACATGAAGCACGTCGCCGCCAAGGTGACGGAGGCGGGCAACCCCAACGTCATCGTCACCGAGCGGGGCGCTTCCTTCGGCTACAACACCCTGGTCTCGGACATGCGCAGCCTGCCGATCATGGCGCAGGTGACGCGGGGCGCGCCGGTCGTGTTCGACGCCACCCACTCCGTGCAGCAGCCGGGCGGGCAGGGGGCGAGCTCCGGCGGCCAGCGGGAATTCGTGTCCGTCCTGGCCCGGGCCGCCGTGGCGGTCGGCGTCGCGGGCGTCTTCATCGAGACCCATCCCGACCCGGACCGGGCGCCCTCCGACGGCCCGAACATGGTCGCCCTGAAGGACATGCCGGCCCTGCTCGAGGAACTCCTCGCCTTCGATCGGATCGCCAAGCGCCGGGCCGGGTGATCGGTCAGGCGCCGACGGGCTCCAGAACGTGGATGCGCAGGGGCTGGACGAGGCCGTAGGACCCGTCGGCCCCGGGCTCGGCCGCCTGCAGGAACGCGTCCTCCACGATGGCGCGCCGCGCCCGGATCGTCGCCTCGCGGGCGGGATCCACCGTGCTGACTCGGGCCAGGAAGGCGTCGAGGGACGCGAAGCTCTCCCGGCGCGCGACAGTCACCTCGCGGCGGCACGCGAAGGCGCCTTGGCTCAGGGCGGCCGCAATCGCGGCCTGCGCGCCCGCCCGGACGGCACTTTCGTCCTCGATCGGCCGCAGAGCCTCGAAGAAGCTGCCCTCCGCCAGGGGTTCCACCACCACGAGGACGCCGCCCGGCACCAGCACCCGCGCCGCCTCGGACAGGGCGCCGGCCGGGTTCGGGACATGATGCAGGGCGTTGAGCATCACGGCCCCGTCGAAGCTTTCGTCCGGGAACGGCAGGGCCTCGCCCGAGGCCGCCTCGAATCGCGCGGCCGGCACGGCGGCCCGGGCCTTGGCGAGCGCCGCCTCGCCGGGGTCCACCCCGGTGACCGCCGCCCCATCCTCCGCCAGCCGCTTCGCCAAGGTTCCCGGGCCGCATCCGATATCGAGGATGCGCTTGCCCGGCAGCGGCGCGAACGTGTCCCGGATCAGACTCAAGGCATCCATCGGTCGCTCCTTCCGATCAGGCGTCGCATAGCCATAGCAGGGCGGCCGGCGATTTCGACGCTCAGGACCGGCCGAATGTCCCAAGGCAGGACTGCCACCCTGACGGCCGGGATGACGACGCCCGGATAGGAAAATACGTCACAAGGTTTCCGGCCGTCCAAGAAGCCGAACAGTCAAGCTCTCGGTAACCGGCCAGATCGAACAGGATGATGAACCGCCGTTCAGAATTCTGAGTGTGTGCGCGCTCGCACGGCAAGACATGTCGAAACTTGGAACTGTCCCGGTGCGGCCACGTTATTGGGCATGTTCGATCGAGGATCGAGAAGGAACACTATGCGCAAGATCGGTATCATCGCTACTGCTGCTGCTCTCGCCATCGGCAGCGTCGCCGCCACCACGGGCGCCGAGGCGCGTCCCTACGGCTTCCACGGCGGTTATGGCGGCTATCACGGTGGCTACTACCGTGGCCGTCGCGGCATCGGCACCGGCGCCGCGATCGGCCTCGGCATCGCCGGCCTCGCGGCTGGCGCGATCGCTGCCGGCGCGGCCCGCGACAGCTACTACGGCGGTGGCTACGGCTACGCCCCGTCCTACGGCTACGGCTACGCCCCGGTCTACGGCGGCTACGGCTACGCGGCCCCCGGCTACGGCTACTACGGCTACGGCTACTAAGTTCTAAGATCCGAACGGATCAGGGGCGACCGGCGCGAGCCGGTCGCCCTTTTTCGTGGCCGCCCTGCAACCATCGTGTCGCAGCGTGCCGGGATCGGAGACGGTGCATCCGGCCTGAGCGAGCAAGGACTCGTTTACCGCCCGCGATAGGGCGGGACGCCCGGATCCGGCAGCCAGGCGTTCTTCGGCAGCTCGCCCGTCTGCCAGAAGACGTCGATCGGGATGCCGCCGCGGGGGTACCAGAACCCGCCGATCCGCAGGTAGCGCGGCTCCAGGAGGTCGCGGAGCCGCTTGCCGATCGCCACCGTGCAATCCTCGTGGAACGCGCCGTGGTTGCGGAACGACCCGAGGTAGAGCTTCAGCGACTTCGATTCCACGAGCCAGTCGCCCGGCACGTAGTCGATCACCAGGATCGCGAAGTCCGGCTGGCCGGTGACCGGGCAGATCGAGGTGAATTCGGGCGCGGTGAAGCGGGCGACATAGTCGGTATCCGCGTGCGGGTTCGGGACCCGGTCGAGCCGCGCCTCCTCGGGAGAGGTCGGGAAGGGCGTCGGCTGGCCGAGCTGGAGATCGCTGGAGGTCGTCATGAGGCGCATATAAAGCGCGCCGCGGCCGCGCGCATCCGTCTGATCCGCGGCGCTTTCTCCGACGGATCGGTCGCCGTGCAGGGCGCCCCGGCGCTTGCCGCCGGCCGCGGCTTGACGGATAAGCCGCCGCGATGCGCCGCACCCTCTGATTTGGGTGCAGCCGCCGACCCGCGGCCCCCGCGAGAGGACGTTCCATGACCGCGATCACCAATATCAGCGCCCGCGAGATCCTCGACAGCCGCGGCAACCCCACGGTCGAGGTCGACGTCATCCTGGAGGACGGCTCCTTCGGCCGCGCCGCGGTCCCCTCGGGCGCGTCCACGGGCGCCCACGAGGCGGTGGAGCTGCGCGACGGCGACAAGAATCGCTTCCTCGGCAAGGGCGTCCTGAAGGCGGTCGAGGCGGCCCAGACCGAGATCCTCGACGCGATCGGCGGCATGGAGGCCGAGGATCAGGTCGGGGTCGGCGAGGCGATGATCGAGCTCGACGGCACGCCCAACAAGGCGCGGCTCGGCGCCAACGCGATCCTGGGCGTATCGCTGGCGGTGGCCAAGGCCGCGGCCGAGGCTTCCGGCCTGCCGCTCTACCGCTATGTCGGCGGCGTGCAGGGCCGGGTGCTGCCGGTGCCGATGATGAACATCATCAACGGCGGCGCCCATGCCGACAACCCGATCGACTTCCAGGAATTCATGATCATGCCGGTGGGCGCGGACTCGATCGCCGAGGCCGTGCGCATGGGCTCCGAGGTGTTCCACACCCTCAAGAGCAAGCTCAAGAAGGCCGGCCACAACACCAATGTCGGCGACGAGGGCGGCTTCGCCCCGAACCTGCCGTCCGCCGAGGCCGCCCTCGATTTCGTGATGGACGCGATCAGCGCCGCCGGCTTCAAGCCGGGCCAGGACATGGCGCTCGCCCTCGACTGCGCCGCCACCGAATTCTTCAAGGACGGCGCCTACGCGTATGAGGGCGAGGGCAAGACCCGCACCATCGAGGCGCAGGTCGACTACCTCGCGCAGCTCGTCGCCACCTACCCGATCGTCTCCATCGAGGACGGCATGTCGGAGGATGACTGGGCCGGCTGGAAGCTCCTGACCGACAAGATCGGCGACCGCTGCCAGCTCGTCGGCGACGACCTGTTCGTCACCAACGTCGAGCGCCTGTCCCGCGGCATCGCCGAGGGCACGGCCAACTCGATCCTGATCAAGGTCAACCAGATCGGCTCGCTCACCGAGACCCTGGCGGCGGTCGATATGGCCCAGCGCGCCGGCTACACCGCGGTGATGTCGCACCGCTCGGGCGAGACCGAGGATTCGACCATCGCGGACCTCGCGGTCGCCACCAATTGCGGGCAGATCAAGACCGGCTCGCTCGCCCGCTCGGACAGATTGGCCAAGTACAACCAGCTGATTCGCATCGAGGAGGGGCTGGGCCCGCAGGCACTCTACGCCGGCCCGGCCGCGCTCAAGCAGCTCGCCCGCCGCTGATCCGGCGGATCCTGATGGTCGGCCTGCTCGGTTTCGGGGCGGCCGGCCCCGCCCGCGCCGACCCGCTCTGCGACGGCGCCCGCCCGACGCTCAGCGCGCAGCTGCTGTTCGGCCTGTCGCGGCCGGATGGCGGGCGGGTCCCGAGCGGGGCCTTCGACCGGTTTCTGGCCGAGCGGATCACCCCGCGCTTTCCGGACGGGCTGACGGTCTTCGCCGGCCGGGGCCAGTGACGCGGACCGAGCGGACGGATCGTCCACGAGGCCGCCCGCATCGTCCTGATCGTCACCGAACCGACGCCCGAGGCCGTGGCGGCCCTGCGTGAGATCCAGGAGGCCTATCGGCGCCGCTTCACGCAGGGCGCGGTCGGACTGGTGCTGCAGCGGAGCTGCGCGCTGTTCTGAGGGTGGCGGCGCTTCGCCCCGTCATTCCGGGCTCCGCTGCACGGCCCTGGAATGACGGGGCGCCTCAGGTCATCGCCGCACCGGACGGCTCCCCGGGTACGGTCCAGACCCGCATCGGCCGCGACAGGCCGCGCAGCTCGATCGTCCCGACCGGCTCCAGCGGCCGCGCGCAACGCTTAGCGAAGGCCTCCGAGACCAGCAGTTCGTGGCCGAGCACCGCGCACTGGCTCTCGATCCGGCTCGCCTCGTTCACCGCCCGCCCGATGATGGTGAAGTCGAGACGCCGCTCGGTCCCGACATTGCCGTAGATCACCGTCCCGAAATGCACGACGCATTCGGCCGCGAGTTCGGGCAGGCCCTCCGCGCGGCGGCGTGCATTGAGCGCCGCGTTGGCGGCGAGCCCTTCGGTCGCGGCCTCCAGGGCGTCGCCGCAGATCGCGCAGGGCAGGGCTTCGGCCTCGGGAATCGGGAAGATCGCCAGGAACCCGTCCCCGAGGAATTTCAGGATCTCGCCGCCGCGCCGCGCCACCGGGTCGCCGAGGGCGTCGAAATGCTCGTTGAGCCACGCGACCATGTCGGCCGGGTCGACCCGGTCGGCCAGAGCCGTGAAGCCGCGCAGATCCGTCAGCAGGATGGCCGCCGGCACGGCCCGTCCCTCGCCCCGCCGGATCTGGCCGTCGAGGACGCGCTCGGCGGTGGAGCGGCCGAGATAGGTCGCCGAGACTTCGCGGAACGTGTGGGCCAGCCCCATCTTGGCGATCGCCAGGGTCAGGAACGGCAGGACGCCGGCGATGGCGGACAGATGCGCGTCGGTGAAGCCGGCGGCCGCGCGGGTGCAGAACGAGACTGCGATGCCGCGCAACGCGGTGCCGGGGGCGAACGCGACGATGTGGAGCACGTAGTCGATGCCGCCCTGCGCCCCGAGGGCCTTCAGGACCGGGAAGTCGACCGCCAGTTCGGGCGCGTCGAGGCGCCAGCGGCCGAAGCTCTCGCCGCTCTCCGCCAGGGCGTAGACGGGGCTCAGGAGCCAGTCGCTCTCCTCGTCGGCGCCGTGGGCATTGGCCACGAAGGAGATACCCTCGCCCGCATGCCAGTTCAGGCTGACGCCGCGCAAGGTCGGGTCCAGGGCCGGGGCCATCACGCTGACGCGCCAGACGGGGATATCGGCCTCGACCAGGGCCTCGCAGAAGCCGGTCAGCAGGATGTCGTGATCGTCGGACGCCGTGGCGTGCTCGGCGATCCAGCGACCCAGATGCGTCAGGTCCATCCCTCAGGCTCGCCCTCTGCTCGTGCCGACCGTGGCGCGTGATCGCAAAGATCCGTTAACCTTTCCGCGCGAGGGTCGTGCCATGGTCGTGCGCCGCCGAGTCAGAATGGTCGTGTTGCCGCTGGGTCTCTGGACCCTGTCGGCCCTCGTCGTCGGCTATTTCGTGTGGCAGGCGGAGAGTGGCAACCGCGGCCTGGAAGCCAAGAAGGCGCTGAAGATCCGCGCCTACGGCCTGTCCCAGGAACTCGCCGCCGTGAAAGCCGAGCGCGCGATCTGGGAGCACCGGGTCACGCTCCTGAAGAGCGATCAGATCGACCGCGACCTCCTCGAGGAGCGCGCCCGGATCGTCCTGGGCCGGGTCCACGCCAACGACGTGGTCATCATCACGCCCTGAGCGTCGCCGCGCAGTATTTCCTTAGTCCCAAAGTGCCTCTGACAAGAGCGGCCTCCTGTCAGAGCGGCAGCCCTCGCTTTCCAACCGTCGCTGTCCTACACCCCCACGAAGTCGCGTGGAATCATGGGGAGTGCGCCGATGGATGCCGCCAAGGAGCCCGCCAAGGACGCCGCGTCCTCGGCTTCGCAGGCCGCGAGCCCTCAGGCCGGTAATCCTCAGGCCGCCGAGGCGCACAAGCCGGCGCCGAACATGCCGCAATTCACGCGGGACGAAGATCTCCACGCCTATCACGAGATGCTGCTGATCCGGCGCTTCGAGGAGAAGGCCGGCCAGCTCTACGGCATGGGCCTGATCGGCGGCTTCTGCCACCTCTATATCGGCCAGGAGGCCGTGGTGATCGGCATGCAGATGGCCTCGGTCGAGGGCGACCAGGTCATCACCGGCTACCGCGACCACGGCCACATGCTCGCCTGCGGCATGGACCCGAAGGGCGTCATGGCCGAGCTGACCGGCCGCCGCGGCGGCTACAGCCGCGGCAAGGGCGGCTCGATGCACATGTTCAGCCGCGAGAAGCAGTTCTTCGGCGGCCACGGCATCGTCGGCGCGCAGGTCTCGCTCGGCACCGGCCTCGCCTTCGCCGACCATTACCGGGAGAACGGCAAGGTCAGCCTGACCTACATGGGCGACGGTGCCGCCAACCAGGGCCAGGTCTACGAGAGCTTCAACATGGCCGCGCTCTGGAAGCTGCCGGTCGTGTACGTGATCGAGAACAACCGCTACGCCATGGGCACCTCGGTGGCCCGGGCCTCGGCGCAGACCGACTTCTCGAAGCGCGGCCTCTCCTTCGGCATCCCGGGCGAGCAGGTCGACGGCATGGACGTCCGCACCGTCCGCGAGGCCGCGACCCGGGCGATCGAGCACGCCCGAACCGGCCAGGGCCCGTACATCCTGGAGATGCAGACCTACCGCTATCGCGGCCACTCCATGTCCGATCCGGCCAAGTACCGGACCAAGGACGAAGTCTCGAAGATGCGCGACGAGCACGACCCGATCGAGATGGTGCGCAAGCGCCTGCTCGAGCTGCACGGCGTGCCGGAGGCCGATCTGAAGGCCACCGACGCCAAGGTCCGCGAGACGGTCAACGCCTCGGCCGAGTTCGCCACCAACGATCCCGAGCCGGATCCCTCCGAGCTGTGGACCGACATCCTCCTGGACGCGCACGCCTGAGCGCGGACGACAAAGCTGGCCGCCCCCCTAACGAAAAGACGACCGCAGAGCTGAGCATGGCGACCGACATCCTGATGCCCGCCCTCTCGCCCACCATGGAGGAGGGCAAGCTCGCCAAGTGGCTGAAGAAGGAGGGCGATCCGATCAAGTCCGGCGACGTGCTGGCCGAGATCGAGACCGACAAGGCCACCATGGAGGTGGAGGCCATCGGCGAAGGCGTCCTCGCCAAGATCCTGATCGCGGAGGGCACCGAGGGCGTCGCGGTCAACACGCCGATCGCCGTCATCGCCGGCGAGGGCGAGGATCCGGCGAGCGTCCAGTCGGGCGGCGGCGCCAAGCCCAACGGCGCCGGCGGCCATCCGGCCCCGACCCCCGACATGCAGGCCGAGGGCATGGCCGACAAGGCCGCTCCCGCCGCGAAGACCGGCGACGACGCCCCCAAGGCGCCGGCCGCGCCAGCGGTCATCACCAACAAGGCGCAAGAGCCGGTGATGGAGGAGTTCCCGGCCGACACGCCGATGGTCACCCAGACCGTCCGCGAGGCCCTGCGGGACGCCATGGCCGAGGAGATGCGCCGCGACGGCGACGTCTTCGTCATGGGCGAGGAGGTCGCCGAGTATCAGGGCGCCTACAAGGTCACCCAGAACCTGCTGCAGGAATTCGGGCCGAAGCGCGTGGTCGACACCCCGATCACCGAGCACGGCTTCGCGGGCATCGGCGTCGGCGCAGCGCTGGCCGGCCTGAAGCCGATCGTCGAGTTCATGACCTTCAACTTCGCCATGCAGGCGATCGACCACATCATCAACTCGGCGGCCAAGACCCTGTACATGTCCGGCGGCCAGCTCGGCTGCCCGATCGTGTTCCGCGGACCCAACGGCGCCGCCGCCCGCGTCGCCGCCCAGCACAGCCACGATTATTCCGCGTGGTACTCCAACGTACCGGGCCTCAAGGTGATCGCGCCCTACACAGCCTCCGACGCCAAGGGCCTGCTCAAGGCCGCGATCCGCGACCCGAACCCGATCATCTTCCTCGAGAACGAGATCCTGTACGGGCAGTCCTTCCCGGTGCCGAAGCTCGGCGACTTCGTTCTGCCGATCGGCAAGGCGAAGATCCACCGCACCGGCAGCGACGTGACGATCGTGTCCTTCGCCATCGGCATGACCTACGCCCTCAAGGCCGCGCAGGCGCTCGCCGAGCAGGGCATCGAGGCCGAGGTGATCGACCTGCGCACGATCCGCCCGATGGACACCGAGACGGTCGTGGAATCGGTGAAGAAGACCGGCCGCTGCATCACCGTGGAGGAGGGCTTCCCGCAATCCGGCGTCGGCGCCGAGATCGTGGCCCGTCTGATGGTCGATGCCTTCGACTTCCTGGACGCCCCGGTCCTGCGCATCACCGGCAAGGACGTGCCGATGCCCTACGCGGCCAACCTCGAGAAGCTCGCGCTCCCGACGGTGGCGGAGGTCGCCGAGGCCGCCAAGAGCGTCTGCTACAAGTGACCGGCGCGCGGGCGGGACACACGCTCCGCCCTCGTCCCGGCAGGGGTCAACGATAAGCCGGCGCGCCATGAGCAACGACTTCGCCGAACTCGCCATCCCGCCCGACGCTCTGGAACAGGGCGGCATCGAGGTGCTGCGCGCCGCCGTGGTGGATGGCGCGGTCAGCGTGGCGCTGCGCCGCTCCTTCGACGACCCGGCGACCTGGGGCCGACTGCTGATCGACCTCGCCCGGCAGGCGGCCCGCGCCTACGCGCTGGAGACCGACATGTCGGAGGAGGAGGCGCTGGAGCGCATCCGCGCCGGGTGGGAGGCCGAGGGGCTCGACCCCGGCGGCTTCAACTAGCGATGGCGGCCGACCATGGCTGAGGCGGTTCTCCGGCAGGCGACCTACGCGGATCTGGAGGCGGTGCCGGAGCATCGCGTCGCCGAGATCATCGACGGCGTGCTGGAGACGCATCCGCGGCCTAGGCCGCGGCATGCCGGCGCGGCTGTGCGGTTGGGGGGCGAGCTCGATCTCACCTTCAGCCGGGGACGCGGCGGTCCAGGGGGCTGGATTATCTTGATCGAGCCGGAGCTCCATCTCGGATCTCAGATCGTGGTGCCCGACCTCGCGGGCTGGCGCCGTACACGCATGCCCACCGAGCCCGAGGGCGCCTATATCGAGACTTCCCCCGACTGGGTCTGCGAGATCCTCTCGCCATCCACGACCAGCCTCGACCGGGGTCCGAAGCGCCGCATCTATGCCGAGGCCGGGATCGGCCATCTCTGGCTGCTCGATCCGGCGGCCGGCGTACTCGAAGGCTTCGCCCTCACGGACGGGCGCTGGGTGCTCCTCGCCACGATCCAGCGCGGCGAGACCGTGGCGCTGCCGCCCTTCGACGCCGTCCCGTTCCCCCTCGGCGACCTCTTCCCCTTCGACGATCCGGCCGCCCCGGCCTTGCCCGAGACCTGATGCCATGCCGATCAACGTGCTGATGCCCGCGCTCTCCCCGACGATGGAGAAGGGCAACCTCGCCAAGTGGCTCAAGAAGGAGGGCGACGCGATCAAGTCCGGCGACGTGCTGGCCGAGATCGAGACCGACAAGGCCACCATGGAGGTGGAGGCCATCGACGAGGGCGTCCTCGCCAAGATCCTCGTGCCCGAGGGCACCGCGGACGTGCCGGTCAACGACCTGATCGCGATCATCGCCGGCGAGGGCGAGGACCCGTCGAGCGTGCAGGCCGGCGGCACTGCGCCGAAGGCGGCCTCCAACGGCGAGGCCAAGGCCGAATCCAAGCCCGCGGCCGGCGCTTCGGCGGCCGACCAGAACACCACCCCCGGCGGCGGCCACATGTCGTACGAGCGGGTGAACGCCGCGCCGGAGGGCGCGCAGCCGAGCGGTGCCCCGCAAGGCGGCGCGCAGGCCGGATCGGGCGGCCGGGTCTTCGCCTCGCCGCTCGCCCGGCGGATTGCCAAGCAGGAGGGCGTCGATCTCGGCGCCGTCCAGGGCAGCGGCCCGCATGGCCGCATCATCGCCCGCGACGTCCAGGCCGCGAAGGCCTCCGGCGCCACCAAGGCGCCCGCCGCCGCGCAGCCCGCCGCCGAGGCGCCGAAGGCGGCTGCCCCCGCCCCGAAGACCGCACCCGCCGGCGGCGCGCCGGCCGGGCTCACGACCGATCAGGTCAAGGGCTTCTTCGCCAAGGATGCCTACGAGGAGGTCCCCCTCGACGGCATGCGCAAGACCATCGCCAAGCGCCTTACCGAGGCGATGCAGGTCGCCCCGCACTTCTACCTGACGGTGGATTGCGAGCTCGACGCGCTGATGAAGCTGCGCGAGACGCTGAACGGCTCGGCCGGCAAGGACAAGGACGGCAAGCCCGCCTTCAAGCTCTCGGTGAACGATTTCGTCATCAAGGCGATGGGCCTCGCGCTGACCCGCGTGCCCGCCGCCAACGCGGTCTGGGCCGAGGACCGGATCCTGCGCTTCAAGCACGCCGAGGTCGGCGTCGCGGTGGCGATCGACGGCGGCCTGTTCACCCCGGTGATCCGCCGGGCGGACGAGAAGACGCTCTCGACCATCTCCAACGAGATGAAGGATTTCGCCGCCCGGGCGCGTGCCAAGAAGCTGAAGCCCGAAGAGTACCAGGGCGGCGTCACCTCGGTGTCGAACCTCGGCATGTTCGGGATCAAGCACTTCACCGCGGTGATCAACCCGCCGCAATCGAGCATCCTGGCAGTGGGCGCGGGCGAAAAGCGCGTCGTCGTGAAGGACGGGGCGCCGGCCGTTGTCCAGGTGATGACCTGCACCCTGTCGTGCGACCACCGGGTGCTCGACGGGGCGCTCGGCGCGGAGCTGATCTCGGCCTTCAAGGGGCTGATCGAGAACCCGATGGGCATGCTGGTCTGAGGCAGGGCCTCTCCTCCCCCTTGTGGGGAGGAGTTGGAGTGGGGGTGGCGCAGAAGGCACCGGGACGCGCGATCCTGAACCACCCCCACCCCTGGCCCCTCCCCACAAGGGGGAGGGGAAAGTGCGTCGCAGAATTCCGAGGTGGGGGAAGGTGACAGGCACCGGTCAGAACACGCAATCCTGCTGCGATGTGCCGTGCTCCATGCTCACGATGAGCATGTCCTTATCAGCCACGTTCGACTGACCTGCCGCCCCATGCCCTGGAGTCAGCAGCCTCGGAGAACAGCCTCGCCCAGAGCGGCCGCGAACGCGAAGACGCTGCGGCGTTCGCTCACGGAGGCGGAAAAGCGGCTCTGGTGGCACCTGCGCCACCGCCTGCCGGTGGACGGCTCGCATTTCCGCAGGCAGGTCGCGCTCGGCCCTTACGTGGCGGATTTCTGCTGCCTGACGGCCCGGCTCATCGTCGAGGTCGACGGTGAGCAGCACAGCTTCGAGGCCAGCACGGCCTACGATGCCCGCCGGGATGCCTATCTTCGCTCCGAAGGCTTCCGCGTCCTGCGTTTCCCGAACCGCATGGTCCTGCGGGAGATCGACACCGTCCTCGACACGATCCACGCGGCCCTTGCCGCATCCAACGCGCCTCTTCCGGATTCAGCCGGCCAGGCGGAGCTACCCCCACCCCCAGCCCCCTCCCCACAAGGGGGAGAGGCGTTCGCGGAGAGGTAAATGTCCGACACCTACGACGTCCTCATCATCGGCGCCGGGCCCGGCGGCTACGTCACGGCGATCCGCGCGGCGCAGCTCGGCTTCAAGACCGCCGTGGTCGACCGCGAGCATCTCGGCGGAATCTGCCTGAACTGGGGCTGCATCCCCACCAAGGCCCTGCTCCGCTCGGCCGAGATCTTTCACTACTTCCAGCACCCCGGCGATTACGGGCTGACGGCCGACAAGGTCGGGTTCGACACGGCCGCCATCGTCAAGCGCTCCCGCGGCGTCTCGGCCCGGCTCAACGGCGGCGTCGGCATGCTGCTCAAGAAGAACAAGGTCGACGTGATCTGGGGCGAGGCGGCGGTCGACAGCGTCGCGAAGGGCAACCAGCCCGGCCAGGTCACCGTGAAGGAGACCAAGCGCGCCGAGCCGCCGAAGGGCGCCAAGGGCGCCGGCACCTACCAGGCCAAGCACATCATCGTGGCGACCGGCGCGCGCCCCCGCGCCATCCCCGGGATCGAGCCCGACAAGAAGCTGATCTGGACCTACTACGAGGCCATGGTCCCCGAGACGATGCCCAAGAGCCTGCTGGTGATGGGCTCGGGCGCCATCGGCATCGAGTTCGCCTCGTTCTACCGCACCATGGGCGCCGAGGTGACCGTGGTGGAGCTGCTGCCGCAGATCCTGCCCGTGGAGGATGCCGAGATCGCCGGCCTCGCCCGCAAGCGGTTCGAGAAGCAGGGCATCAAGATCCTCACCGGCGCCAAGGTCACGAAGGTCGAGAAGGGCGCGAACTCCATCACGGCGACCATCGAGGGCGGCGATGGAAAGTCACAAACCATCACCGCGGAAAAACTGATCTCGGCGGTGGGCGTGGTCGGCAACATCGAGAATATCGGCCTCGAAAAGCTCGGGGTGAAGATCGACCGCGGGATCGTGGTGACGGACGGGCTCGGCCGCACCAACGTGCCCGGCCTCTACGCGATCGGCGACGTCGCCGGCCCGCCGATGCTCGCCCACAAGGCCGAGCACGAGGGGGTCATCTGCATCGAGACCATCAAGGGCCTGCACACCCACCCGATGGACAAGGCCAAGATCCCGGGCTGCACCTATTGCCAGCCGCAGATCGCCAGCGTCGGGCTGACCGAGGCCAAGGCCAAGGAGCAGGGGTTTGCCGTGAAGGTCGGCCGCTTCCCCTTCGCGGGCAACGGCAAGGCGATCGCCCTCGGCGAGCCGGACGGGCTGATCAAGACCGTGTTCGACGCCAAGACCGGCCAGCTGCTCGGCGCCCACATGGTCGGCGCCGAGGTGACCGAGCTGATCCAGGGCTATGTGGTGGCGATGAACCTGGAGAGCACCGAGGAGGAGCTGATGCACACGGTGTTCCCGCACCCGACGCTCAGCGAGATGATGCACGAGAGCGTGCTCGATGCGTATGGGAAGGTGATCCATACGTAGTCGGGATCTGTGCGTCTGCGGCCATACTCGGCCGCAGCGCCGTTCTCAGCCGCCGACCGCCTCCACCGGCTCCGCCTGCTCCGGTGACGGCACGTAGGCACACCATTCGCAGATGCCCTGCTCGGCGCCGCGCTGCGCATTGCGCTGCGAGCAGAGCGGGCAGACGAGCAGGATCAGCCGCGTACCGGACCTCAGTGCCAGGCCGCGGCCCCGGAACGTGACTGCGGTTGCCCCGTCGTCCGAAGGCCGCTCGCGGGCCCAGGCGCTCACGAGACTACCTCGCAGGCTGACGGGCCAACCGAAATCCTGTCCCCGACTTCCATCTGCATGGTGACGCCCCCCAGCGTTCCGGCCAAGCTGGCCGTGCCAGGATAAGCCCCGAGCCGGCGAATGGCTCCGCTTCCGGCTGTGCATGAGCCTGGGATGCGCGCGGGCCCGATCGCCCGTATGAGTCGCGCTCACGCAGAGCGGGAACGAGGCGGGATCCGATGCAGGGCGAACACGGCGCGGCGGCCTCCGGCCTGCCCACCTATGCCGACGTGGCGCGCGCGGCCGAGCGCATCGCGGGGGCCGCGCACCGGACGCCGGTGCTCACCTCCCGCACCGCCGACGCGATGACCGGCGCGAAACTGTTCTTCAAGGCCGAGAACCTGCAGCGGGCCGGGGCCTTCAAGTTCCGCGGGGCCTACAACGCCATCAGCGCGCTGCCGGAGGCGGAGCGCGCCCGCGGGGTGATCACCTTCTCGTCGGGCAACCACGCCCAGGCGGTCGCCCTGGCCTGCCGCCTGCTCGGCGCCCCGGCCACGATCATCATGCCGGAGGACGCGCCGGCGGCGAAGATCGAGGGCACCCGCGGCTACGGCGCCGAGGTGATCCTGTACGACCGCTACAGCCAGGACCGCGAGGCGCTCGGCCGGTCGATCGCGGGGCCCCGCGGCCTGACGCTGATCCCGCCGTTCAACCATCCCGACGTCATCGCCGGGCAGGGGACCCTGGCGCAGGAGCTGATCGAGACCGTGGGCGAACTCGACGTGCTGGTGGCCTGCCTCGGCGGCGGCGGCCAGCTCGCGGGCTGCGCCCTCGCCGCCGCGGAATTGTCCCCGGGCTGCCGGGTGATCGGCGTCGAGCCCGAGGCCGGCAATGACGGCCAGCGCTCGTTCCGGGAGGGGCAGGTGGTGACGATCCCGGTGCCCCGCACCATCGCCGACGGCGCGCAGTCGACGGCGCTGGGCGACCTCACCTTCGCGATCATCCGCGCGCACGTCGCCGACATCGTCACGGTCTCGGACGCCCAGCTCGCCGAGGCCATGCGGTTCTTCGCGAGCCGGATGAAGATCGTGGTCGAGCCGACCGGCTGCCTCGCCGCGGCGGCGGTGCTCAACGGGCTGGTGGATGTCCGGGGCAAGCGGGTCGGGGTGGTGATCAGCGGCGGCAACGTCGATCTCGCAACCTTCGCGCAGCTCACCGCCGGGGCCGCCTGAGGCGCGTCGCGTCGGCACGCGACAGCCGCGCATCGTCCCGGATGACGCGCAAGTCCCCTCTCCCGGGCGGTCTTCGGGTTTGACAGGCGCGCGCGGCCGCTCCTCCAATGTCATTCCGGGGCCGCGCAGCGGAGCCCGGAATCCAGATCCGCTGTCGGAGCAAGTTCTGGGCGCGTCGGCGTGTCCGGATTGCCCGCCTCCGGCGTGCCCCTCCGGTTCCGGGCGCGCCCGCGGCGCTCCGGAACGACGGCGCAGACGCGTCATCCGGAGCGTCCACACGGGCGCGCCGCGCGCGCAGACGCCGAATGCCGGGCGGGTGTGACCCGGGCGCGGTGGACCGGCCTCAAACCAATGCTTATCTTGTGAGCGTCAGAATGCACGTCCCCGGGCCTTGAACCCGGATGGGCGGGAGGGTGACGATGTCGACTGGGTTCAAGGTTCTCTCGCTGACCGATCGGGCCGCCGATCGGATCAAGGCGATCATGGCGGAGGCCGACCGGCCGATCGCCGGGCTCCGCGTCGGCGTCCGCAACGGCGGCTGCGCCGGCATGTCCTACACGATGGAATATGCCGAGGCGGTCAAGCCCGGTGAGGACGTGGTCGAGGATCGCGGCGTGCGCGTCTTCGTCGACCCGAAGGCGGTGCTGTTCCTGCTCGGCACCGAGATGGATTTCACGACCAATAAGCTGGCGTCGCAATTCGTCTTCAACAATCCGAACCAGACTTCGGCTTGCGGCTGCGGCGAATCGGTGGCGATCACGCCGGTCTCGGCCGACCGGGTGCCGGCCCGGGCCTGACGGCCCGCTGTTCAGGCCACCTGGGACAGCGCCTCGGCCGTGTCGTCCACGGCCCGGTTGCGCCCGCCACGCTTGGCGGCGAACATGCAGAGATCGGCCCGCTCCATCAGCGAGGCCGGCGTGTCGCCCTGGCGGTACACCGCGATCCCCAGCGACACGGTGACCTTGCCGAGCGACTCGCCCGTGGAGCGCTTGACCAGTTCGCGCCCCATCACGCTGGTGCGGACGGTCTCGGCCACCTGACGCGCCGCGGCGCGGTCCGTCCCCGGCAGCACGATACCGAATTCCTCGCCGCCGAACCGGGCGAGATGCGCGTCCTTGCCGGCATTCTCCCGCATCACGATCGCGACGAGCCGCAAGACCTGATCGCCCGTGAGATGGCCGTACAGGTCGTTGAAGCGCTTGAAGAAGTCGATATCGAGGATGATCAGGCTCATCGGGACGGCGCGCCCGCGGGCGGCCTCCAGGGTCGCCTTCAGGGTCTCCTCGAAATGCTTGCGGTTCGACAGGCCGGTCAGCGCGTCGGTGAGGCTCTCCAGCCGGGTCGCCTCGAGCTTCTCGCGCAGGGTCTCGATCTCGCTGCGGGTCTCGCGCATGCGCGCCTCGAGAACCCGGTTGTTGACCGCCACCTCGCGGGTCGTGGACACCAACGTCGAGACGATCTCGCCGAGCCGGGCCCGGTTGGGCAGGCCTTGCGCCAGATCCTGCGCCAGGCCGCGCAGGGATTCGCCGTACTGGGCCGTGGACCCGAGCGACAGGTCGAGGATCTCCGTGATGGCGGCGATCTCGCTCAGCACGACGCGGCTGATCTCGCCGGTGGCGCTCGCCAGCCGGCGCCCGTCCAGATAGCTCTCGTGCAGATCGTCGATGTCGGCCTCGGTGAGGCAGCCGTTCTGCGCGGTGAGCCGCTTCACCGCGTCGCTTAGCAGCGGAAGCTCCCCCGACACGTAGGCGTACCAGACCGCGTAGGCGCGCGGCGTCGCGGAGGGGCCATAATCACGGATCAGGTCGTGAGTCCGCTTCGCCAGGGCGAAGCTCCGGTCCCGATCCGAATAGGTCTCCTGGCTCATCCGTGTCCTGCCGCCTCGGACGGCCGATGCTCCGATGCATCGCCGCCCAAGACTGGTCTAAGACAGCTTGGTAGCTGGACAGTTAAGCCCGAAAAGAATCCTGTTACTTGTCCTTCTTCGCCAGGACTGGTCGAAGAAGGAAAGCCGGAACATGCGAACCCAATCCGATGGGCGTCTCGCCCTCGGACTCATTCCGGCGCCCGCGCTCCTCGCGCACGGGTTCGCGGCGGGGCTCGGGCCGCGGTGTCTCGATGCGCGGAGCGGCCGCCGCGCCGCGTCCGCCGCGGGCCTTGGGCTTGTCCGAGGCCTCGCCGGCGCTCCGCCCTCCGGCCTTGGCCGTGCGCCCGCCGCGGCGGCTGTCGCCCGAACGGCCGCGGTGGCGCGTGCCGGTCTCGGAGGCGGTCTCAGCCACCGTCGACAGGTCGCCATCGAGCCAGGGGATCGGCTGACCGATCAGCGCCTCGATCGCCCCGAGCGAGCGGGAATCTTCCGGGGACACGAGGGTGTAGGCCGTGCCGGCGCGGCCGGCGCGGCCGGTGCGGCCGATCCGGTGGACGTAATCCTCCGGATGGTGCGGCACGTCGAAGTTGAAGACGTGGCTGACCGCCGGGATGTCGAGGCCCCGGGCCGCGACGTCGCTGGCGACCAGCAGAGCGGTGTCACCGTTGCGGAACGCGTCGAGGGCGGTGGTGCGCGCGCGCTGATCCATGTCGCCGTGCAGAGCGGCGGCGTCGAAGCCGTGGCTCACCAGGGATTTCTGGAGCAGGGCGACATCGCGCTTGCGATTGCAGAAGATGATCCCGTTGTTGAGCTCACCCTCGCCGCGGATCAGGTCCCGCAGGCGCTCGCGCTTGGCATGGCCCTCCGAGCCGGTGGCGACCAGGCGCTGGGTGATCGTGGTCGCGGTGGAGGCGGGCCGGGCGACCTCGACCCGCTGCGGGTTGTGCAGGAACATGTCGGCCAGCCGCTCGATCTCCGGCGGCATGGTCGCGGAGAAGAACAGCGTCTGCCGGGTGAACGGCACCATCTTCACGATGCGCTCGATATCCGGGATGAACCCCATGTCGAGCATGCGGTCCGCCTCGTCGATCACCAGAAGCTCGACGCCGGTGAGCAGCAGCTTGCCGCGCTCGAAATGGTCGAGGAGGCGGCCCGGCGTCGCGATCAGCACGTCGGTGCCGCGCATCAGCTTGGCATCCTGATCGGCGAAGGACACGCCGCCGATGATCAGCGCCACGTTGAGCTTGTGATTGGTGCCGTAGCGGTCGAAGTTCTCAACCACCTGGGCGGCCAGCTCGCGCGTCGGCTCCAGGATCAGCGTGCGCGGCATCCGGGCCCGGGCGCGGCCGTTCTCCAGAAGCGTCAGCATCGGCAGCGTGAAGGCTGCGGTCTTGCCGGTTCCGGTCTGCGCGATGCCGAGGACGTCGCGGCGCGCCAGCACATGGGGGATGGCTTCGGCCTGAATCGGCGTCGGCTCGGTGTAACCCGCCGTCTCGACGGCGTTCAGGACTTTCTCGCTCAGTCCCAGGTCGGAAAAAGGCATCTGCAATCAGGAACCGTTGCGCGCCCGGCCGGCGCGATGGACATCGTCGCGGCAACGGCTGGGTAAGGCACGCGCGGGACGCTCGGATGCTCCCGGGGCCGCGGGGCGCATGCTTTCTGTCAGTTAGGGCCTTGGCGCGGCTTGTCAATCTCGCAATGCGCACCAAGACGCCGCGGCGCACAAGCGATCAGGGCCTGAGGCGATCGGCGGCGGGCCTCTGGCAGGGGTCCAGGCGCGTGACCGCGGCGGCCCCGGCGGCAATTATCGCGCCGGTCGTCTCAGGGTCGGCGAGCACCTGACGTCCGTCGAGGGCGGCCCAGGCAGGGGCCGGGCTCGGTTGATTCACACGGGCCAGGTACGAGATGGCGGCGATTGCCGAGAGGCCGGCGACCCCCGAGATCCGCAGCGCCCAGCCGAGCGGGCTCGCCGGCCGATCGGGTCTGAGCCGATCAGCCCCTGCGGGTGCCAAGTCGCCGCCCGCTTCGACCCGAGTCCGACGCCTGCCGAACGGCTTCGCGTCCCGCGCGTCGCGGATGTACATGGCCAAACCCTCACCGGCCGATACGCCGGCCCCGGACCATCGGGCAACACGGTTAACCACCGCCTTACGCCGGGACGTCGGCCGCTTGGCAGATGTGCCGAAATAAAACGCCGGCCCGACGGCCTCTCTCCACGGCGGCGGACAATGTCGAACCCGGTGCCTGCGATCGGGCGCGCATCGGGTCCACAAGTTCCGGACAATCGTCTGGGCCTTTTCGACGGTCTATGCCGCCAGTGGCGAGACGAAAGGCGCCTGTGCTGCGGGATACGGGGCGTTAGTCTTCATCTTTCGTTGACGCGATCAGGCTAGTCTGAGGATGCTTGTTGCAGGAAAGCGACAGACACGCCATCCCAGAGCGCCTCGCAGGCCGCCGGCTCAAGCCAAACCAGGACCCACGACACCATGAAGAAGCTCCTCCTCGCATCCACCGTGCTGGCCGGCATGACGGCTGCCGCGTCCGCGGCCGATCTGCCGCGCCGCGCCGCGCCGCCGCCGGTGTTCACGCCGGTGCCGGTCTTCACCTGGACCGGCTTCTACGTCGGTGTGAACGCCGGCTACGGCTTCGACGCCAACAGCCGCAACACCACCAACTACGCGCTGCCGGCCGGCTCGCTGATCAACTCGCCCGGCACCGCCGGCGTCGTCAGCGTCAACAACCGCAGCAACAACGACGGCTTCTCGGGCGGCGCCCAGATCGGCTACAACTACCAGTTCACGCCGGGCTCGGGTGTCGTGATCGGCTTCGAGGCCGACGCCCAGTACGTCGACTTCGCCCGCCGCGCCAATGCCACCCAGAACTACGCCTTCACCGGCAACACCGGCCTCGCCTTCCTCCCGCCGCGCGCCTTCGTCGCCACCAGCGGCAACGGCCTCGACTACTTCGGCACCGTCCGCGGCCGTCTCGGCTACGCCTTCGACCGGACCCTCGTGTACGGCACCGGCGGCTTCGCCTACGGCTCGGGCCAGGACGATCAGAACTTCTCCGGCAACCGCTTCCGCGACAGCTTCCGCACCGGCTACGCGGTCGGCGGCGGCATCGAGTACGCCCTCCCGACCGACTCGTTCCTGAACTTCTTCCGCTCGTCCGCCGTGACGCTGAAGGTCGAAGGCCTGTACGTGAACCTCGACCGCCAGAAGAACACCGCCGGCGGCGTGTTCTACGGCAACCTGCTGGCCCCGAACGGCACCGCCTACCTCAACGGCGCGGCTGCCAACACGGAGTTCGCCGTGGTCCGCGCCGGCCTGAACTACAAGTTCGGCTCGTACTAAGATCAGGGTGCAGAGCCGGCACGACCGGCTCCGCGCAACGGAAGGGCCCGGCCGCAAGGCCGGGCCCTTCCGCGTTTCGAGCGGCCCACCTAGCGGCCCGGGTGCGACAGGGACGGCCGGAACCGCGCGGGCCGCCCGCGATTGAGACGGCGGCGCCCCCCGGGCAACCAGCGACGGGACCCCGTGACGGACCGGGCGCACCGGAGCGATCAGCCATGCGAAGCCCAATCCTTCTCCTGTCGCTCGCCGCCCTCGCTCTGGCGGGCACATCTGCGGCCGCGCAGGACGCTACCGTGATCGGCAAGAATACGGTCCTGCCGGGCACGGGGCCGGGCACCTCGACGGACGGTGAGGGCGTCGGGCGGCTGACGGAGGCGGCGAGCGCCGAGGACGCCGCCAAGCGTCGGGGACTCAAGCCCGCCGCCTTCCTGAGCACCAAGATGATCGGCGTGGCCGTACGCAACGCCGCGGGCGACAGCGTCGGCAAGATCGAGGACCTCCTGATCACCGACGGCGGCCTGCTCCGGGCGGTGGTGATCGATGTCGGCGGCTTCCTCGGACTGGGCAGCAAGCTGATCGCGGTGGAGCCGGGCGCCCTTGTGCTGCGGCCCGGCGGTGACCGGTACGCCGCGGTCCTCAACATGAGCAAGGACACGGTGGCGGCCGCCCAGCCCTTCGACCCCGCGAAGGTGATCCCGGCGCCCCGATAAGCCGCGACCGAAGCCCGTGACCCAACGACCGACGCGGCCAAGCCGCGTCGGTGCGACAACGTCAGATGTCGAGGTCGGCGCCCTCGGCGAAGGCCGCGCGCTCGCTGATGAAGGCGAAGCGCGCCTCGGGCTTGTTGCCCATCAGGCGCTCGACCGTGTCGCCGGTCGATTCCCGGGCCTCGTCCAGGACCGCGACGCGCAGCAGCGTGCGCTTCTTCGGGTCCATGGTGGTCTCCTTGAGCTGCGCCGGCATCATCTCGCCGAGGCCCTTGAACCGCCCGATCTCGACCTTGCCGCCCTTGAACACCGTCTTGATGATCCGCTCGCGATCCGCGTCGTCCCGAGCGTACGCGACCTTCGAGCCCTGCTGCAGCCGGTAGAGCGGCGGGATCGCGAGGTAGAGGTGGCCGCGGTCGATCAGCCTCGGCATCTGGCGGTAGAAGAAGGTGATCAGCAGCGAGGCGATGTGGGCGCCGTCGACGTCGGCGTCCGTCATGATGATCACCTTGTCGTAGCGGAGATCCGTCTCGCGGAAGGCCGCGCCGGTGCCGCAGCCGAGCGCCAGGGTGAGATCCGAGATCAGCTGGTTGGCGCCGAGCTTGTCGCGCGAGGCCGAGGCGACGTTCAGGATCTTGCCGCGCAGCGGCAGGATCGCCTGGGTCGCCCGGTCGCGGGCCTGCTTGGCGGAGCCGCCGGCCGAGTCGCCCTCGGCGATGAAGATCTCCGAGCCCGCGGTGCCGGCCGCCGAGCAATCGGCGAGCTTGCCGGGCAGGCGGAGCTTGCGGGTCGCGCTCTTGCGGGCGACCTCCTTCTCCTGGCGGCGGCGCAGGCGCTCCTCGGCCCGGTCGATCACCCAGTCGAGCACCTTGTTGGCCTGGGCCGGGGAGGCGGCGAGCCAATGGTCGAAGGCGTCGCGCACCGCCGTCTCGGCGATGCGCTGGGCCTCCACGGTGGCGAGCTTGTCCTTGGTCTGGCCCTGGAACTCGGGCTCGCGGATGAACACCGAGAGCATCGACGCGCAGGTCGCCATGACGTCGTCGGTAGTGACCGCCGTCATGCGCTTGGCCTGGTTCACCCGCTCGGCATGCTCGCGCAAGCCCCGGAGCAGCGCGACGCGCAGGCCGGCCTCGTGGGTGCCGCCCTCGGGCGTCGGGATGGTGTTGCAGTAGGAGTGCGAGAACCCGTCCTCGGCGACCATCCAGGCCACCGCCCATTCGAGCGACCCGTGCGAGCCCGGCTTGGTGATCTTGCCGGAGAACATGGCGTCGGTGACGAGCTCCTTGCCGTCGATGTCCCGGGCGAGATAGTCGCGCAACCCGTCGGGGAAGCGATGCACGGCTTCCGCAGGCACATCCGCCAGCCCTTCGAGGAGGGCAGGGGCGCAGCGCCAGCGGATCTCGACGCCGCCGAACAGGTAGGCCTTCGAGCGCGCCATCTTGAACAGGCGGCGCGGGTCGAACTTCAGCGATCCGAAAATCTGGGCATCGGGATGGAAGCGGACCCGGGTGCCGCGGCGGTTCTGGACCCGGCCGACCAGCTCCAAGGCCCCCTGCGCATGACCGCGCGAGAAGGTCTGGCGGTAGAGGGTCTGGTTGCGCGCCACCTCGACCTCGAGCAGGTCGGAGAGCGCGTTCACCACCGAGATGCCGACGCCGTGCAGGCCGCCCGAGGTTTCGTAGACCTTCGAGTCGAACTTACCGCCGGCGTGCAGCGTGGTCATGATGACCTCGAGCGCCGACTTGCCGGGGAATTTCGGGTGCGGGTCGACCGGGATGCCGCGGCCGTTGTCGGTGACCACGAGGGCGCCGGATTCCTCCAGCTCGACCTCGATGAAGCTGGCATGGCCGGCGACCGCCTCGTCCATCGAGTTGTCGATCACCTCGGCGAAGAGGTGGTGCAGGGCCCGCTCGTCGGTGCCGCCGATATACATGCCGGGCCGGCGCCGGACCGGCTCCAGGCCTTCCAGCACCTCGATGTCGGAGGCGGTGTAGCCGCCCTCCGGCTCGGCGGCCGCGAGCGTCGCCACGGAGGCCGAGGCGTCCAGGCGCCGCCGCGGCTCGGGCGGCCGGGCGGCCGGGCCCTTGCCCGGCCCGAACAGGTCCCGCGCCGGATCGCTCACGCGCGGCCTCCGCGGGCGCGGCGCATCGGCCGGCTCGACTTCGCGCAGACGGGTCTTGGGTCGTGGAGCATGCGCCTTCATCCCCGCATGATAGCGGAACAAACCGTAAACATCAAAGCCGTTCGCCCTCCGGCGACGCGCGCGCATCATCGCATGCTGCGCTGCCGCGAGCGAGGGCCGGAACGGCGCCGATGCCTGGACCGGCAGGGCCGTCTGTCATCACGACGTTGCACAACAATGGGTTAAGGCTTTCTCGTGACCGCCCCGTCCGGCTTCCACAGCCTGCACCGGAACAGAACGGGACAATCGACGTTGATGGCGGAGATAATCTTGACCGTGGTCAGGGAGCCGCAGTCCATGAGCGACGCCGCGATCGAGGCTCGCCGCCTCACGTTGATCCGCTTCGAGCACGCGGCCGGCGCCGCCTTCGGTTGCGATGACGATGCGGCCGGCGTGCCGCCCGCCCGCGCGCTGGTCAACGCCACCACGATCACCTTGGCGACCTTCGCGACCGCGGTCGCGGCGACGATCACCTACCTGGTCTGATCCCGATCGCTGAGTGCAGCCTGCGGTGAGGGGGCGGCAACGCTGCCTCTGCCGCACCCACGTCGTTGCAAGCGGAGCGAAGCAACCCAGTCGGCGCCACGCCCGACAGCCTCGGGGCGCCCGGGATTGCTTCGCTCCGCTTGCAAGGACCGGGCCTTTCGGCCCCGTCAGCGGGCCCTCTCAGCCCGCGCTCGACTTCTTCGCAGCCGCCTTCTTGGCCGCCGGCTTCTTGGCGGCGGTCTTCTTCGCCGCCGGCTTGTCGCCGCTCGCCTTGCGCGCCGAACTCTTCCGGACCGCCCCGCGCTTGGCCGGCTTGCCACCGCCTGCGGCGCGCTTGGCATTCACCAGGGCGATCGCCTCGTCCAGCGTCAACGCCTCGGCGGCCATCGTCTTCGGCAGCGTGGCGTTCACCTCGCCGTCCGTGACGTAAGGGCCGTACTTGCCGGCCTTGACCACGAGGTCGCGCCCGCTCGTCTCATCCTTGCCGAGCGGCCGGCCCGGATCGGCAGCCGGGCGACCGCGCCCGCCGCCCTGTTCCTTGGCGACGATCAGGTCGATGGCGCGGTTGCCGCCGATCTCTAGCACGTCGTCGTCCTTGCCGAGATTGGCGTAGGTCTTCCCATGCTGCACGTAGGGCCCGAACCGGCCGAGATTGGCCAGGATCGGCTCGCCGGTCTCAGGGTGGCGCGCCACCTCGCGGGGCAGCGACAGCAGCGCCAGCGCCTTGTTCAGATCCACATCCGAGGGGCTGAGCCCCTTCGGCAGCGACGAGCGCTTCGGCTTCTCGGCGCCCTTCTCGGTGGAGGCCTCGCCGAGCTGCAGGAACGGCCCGAACCGGCCGTCGCGCAGCGTCACCGGCAGGCCGGTCGCGGGATCGTCGCCCAGCACGCGCACGCCCGGCTGACCGCCCTCGGCCGAGGAGCCGTCACCCTCGCCATCGACGCCAGAGGCCGAGAGCTGGCGGGTGTACTTGCACTCCGGGTAGTTCGAGCAGCCGATGAAGGCGCCGAACTTGCCGAGCTTCAGCGACAGCTGGCCGGAGCCGCAGGTCGGGCAGGTGCGCGGGTTCGAGCCGTCGCCCTTGTCGGGGAAGATGTGCGGGCCGAGCAGGCCGTTCAGCGCCTCCAGCACGTCGGTGACGCGCAGCTCCTTGGTCTCGCCGATCGCCGCCGAGAAGTCGCGCCAGAAGTCGCGCAGCACCGCCCGCCAGTCGATCTCGGCGTTGGAGACGCGGTCGAGCTGCTCCTCCAGATCGGCGGTGAAGTCGTACTCGACGTAGCGCCTGAAGAAGCTCTCGAGGAAGCCCGTGACGAGCCGCCCCTTATCCTCCGGCTGCAGCCGCTTTTTTTCGATTTTTACGTATTCGCGATCCCGAAGAGTCTGCAGCACGGCCGCGTAGGTCGAGGGTCTGCCGATGCCGAGCTCCTCCATGCGCTTCACGAGGCTCGCCTCGGAGTAGCGCGGCGGCGGCTCGGTGAAGTGCTGGGTCGAGCTGATCCGCTCGCGCTTGAGCGGGTCGCCGGCCTTCATCGGCGGCAGGCGGCGGCTCTCCTCGTCCTCCTCGTCGTCCTTGCCTTCCTGATAGAGGGCGAGGAAGCCATCGAACTTCACCACCTGCCCGGTGGCGCGCAGGTCGATGGTTCGCGGTCCGACCTTGGCGGTGACATCGACGGTGGTCCGCTCCAGCTCGGCCGATTCCATCTGGCTCGCCATGGTGCGGGTCCAGATCAGCTCGTAGAGCCGGGCCTGCTCGGGTTCGAGGTGGCGCGCCACCGTCTTGGGCAGGCGGCCCATGTCGGTGGGGCGCACCGCCTCGTGGGCCTCCTGGGCGTTCTTGGCCTTGACGCTGTACTTGCGCGGCACGTCCGGCACGTAGCGGTCGCCGAACTCCTTGCCGATCACCCGGCGGGCGTCCTGGATCGCCTCCGGCGCCATGTCGACGCCGTCGGTCCGCATGTAGGTGATGATGCCGACCGTCTCGCCGCCGATATCGACGCCCTCGTAGAGGCGCTGAGCGACCCGCATGGTCTGGGCCGGCGCCATCCCGAGTTTTCGCGAGGCCTCCTGCTGGAGGGTCGAGGTGGTGAAGGGCGGCTGCGGGTGGCGCTTGGCGGGCTTCGCCTCGACGCTCGCCACCTGGAAGGTCGCGAGTTCGAGGTCGCGCTTGAAGGCGGCGGCTTCCTCGCCGGTTCCGACGTCGAGGCGCTGGATGCGCTTGCCGTCGGCGCCCACGAGCCGGGCCTCGAAGGTCGCGCCGTCGGCGGTCGTCAGCGTGGCGATGAGCGTCCAGTACTCGCGCGGCTTGAACCGCTCGATCTCCATCTCGCGCTCGACGACGAGGCGGAGCGCCACCGACTGCACGCGCCCGGCCGAGCGGGCGCCCGGCAGCTTGCGCCACAGGACCGGCGAGAGGTTGAAGCCCACGAGGTAGTCGAGCGCCCGGCGCGCCAGGTAGGCGTCGACCAGCGCCTGGTCGATCTCCCGCGGCTTGCGCATCGCCTGCTCGACCGACGCCTTGGTGATGGCGTTGAAGGTCACGCGCTCGACCGGGATGCCCTTGAGCGCCTTGCGGGCGGTGAGCGCCTCCAGCACGTGCCAGGAGATCGCCTCGCCCTCGCGATCCGGGTCGGTGGCGAGGATCAGCTTGTCGGCGCCCTTGACCGCCTTGGCGATCTCCGAGACCCGGCTCGCCCCGCGGTCGGCCAGTTCCCAGACCATGTGGAAGTCCTGCTCGGGATCCACCGAGCCGTCCTTGGGCGGCAGGTCGCGGATATGCCCGAAGGAGGCAATGACTTCATAGTCGCGGCCGAGATACTTATTGATCGTCTTGGCTTTGGCCGGCGACTCGACGACGACGACTTTCATTCAGACCTCTGCCCCTGACGGGGCCTGGGCTCGACGGACGAATTCTGTTCGTAATTCGCGTGGGACGTATGCCCGCCGTCGGGCCGGGGCCGCGCGCCGGGCACAAGTGGGTCACGGGCGGCGGGTTGTCAAATGGCGGGGCGTTTGGCCGAGCCGGCGTCTCAGATCCCCGCGTACCATTCGTAGCCGCGGTCCTCCCAGTAGCCGCCGCTGCCCTGGCCGATCCCGGCGAGCGACTCCACCATCTCGACCCGCATCACGTACTTGGCCTGCTTGTAGCCGAGCTGGCGTTCGACCCGCAGGCGCAGGGGCGCCCCGTTCGAGACCGGCAGCGGCTTGCCGTTGAGGTCGTAGGCCAGGATCGTCTGCGGGTTGACGGCGTCGTAGAGGTCGATGCTCTCGTAGTAGCGGATCGGGATGCGCTTATCTTCGGGCTCCGGGGCCGGGCTGCCCTGGCCCCAATCGTCCTTGGGCGTGTCGGTTGCAGTGGGCGCGCCGCCCCAATCCTCAGCGGCGGCGAGCTGGATGTAGGCGTCGCGCACCGCGCCCGGATGGCCGGGCCGCAGCAGCGCCGCCCCGTCCTGGCTCCCGGCATATTCCAGCGTGTCGGCGCAGTGGAACACCGCGTAGCGCGCCTGCGGCTTCAGCCCGGCCTTCTTCAGCACCTCGGCGAGCGGCACGCCGCTCCACTGCCCGATGCAGCTCCAGCCCTCCACGCAATCGTGACGGGTGATCTGGGTGCGAGTGGGCAGGGCGCGCAGGTCCGCGAGGCTGAGCGCGAGCGGCGTCTGGACCAGCCCGTCCACCGTCAGCTTGAAGTCCGAGAATTTCTGCGCGGCCAGCGCCCGGTAGGCGCGGTCCGGCGGTTCGATGGTCCCGTTCGGCTTGAACCAGGGCGAGATCATCGAGGCCGGAAATTCCCGGGCCAGGGTCGTGGGGGACATCAGCAGGCGCTGAACGTAGGCGTTCGCATCCTCGCCGACCTTGAGGGTGCGCTGCCCCGTCTCGCTCCCGGCGAACCGGTCGCAGGCGCCGAGGAGGGCGGTGCCCATCAGGCCCGCGCCCGCGGTGAGGAGCTTGCGGCGGTGGAGGATCATCGTGCGGTCTCCCGGTCTCGGCCGAGGCTGAACCAGCCGGTGATCATGCCGCGCATGTTGTTGACGAGCCCGGACACGATCACGAGCAGCACGTGGACCACCACGAACAGCACGATCAGCCCGGCGGCGACGAAGTGGACGCTGCGCGCCGATTGCCGGCCGCCGAACAGCTCGGTCAGCCAGGGCCAGGCGGCGTCCATCCCGGGCGACATGGCGAGGCCGGCCAGCACCATCGCGGGCAGCAGGCCGAGCACGAGGACGAGGTAGGTCAGCTTCTGGATGACGTTGTAGCGCTTGGCCTCGGTGCCCTCGGGGAAGCGCAGGAGCAGGTGCTCCTTCACGGAGCCGCCGAAGTCGCGGATCTGGTCGCCGTCCGGGATCAGCCGGCGGCGGAGCTGGCCTGAGACCAGGCCGTAGAGCAGGTAGACCGCGCCGTTGATCACGAGGAGCCACGCGAACAGGAAGTGCCAGCGCCGTCCGGTCGCGAGGTCCTGGCTGGCCGGCAGCGTCGCCCAGGCCGGGAAGGCACGCTCCACCTCGGTGCCGCTCTCCTTCGACAAGCCGAGCACGCCGGTCGTGTCGAGGGTGTGGGAGCCGACCGTCACGACGCCGCGGCTCGTGCCGTCGCGGCCCTGCTCGCTGGTGATGGCGAGGGCCGGATTGTCGAAGGTCGAGGTCGCGCCCCAGTAGAGCGCCGGATGCGCGTTGAAGATCTGCAGGCCGCTCATCAGCAGCACCAGCAGGGCCGCGGCGTTGATCCAGTGCGCCAGCCGGATCACCAGCGGGTGGCGGTAGAACCAGCGGCGCCCCTGGCGGTCGACGGTCTCGGGGGCTTCGAGGGCAGGGGAGGCGGCCAAGCGTCTGGATCCCGGGCGTGCGGCGCGGGGCCGGGATCCGTATGCTTCCCGACCGTTCGGGCGGATACGTGGGGCAGGGGCGTCCGGTTACCATCGGCCGGAAAAAAGGCCGCAGCCGCCTTTTCCCTCCCCCTTGTGGGGAGGGGTCAGGGGTGGGGGTGGTTCAGAAGGCACCGCTGCGCTTGATCCTGAACCACCCTGACCTCCGGCTCTTCCCCCTTGTAGGGAGGAGAGCGCGTCGTGAGGGAACCGGTGACCGCCGAACAGCCTTGCCGGGACGGCCCGCCGCACCTACACCCGGGCCTCATCATGACGACGCCCGCGCCCCCGGCCTTCCCGCACCGGCACCTCCTCGGCATCGAGGGCCTGACCCGGCCCGATATCGAGGGGCTGCTCGACGCCGCCGAATCCGCCGTGGACATCTCGCGGCAGGTGGAGAAGAAGCGCACGACCCTGCGGGGCCGCACGCAGATCAACCTGTTCTTCGAGCCCTCGACGCGGACGCAATCGTCCTTCGAGCTCGCCGGCAAGCGGCTGGGCGCCGACGTGATGAACATGTCGGTGGCCTCGTCCTCGGTGAAGAAGGGCGAGACCCTGATCGACACCGCCGCGACGCTCAACGCCATGCGGCCCGACATCATCGTGGTCCGCCACGAATCGGCCGGCGCCGTGCACCTGCTCGCCCGCAAGGTCGACTGCGCGGTGGTCAATGCCGGCGACGGCGCCCACGAGCACCCGACCCAGGCGCTTCTCGACGCCCTCACCATCCGCCGCAACAAGGGCCGGATCGAGGGCCTGCAGGTGGCGATCTGCGGCGACGTCCTGCACTCGCGGGTGGCGCGCTCCAACATCATCCTGCTGCAGGCGATGGGCGCACGGGTCCGCCTGATCGCGCCCTCGACGCTGCTGCCCGCCGGGATCGAGCGCTTCGGCGTCGAGACCTTCACGGACATGCGGAAGGGTCTCGTCGGCTGCGACATCGTGATGATGCTGCGCCTGCAGCGGGAGCGCATGAACGGCTCGTTCGTGCCCTCCGTGAAGGAGTATTTCCGCTATTTCGGCCTCGACGGCGAGAAGCTGGCGCTCGCCAAGCCCGACGCGCTGGTGATGCATCCCGGGCCGATGAACCGCGGCGTCGAGATCTCCTCCGAGATCGCTGACGGGGCGCAGTCGCTGATCCGCGAGCAGGTCGAGATGGGCGTGGCCGTCCGCATGGCCGTGCTGGAGGCGCTCGCCCGGCACCTACCGAACGGGTGAGGCCCGGACAAAGCCGGGCGGCCTTCACCCGCCCCGCTTGCCCACGGGCCGGCGGTAGCGCAGTTTCCTGCCGAAATCCGGCCCTGATCCGTATATGGGGCCGTCGTAACATGCAGATCGCTTCATGACCGCCTACACGCTCGCCGACCTCGCCGCCCTCGTGGCGAGCCGCGCCGGGACCGATCCGGCCACCTCCTACACGGCCAAGCTCCTGTCCGAGGGACCCGCCAAGGCGGCCAAGAAGCTCGGCGAGGAGGCGGTCGAGGCGGCGATCGCGGCCGTGCAGGGCGACAAGACCGGCCTGCGGAACGAGGCCGCCGACGTGCTCTACCACCTCGTCGTGCTGCTCCGGGCCGGCGGGGTCGAACTCGCCGACGTGATGGCCGAGCTCGAGCGGCGCACCGCCCAGAGCGGCATCGCCGAGAAGGCCGCGAGGCGCCCCGCGTGAACGCGGCCGCGCTGCCGGGCTCGGTCGAGGCGATCCTCGACGCGTCGGACCGGCTCTCGCCCTATCGCCGCTTCAGCCGCGAGGAATGGGCCCAGCTCCGCGCCGACACGCCGCTCACCCTCAAGCAGGAGGATCTGGAGCGGCTGCAATCGATCAACGACCCGATCTCGGTGGAGGAGGTCGAGGCGATCTACCTGCCGCTGTCCCGTCTGCTCGCCCTCTACGTCGCGGCGACCCAGGGGCTGTTCAAGGCGACGCAGCGCTTCCTGCTGGCCGAGCGCGAGACCAAGGCGCCCTACATCATCGGGCTCGCCGGCTCGGTGGCGGTCGGCAAGTCGACCACGGCCCGCATCCTGACCGCCCTGCTAGCGCGCTGGCCCAACACCCCCAAGGTCGACCTCGTCACCACCGACGGGTTCCTGCTGCCGAACGCCGAACTGGCCGCCAATGGCCTTATGGAGCGCAAGGGGTTCCCTGAGAGCTACGACACCGCCGCGCTGCTGCGCTTCCTCCACGACGTGAAGGCCGGCCACAAGCGCGTGACCGCGCCGCTCTACTCGCACCTCGTCTACGACCGGGTGCCCGGCGAGGAGCGGGTGGTGGAGAGCCCCGATATCCTTATCGCCGAGGGCCTGAACGTGCTCCAGCCCGCTCGCCTGCCGCGCGACGGCACCGCGATCCCGTTCGTGTCCGACTTCTTCGACTTCTCGATCTATCTCGACGGCCACGAGGACGACCTGCACCGCTGGTACGTCACGCGCTTCATGAAGCTGCGCCAGACCGCCTTCCGCGACCCGCGCTCCTATTTCCGGAAATATGCCGAGATCCCCGAGACCGAGGCGCTCGACATCGCCGACCGGCTCTGGACGACGATCAACCTGCCGAACCTGCGCGAGAACATCGTCCCGACGCGCCAGCGGGCGAGCCTGATCCTCACCAAGGGCGCGAGCCACCGGATCGAGAGCGTGGCGCTGCGGCGGCTGTAAGGGCGGCGCGCAACCGGATCGATCCGTCAAACGCGCTGGTCCTTCCGGGGCCGCGCAGCGGAGCCCGGAATCCAGGACTTCGACGCGTGTTCAGTTTGGCGCGGGGCCGCGCGTGCCCGGGCCTCGGAAGCGGTTCTGGATTCCGGGCTCTCGCCTGCGGCGAGCCCCGGAATGACGCGGGACAGGTATTGGAACCGACCGATGAAAGGGCGAGCCGTCGCACAGCTCACGCGAACGGAAATTCCGCCTCCGCCACATACGGCCCGCCCCCGGTCGAGTCTCGCGCCGAGAACAGCGTCACCCGGTCCAACGTGTAGGTCAGCGGCGTGAAGACCGGGGCCTGCGACAGGTACATCGCGGTCGCCTCCGGCGTGGCGTCGCGCCGCAGCCGGGCCAGGGTCACGTGCGGGGTGAATTTCCGCCGTTCCGGCTCGACCCCGGCGCGGCGCACGAGCCGCTCCTGCTCGGCCTGCAGATCCATCAGCCCCGCCTCCGGCACCACCGACGCGTAGAGCGCCCGGGGCCTGTCGCCGCCGAAGATGCCGAGTCCGTCGAGCGTCACCGTCAGGGCCGGGCGCGCCCGCATCTCCGACAGGGCCTCGGCGACGTCGTCGGCCACGGTCGCCTCGACGTCGCCGAGGAAGCGCAGGGTGACGTGGAAATCCCCCGGCTCGATCCAGCGGGCGCCGGGCAAGCCGCCCTGGTAGACCTTGAGCGCCGCGGCGATCTCCGCCGGCACGGCGAGCCCGGTGAACAGGCGCGGCATCAGCGCACCGGCTGCTGGCGAATTCGGTCCAGAAACGCCTCGACCGTGGGCGCTATGCGGGCCGCGATGGTCTCCACGCCCTGCCGGTTCGGGTGCAGCCCGTCGTCGAGATGCTGCCCCCGGTCGCCGATGATCCCGTCGAGGAAGAACGGGTAGAGGGTCAGGTCGTACCGCTTGGCGAGCGCCGGGTAGATCGCGTCGAACCGGGCCTTGTAGTCCGGCCCGAGATTGGGCGCGGCCTGCATGCCGGCGAGCAGGACCGGGATGCCCCGCGCCTTCAGCCGCTCGATGATCGACGACAATGCGCCCTCGGTCACCTTCGGATCGGTGCCGCGCAGCATGTCGTTGGCGCCGAGTTCGAGGATCACCCCCGCGGTCCCGTCCGGCACCGACCAGTCGACCCGGTCGAGGCCGCCGGTGGCGGTGTCGCCGGAGACGCCGGCATTGGCCACGCTCACGTCCGCGCCCTTGGCCTTGAGCAGGCGCTCCAGCACCGTCGGGAAGGCGGCGTCGGCCGGCAGGCGGTAGCCGGCGGTCAGGCTGTCGCCGAGGGCGACGAGCTTGATCGGGCCGCCCGGGGCGGCGTGGGCGTCGGTCATGGAAGCCGTCATGAAAGGGAGGACGAGACAGGCTAGCGCTGCGGCAAACAGGGCCGTGCGCCGCAACACAGCGCCGCCGTCATGGCGCGGCCCCAATGCCCAACCCATATCGCGGTGCACCCGCGGCCCGTGCAGCCAAGATCGAAGCCAACCGAGGACCTCGCGCGCCATGCTCGTCATCACCCACAGATCGGCTCACCGGTGAGCCAAGGCAAGGTGCTGCGCGAGCCCGCGATCGCGCTGTCGAACATCGACCTCAGCCTCGGGCGCGGCGCCGCCCGCGTCCACGTCCTGCGCGGCATCTCGCTGAGCGTCGGCCGCGGCGAGGCGGTGGGCCTCGTCGGCCCGTCCGGCTCCGGCAAGTCGACGCTGCTGATGGTCATGGCCGGCCTGGAGCGGCCCGATTCCGGCGGCGTCGTGATCGAGGAGACCGACCTCGTCCGCCTCGACGAGGACGCGCTCGCCCGGTTCCGCGGCCGTCGGATCGGCATCGTGTTCCAGGCCTTCCATCTCGTGCCGACCATGACGGCGCTCGAGAACGTGGCGCTGCCGCTGGAACTCGCCGACCGGCCCGGCGCCCTGGAGCGCGCCCGCGCCGAGCTGGAGGCGGTCGGCCTCGGGCACCGGCTGCACCATTACCCGGCGCAGCTCTCGGGCGGCGAGCAGCAGCGCGTCGCCATCGCCCGGGCGGTCGCCCCGGACCCGGCGATCCTGGTGGCCGACGAGCCCACCGGCAACCTCGACGAGGCCACCGGCCGCCAGATCGCCGACCTGCTGTTCCGGCTGAAGCGGGACCGCGGCGCGACGCTGGTGCTCGTCACCCACGACAACGGCCTCGCCCGCCTGTGCGACCGCACCGTGCGCCTGCGCTCGGGGCGGATCGAGGAGGCGGTGACCGCCTGATGCACGGCACGATCACCCGCCCCGACCCCGCGCCCCACCGGATCCCGCTCACCCTGCGCCTCGCGCTGCGTGAATTGCGGGCCGGGCTCAACGGCTTCGCGGTGTTCCTCGCCTGCATCGCGCTGGGCGTCATGGCCATCGCGGGCGTGGCGTCGATCTCGCGCTCGCTCTCGGACGGGCTCGGCCGCGAGGGCCGGCGCATCCTCGGCGGCGACCTCGCCTACAATCTCATCAACCGCGAGGCGACCGACGCGGAGAAGCAGGCCCTCGCACGCGAAGGCCGCCTCGACATCGTCGCCTCCCTGCGGGCCATGGCGGTGGCGGGCAGCGGCGACGCGGCCCTGGTCGAGCTGAAGGCCGTCGATCCCGCCACCTACCCGGCCGCGGGCGATCTCGCCACCGACCCGCCAGCCGCCTCGCCGACCTGCTGGCGGAGCGCGACGGGGTGCCGGGGGCGCTCGCCGACCCGGCCCTGCTCACCCGCCTCGACGTCAAGGTCGGCGACCGGATCGCGCTCGCCGGGCACGATGTGGCGATCCGCGGCACCATCGTGTCCGAGCCCGACAAGATCGCCGGCGGCATCGGCTTCGGGCCGCGGCTGATGATCGCCGAGCCGACTTTGCGCGCCACCGGGCTCGTCCAGCCCGGCAGCCTCAACCGCTGGAGCTACCGCCTCCTCCTGCCGCCCGGCGCGCCGGATGCCGACCTCGACGCCGCGCAGGCCCGGATCCGCGCCGCGACCCCCGAGGCCGGCTGGGAGATCCGCTCGCGGACCAACGCGGACCCGCGCTTCGCCAAGAGCATCGAGCGCTTCACGCAGTTCCTGACCCTGGTCGGGCTCACCGCGCTGATCGTCGGCGGCGTCGGCGTCGGCAACGCGGTCCACGCCTTCGTGGAGCGCAAGCGCCCGTCGATCGCGACCCTCAAGAGCGTCGGCGCGCCGGGCTCGCAGGTGGTCGCCCTGTATCTGACGCAGGTGATGCTCATCGCCGGCCTCGGCACCCTGATCGGCCTCGTGATCGGCGCGAGCCTGCCCTTCCTGTTGGACGCGCTGTTCTCCGCCGACCTGCCGCTGCCGCTGAACCCGACGCTTGCCCCGGGAGAGCTGGCGCTCGCCGCCGCCTACGGGCTGATCACCGCCTTCGCCTTCGCGATCACGCCGCTCGGCCGCGCCCACGACGTCCCGGTCTCCGGGCTGTTTCGCGACACGGTCGACCCGGCGCGCGTCAGCCCGCGCTGGTGCTACCGGATCTGGCTCGCCGTCAGCCTCGCGGCCCTGGTCGGCCTGTCGGTGGCGACCGCCTTCGACCGGCGCGTGGCGCTGATCTTCATCGCGGCCGCCGCCATCGCGTTCGGCCTGCTGCATGGCGTGGCGCTCGGCCTGATGGCACTCGCCCGCCGGCTGCCGCACCCGCGCTGGCCGGCGCCCCGGATGGCGCTCGCCAACCTGCACCGGCCCGGCGCCCTGACGCCCGCCATCGTCCTGTCGCTCGGCCTCGGCGTGACGCTCCTCGTGACGCTCAGCCTGATCGACGCCAATGTCCGCCGCACCATCAGCGCGACCCTGCCGGCCCGGGCGCCGAATCTCTTCTTCCTGGACATTCCCTCGCGGGACGCCGCCCAGTTCCGCGAGTTCCTGGCGCGCTCGGCGCCCAACGGCAAGGTCGAGGACGTGCCGATGATGCGCGGCCGGATCGTCGCCCTGAACGGCGTGCCGGCGAGCAAGATCCGGCCGCCGGAAGACGCGGCCTGGGTGCTCGACGGCGACCGGGGCATCACCTACGCCGACACGGTGCCGGACGGCTCCAGCCTCACCGAGGGCGCGTGGTGGAGCTCCGAGCAGGGGGCGAGGCCCTGGTCTCCTTCGAGGCCGACCTCGCCCGCCAGCTCGGCCTCAAGCTCGGCGACACCGTGACGGTGAACGTGCTCGGCCGCGACCTCACCGCGACAATCTTCAACCTGCGCCGGGTGGAGTGGCGCAACCTCGGCATCAACTTCGTGATGGTGTTCTCGCCGGGCACCTTCCGGGGCGCGCCGCATTCCGACCTCGCCACGCTGACCCTGCCCGGCGGCACCGATGCGGCCACCGAGAACCACATTCTGCGCGACGTCGCCAAGACCTTCCCGTCGGTGAGCGCCGTCCGGGTCAAGGATGCCCTCGACGCCATCGGCGACCTCGTCGGCCGGCTGGTTCTGGCGATCCGCGGGGCGAGTGCGGTCGCCGTCCTGGCGAGCCTGTTCGTGCTGGCGGGCGCCATCGCGGCCGGGCACCGGGCGCGGCTCTACGACGCCGTCGTGCTCAAGGTGCTGGGGGCGAGCGCGCGCGGCTGCTCACCGCCTACGGTATCGAGTACGCCGCCCTGGGCCTCGCCACGGCCCTGTTCGGCCTCCTGGCCGGGACGCTCGCCGGTTGGGTGATCGTCGCCAAGGTCATGCACCTCGACTTCCGCCTCGACCTGTCGGGCGCGCTGGTCGCGGCCGTGGCCGCGGTGGCGCTGGCGATCCTCCTCGGACTCGCTGGCACGTGGCGGATCCTGGGGCAGAAGCCCGCGCCGTATCTGCGGCAGATCTGAGGATGGCGGGCGATCCGGTCCGCCGATCCCTGTTCGGGAGATCGCTGCCGCCTCACCGTCTTTGCGAGCGGAGCGAAGCAATCCAGGCGGCGCCACCGTCTCCGAGGTCGCGCTGCCCTGGGTCACTTCGCTCCGCTCGTGATGACGGAGAGGGCTCGTCATCCGAGGACCTCAACCCGGGACCATATCCGCCGATCGATGCGCGTCCTGCATCGACCCATTCAGCCTTAGGCTTGGACAGGATCGGTCTGCCCGATCATGGAGAAGCGTCGGCCCGAGGCCGCCGTCGTTCGCGAGGCAGACTATGGATGAGACCGTCACCGGGATCCGGCTCCGCTCGGTCTACCTGCCGCTGAAGACCCCGATCAGCGACGCCAAGGTCCTCACCGGCCGCCAGAAGCCGATGACCGAGATCGCGATCCTGTTCTGCGAGGTCGAGAGCAGCGCCGGCCATCGCGGCCTCGGGATCAGCTACGCGAAGCGGGCCGGCGGGCCGGGCCAGTTCGCCCACGCGCGCGAGCTCGCCCCCGCGCTTCTCGGGGAGGATCCGAGCGACATCGCCAAGGCCTGGGACAAGCTCGCCTGGGCGGGCGCCTCGGTCGGCCGCAGCGGCCTCGCGGTCCAGGCGATCGGCGCCTTCGACGTCGCCCTGTGGGATCTCAAGGCGAGGCGGGCCGGCCTGTCGCTCGCCAAGCTCCTCGGGGCGCAGCGCGACACGGTGCGCTGCTACAACACCTCCGGCGGCTTCCTGCACACCCCGCTGGAGGAGCTGCTGGTCAACACGGATCGTTCCCGGGCGAGGGGTATCGGCGGCATCAAGCTGAAGGTCGGGCAGCCCGACGGGGCCGAGGACATCCGGCGGGTGACCCGCGTGCGCGAGCATCTGGGCGACGCCTTCCCGCTCATGGTCGACGCCAACCAGCAATGGGACCGGCCGACCGCCCTGCGGATGGGCCGGACCTTCGAGCGCTTCAACCTGATCTGGATCGAGGAGCCCCTCGATTGCATGGACGCCGCGGGCCACGCGGCGCTCGCCGCCGCCCTCGATACGCCGATCGCCACCGGCGAGATGCTGACGAGCGTCGGCGAGCACTGGGACTTCATCCGCCAGAACGGCGCCGATTACCTGATGCCCGACGCGCCGCGCGTGGGCGGCATCACGCCCTTCCTCAAGGTGGCGGCGCTCGCCGAATTCGCCGGGCTGACCATCGCGCCGCACTTCTCGATGGAGCTGCACATCCATCTCGCCGCCGCGATGCAGCGGGAGCCCTGGGTCGAGCATTTCGAGTGGCTCGAGCCGCTGTTCAACGAGCGCCTGGAGCTCAAGGACGGGCGCATGGTTGTGCCGACGCGGCCCGGCCTCGGGATCTCCTTGAGCGAGCAGGCCCTCGCGTGGACGCGCGAGAGCGCCGGATTCGGCAGCCTGGCGTGACGCGGCCGTCCGACGCCGCGGCATTCGGAAGCTGTTAAGACTCTCCGCGAAGCCTTCGAACTGCCCCGGACCGGCAACCGGAAGTCGAAATACCGGCCGCAATGTCGGAGATGCATTTTAATCCCCGGCTCGATGGACAAAATTACATCGTCCGGACACGGAAAACACGAACCGCAACCGTGGCCGGGGACTTGTGTCGAGGACGCGGGCGCAACATATTCCCGATCGAGGCGCCAGCCCGGCGCCAGAGGTCCTGCGTGGGCCTCGCCCGAACACCACGCTGAGAGAGCCTCCGCAAGGAAACTCCCATGGCATTCGAAAACAGCCCCTTCCGGTACGGCGCCCAGCAGCCGACCGGCTACGCCGGCACCCAGGTCGAAGTCGACCAGGGCCTGCGCACGTTCATGCTCGGCGTCTACAACAACATGGTCGTCGGGCTCGGCATCTCCGGTCTGGTCGCGCTCGGCCTGAATATGGCGTCGGTCGCGGCCTACCAGGGCACGCGCCCGATCCTGACCCCGTTCGGTCAGACCCTCTATCTCAGCCCGCTGAAGTGGGTCCTGATGCTCGCCCCGCTGGCGTTCATCTTCGTCTTCTCGATGCGGATGGACCGCATGTCGGCCTCGTCGGCGCGGACGATGTTCTGGGCCTTCGCGGCGGTGATGGGCGCCTCGATGTCCTCGCTCCTGCTGGTCTTCACCGGCGGCAGCGTGGTGCAGGTGTTCTTCATCACGGCGGCGGCCTTCGGCTCGCTCAGCCTCTGGGGCTACACCACCCGGCGTAGCCTCTCAGGCATGGGCTCGTTCCTGATGATGGGCCTGATCGGCATCATCCTCGCGTCGCTGGTGAACATCTTCTTCGCCTCGTCGGCCCTCCAGTTCGCCATCTCGGTGCTGGGCGTGCTGATCTTCGCGGGGCTGACCGCCTACGACACGCAGAAGCTCAAGGAGATGTATCTCTACGGCGGCTTCGACGGCGAGATGGCGGCCAAGATGTCGGTGAACGGCGCCCTGACGCTCTATCTCGACTTCATCAACATGTTCCAGTTCCTGCTCAGCCTGATCGGCGATCGCCGCTAGGCTCCAGAGACTGAGCGTTGAGAGGAGCCCCGGCGGGAAACCGCCGGGGTTTCTTTTTGTCTGGCCGCCCTCGGATGCGCTAGGCTCGGGCGATGCGCGCGATCTCCGGCCTCTCCGCCTTCCCGATCACCCCGAGCGACGCCGACGGCCGGGTCGACGCCGACGCCCTGCGCCGGCTGCTGGAGCCGCTGGCGGCAGCCGGCGTCGATTCGATCGGCCTGCTCGGCAGCACCGGCACCTACGCCTACCTGTCCCGGGACGAGCGGCGCCGGGCCGTCGCGATCGCCGCCGAGGCGATCGGCGGGCGGGTGCCGCTCCTGGTCGGCATCGGTGCCCTGCGAACCGACGAGGCCATCCGCCTGGCGCAGGACGCGCGGGCGGCCGGCGCGGATGCGGGGCTCCTCGCCCCCGTCTCGTACACGCCGCTCACCGAGGTCGAGGTCGAAGCACATTTCAGCGCGGTGGCGGAGGCGGGCAGGCTGCCGCTCGTCCTCTACGACAATCCGGCGACCACGCATTTCCGCTTCTCGCCGGACCTGATCGGCCGGATCGCGCGTCAGCCCGGGATCGTGGCGGCCAAATGCGCCGCACCCGACCCGGCCCATGCGGCGGCTGGCGTCGCAGCCCTGCAGGCGGCCGTCCCGGCAGGCTTCCCGATCGGCTTCAGCGGCGACTGGAACGTGACCGAAGCCCTGATCGCCGGCGGCGCGGCGTGGTTCAGCGTGGCGGGCGGGCTATTCCCGCAGACCTGCCTGGCGATCGTCCGGGCCGTCGCGGCGGGCGAGACGGAGCGGGCCCGCATGCTCAATGCCGAGCTGGAACCGCTCTGGACGCTGTTCCGGACGCATTCCAGCCTGCGGGTGGTCTACGCCATGGCCGACCTCATGGGCCTGTGCCGCGCCGAGCCGCCGCGGCCGATCCAGCCGCTGCCGCCGGAGGTGGTGGCCGAGATCGCTCGGACCGTCCGGCACCTGTCCCTGTCCTGAGCGATCACCGCCGGTCATTCCGGGGCCGCTTCGCGGAGCCCGGAATCCAGACCCGCGCCCGGCACACAGCCTTGCTCCGCCGGTGCGTCTGGATTCCGGGCTCGCCTGCGGCGCCCCGGAATGACGGCATGGAGCGTTGCCCCTGAGCCGCGTGTCCGGGGCGGTCAGACCGCCCGGGGCGCCGGTTCCAGCACGGCGATCACGCGGGCGAGGTCGGTCCCGCGCTTGAGGACGTGGCCGCTGGCGGCGATGACCGCGAAGGCACCCTGGCGGCGGGCGAGCTTCGGGTCCTTCTCGATCCGGTAGAGCGGCATCTCCGAGGTGCGGCGGTAGATCGAGAACACCGCCTTGTCGCGGCGGAAATCGAGGGCGTAGTCGCGCCACTCGCCTGCGGCGACCTGCCGTCCGTAGATGTTGAAGATCGTGCGCAGCTCGTCCCGGTTGAAGGCGACCTGCGGAGGAGCCGCGCGGGCAGGGAAGGGAATGACATGGCCCGCCGCTTCGTCGGGCCTCGGCCCGGCGCTCGTCCGTTCGGTCATCTTGGCTCCCGCGCATCCATCCTTTGCCGGATGATGGGCCTCGGCGCAGCGGCCTGCAAGGGCGGACGCGGCCGCAATGTCCGTGTCACACAAGACACGCCCAAGCGACAAAAAACACGGTTCTGCCCGATTCACGCCTTTTGCGGGCCGCGTTGCACCGACACAACAGCCCGTGAACCTCGCCGGGTTTTGCCCGGCCGGCGCCCGAGACCCAGCTCCCCAGCCCTCGGTCGCCGTTCGGGATCCCAGGATCCGGCACTCCGAGGTTTCGAGACCCAAGACTTCAGGCCGCTCCGAAGGGGCGGCCTTTTTTATGGTTCCGGTCCGCCCGGCGTTGCGGGTATGCCAAGCGGATCATGGGCCCGCCCGTCTTCGACGACGCCTTCCTGCACGATCTCGACGCGCTGTTCGCGTGGCGCCGCGACGTGCGCCGCTTCCGGGCAGACCCGGTCGATGAGGCGCATCTACACGCCTGCCTGGCGGCGGCGCACCGGGCGCCGTCGGTCGGCAACAGCCGCCCGTGGCGCTTCGTGCGCGTCTCGGATCCCGGCCGGCGCGCCGGCGTGGCCGAGAGCTTCGCCCGTTGCAATGCCGCCGCGGCGGAGGGCTACGATCCGGAGCGTGCCGCGCAGTACCGGGCCCTCAAGCTCGCCGGCCTCAAGGAGGCGCCGGTGCATCTCGCGGCGTTCTGCGACGCCGCCACCGGGACCGGCCTCGGCCTCGGGCGCGCGAGCATGCCGGAAACGCTGGCCTACTCGGTGGTGGGGGCGGTGCAGTGCTTCTGGCTCGCGGCCCGCGCGCGCGGGCTCGGCGTCGGCTGGGTCTCGATCCTGGAGCCGGCGGCGGTCACGGCGATCCTGGCGGTACCGGAGACGTGGCGGCTCGTGGCCTATCTCTGCGTCGGATACCCCGTGGAGGAGCATCTCGACCCGGAGCTGGAGCGCCACGGCTGGCAGGCCGAGGACCGGCGGGGCTGCACCCTGGTGGAACGCTGAGGGCGGACGCCTCGGCGCCCGCCCGCCGTGACGATCTCACCCCTCGATCTTCGCGAACTCCGCCACCTCCCGCGTCGCGGCGCGCAGCGCGTTGAGCAGCAGCAGGCGGTTCTCGCGGAGCTTCGGATCGGGCGCGTTGACGGTCACGTCCTGGAAGAACGCGTCCACCGGCGCGCGGAGCGTCGAGAGCGCCTGCATGGCGCCGGCGAAATCCTCGCGGGCCACGGCCGCCGAGGCGGTCTCCCGGGCCTTGGCAAGGGCCTCGGCCAGCGCCCGCTCGGCCGGCTCGCCCACGGCGGCCAGGGCGGCGTCCGGCGCGGCATCGTAGGCGCGGCCGTCCTTCTTCTCCTCGATCCGCAGGATGTTGGCCGCGCGCTTGTAGCCCGCGAGCAGGTTTTTTCCGTCCTCGGTCTCGAGGAATTGCCCAAGGGCTTCGACCCGGCGGACCACCATCAGCAGGTCGTCCTGGCCGGGGAGCGCGAAGACCGCGTCGATCAGGTCGTGGCGGGCACCCTGGTCGCGGAGATAGACCTTCAGGCGATCGGCGAAGAAGGCGAGGAGATCCTTCGCATCCGCGCCGGCGCGGCCGGCGAGGCCGCGATCCGCCGCGCCGACCTGCTCCAAGAGGCGCAGGCGCAGGCCCCGGTCCAGGATCAGCCGGATCACACCCAGAGCCGCCCGGCGCAGGGCGAACGGGTCCTTGCTTCCCGTGGGCTTCTCGTCGATCGCCCAGAACCCCGCCAGCGTGTCGAGCTTGTCGGCCAGCGCAACCGCGATCGAGACCGGGTCGCTCGGCACCCGGTCAGAGGGGCCGAGCGGCTTGTAATGCTCCTCGATGGCCGCACAGACGCTGTCGTGCTCGCCCTGCAGCGCCGCATATTTGCGGCCCATCAGCCCCTGAAGTTCGGGAAACTCGCCGACCATCTCGGTGACGAGGTCGGCCTTGGCGAGGCGGGCGGCACGCTCGGCCAGCGCTGGGTCGGCGCCGACCAACGGCGCCAGCGCCTGCGCCAGGGCGGCGATGCGGGCGATCCGCTCGCCCTGCGTGCCGAGCTTCTCGTGGAAGACGATGCTGTCGAGCTTGGGCAGCCGATCGTCCAGGCGGATCGCCTTGTCGGTCTCCCAGAAGAACTTCGCGTCCGAGAGGCGCGCCCGGACCACCCGCTCGTTGCCGGCGGTGATCGCCTGACCGCCGTCGCTGGCGACGAGGTTCGAGACCAGGATGAAGGCCGGCGCCAGATCGTCCGAGCCGCTCTTGCGCAGGACGAAGCATTTCTGGTTCGCCCGGATCGTCGCCCGGATCGCCTCGGCGGGGATGTCGAGGAAGGCTTCGTCCGAACGAACCCATCAGCACGACCGGCCATTCCACGAGGCCTGACACCTCCTCCAGCAGACCCTCGTCCTCGGCGAGGTCGAGGCCGCGGGCGAAGGCGAGGTCGCGGGCGTCGTGCAGGATCACGTCCTTGCGGCGCTCAGGGTCGAGGACGACCTTCGCCCGCTCCAGCGCCTGGATATAGTCGTCCGAACCGGCGCACCTCGATCGCCTCGGGGGCGAGGAAGCGGTGGCCGTGGGTCACGGTGCCGGCCGCGATGCCGCCGACCGAGAACGGCACGGTTTCCGGCGTCTCGGTCTCCGGCCCGAAGGTCGCGACGATTGATTGCAGCGGGCGCACCCAGCGCAAGGATCCCGGCTCGGCCGAGGCCGCGCCCCAGCGCATGGATTTCGGCCAGGGGAAGCTCTTGATGATCTCGGGCAGGAGTTCGGCGAGCACGTCCAGCGTCTCGCGGCCGGGCCGCTCGATCACCGCCAGGTAGAACTCGCCCTTCTTCGGGTCGGTGACGGTCGTGGCCTGATCCAGGCTCGTGAGCCCCGCGCCCTTCAGAAACCCCTGGATTGCCGCCTCGGGTGCGCCGACCCGGGGCCCTCGGCGTTCTTCACGGACAGCCTCGCCCCGGGCGGGCAGGCCGGCGATGTGGAGCGCCAGCCGGCGCGGCGTCGAGAACGCCTTGGCGCCCTCGTACAGGAAGCCGCGCGCCACCAGGGCGTCGGTGACGAGCTTCTTGAGATCCTCCGCCGCGCGCCGCTGCATGCGGGCGGGGATCTCTTCCGAGCGGAGTTCGAGCAGGAGGTCGGGCATGGCGCGGCCATATCGCCGCGCCGCACCCCTGTCGAGGGCCGGGGATCCGCCTCAGCGCGCCTCGCCCTTGAGGATGGTCGAGAGCTGCCACTTCCGGTCGCCGATCGCGTGGGCGTCGGAGACCTTCCAGCCGCCGTCCTCGCGCACGAGGTCGTAGACGATCGCCTTCGAGCCGTCCCCGCCTTTGCGCTCCACCGTGACCTTCGCCTGGTCCTTGCCCTCGGTGGCCTCCTTGAAGGTCAGGTTCTTCACGGTGTCGGGCTTCAGGGGCTCGCCGTTGAGGCGATAGTCGAAATCGAGGTTGCCGGTGGCGCCGTTGGCCTGCTTGGCGTCGGCATCGAACAGACCCTGGAGGCGCTTCGAGTAGACGGCGGAGTGATTCGGATGCGGCTCGGCGTAGAGCTTCTTGACCACGGCCTCCGGACCAGGATCGGCCGCCAGCGCGGGGGCGAGGCCGAACCCGAGGAGGCTGAGGGCGAGGAGGGTCTTCTTCATCACGAGGTTCCCGCGTCTGCGGACGCGCCGAAGCGCGCCGGTTGGCGGGGGTTGCAACGCACGAGGGGGCAAGGGGCTCCGCGATCGGGGCAGCTCCGTCATCGCGAGCGCAGCGAAGCGACCCAGGGCAGCGCGCCCTTCGTGAGGGTCGAGCTACTGGATTGCTTCGTTCCGCTCGCAAAGACGTGGTGCGCGAATTCCGCGACGCGCACGGCCTTGGACGGAGCGCCTCACGCACCCCCGGCGGCGGTCTTCAACCACGCCGCGCCACAGGCCTTGGCCAGTTCCCGCACCCGCAGGATGTAGCTCTGGCGCTCCGTCACCGAGATCACGCCGCGCGCGTCGAGCAGGTTGAAGACGTGGCTCGCCTTGATGCACTGGTCGTAGGCCGGCTGCGCCATGCGGTGGCGCTCGCCGTCCGCGGCCGGCGCCCCCGCGTCGAGATAGGTCCGGCAGGCGGCCTCCGCGTCGGTGAACTGCCGGAACAGCATGGCGGTGTCGGCCGCCTCGAAGTTGTGGCGGGAATATTCCTGCTCGGCCTGCAGGAACACGTCGCCGTAGGTGATCCGGTCGGCCCCCTCGGCGCCGTTGAAGTCGAGGTCGTAGACGTTCTCGACGCCCTGGACGTACATGGCCAGCCGCTCCAGCCCGTAGGTCAGCTCGCCCGCCACCGGCGCGCACTCGAAGCCCGCCACCTGCTGGAAATAGGTGAACTGGCTGACCTCCATCCCGTCGCACCAGCATTCCCAGCCGAGACCCCAGGCGCCGAGCGTCGGGCTCTCCCAGTCGTCCTCGACGAAGCGGATGTCGTGGAGCTTCAGGTCGACGCCGATGGCGGCGAGCGAGGCGAGGTAGAGTTCCTGCAGGTTCGGCGGGTTCGGCTTCAGGATCACCTGGAACTGGTAATAGTGCTGGAGCCGGTTCGGGTTCTCGCCGTAGCGGCCGTCCTTGGGCCGGCGCGACGGCTGGACGTAGGCCGCCTTCCAGGGCTTGGGGCCGAGCGCCCGCAGGGTCGTGGCCGGATGGAACGTGCCGGCGCCGACCTCCATGTCGTAGGGCTGGAGGATCACGCAGCCCTGCGCCGCCCAGAATTCCTGAAGCGTCAGGATCAGACCCTGGAACGATTTTTTCTGGGACATGGGACTCGATGGCTCGGGCTCGCACGGCGGGTCGGGCCGCTGGTGGGCCGGTTTAGGTGCGAGGGGGCGGGGGTGCAAGGCGGCGGCGCTTGCGCGACGGTGCCGGATGATGATCCGATCGTCCTGAACTGCACCCGGAGACCATCATGGACGCTGACACGGCCGCCCTCGCGATCCGCCCGATCGGCGCCGGGGACCGGGAGGCCGGCTGCCGCTCTGGCGGGGCTACCAGGCCTTCTACAAGGTCGACCTCGCGACCGACGTCACCGACACCACCTGGACCCGCCTCAACGACCCGGCCGAGCCGGTCGACGGCGCCCTGGCGTGGCGGGGCGCGGAGGCGATCGGCCTCGTCCACCACATCCGCCACCGCTCGGCCTGGACGATCGGCGACTATTGTTACCTCCAGGACCTGTTCGTGGCGGACGGAGCCCGGGGGCTCGGGATCGGCCGGCGGCTGATCGAGCACGTCTACGCGGCGGCCCAGGCCGCCGGCTGCTCCCGCGTCCACTGGCTGACGCACGAGACGAATACCGACGCGATGCAGCTCTACGACCGGATCGCAGAGAAATCGGGCTTTGTGCAGTACCGCAAGATCATCTGAAGACGTGCTTCCCACGTGTGGCGGGACACCCAAGCGTGGCGGTTTTTGGGCAATACCCGGAACCGTCAAGCCCGCGGCCAAGTTATCGGCGCAACAGGGGATATCGGCACCTCAGCGCTGCCGAACACGTTGGAAGACCAGTCATGCGAACCGCTCGCACCGTTAACAACTTCGGCCGCAAGAACATCGCCGTCTTCGCCGCGCTCGCAATCTCGTCTTTAGCCGCCACGCCGTTCGTGATGAGCGCCAGCCGCGCGCTGGCCATCTCCGAGGACCAGCCGGTCGCCGCGACCCTCCGGGTCGAGCCGGTCGAGGTCGCCCCCGTGGCAACGGCCGCGAAGGCCGAGGGCGCCTGCCTGCGCAAGGTGCGGGTGGTCTATGGCGGCTACGGCCAGCCGGCGGATGGCTGCGCCGCTCATTGAGGGCTGCGCCCCAGTCTAGCCATGGGCCGGCGCGGTCCCGGCCAGACGCTTGAGGTGGAGTTCCTCCAGGTCGATCTCCGCCTCCAGCTGCCGCAGCACCGAGCTGTGGATCCGGTTCTCCCGATGCAGTCCGATCAGCGCCGACCGGCCTGACCGCACCGCGAGCAGCGCGGCGGCGAAGTGCTCGCTCTTCTCGGTCTCCAGAGCCTTGCGCTCGTCGCGGTCCCGGGACGTGGCCCGGACCCGGCGGCGATACTCCTCGACGAGGCGCGGGTGCTGCAGCGCGCCGGTCTCGGGAAACACCAGCCGCTCGAGGGCGCCGAGGCCGGCCTCGTTCACGACAACGCGGGCCATGGGCGCGTCGAGATGGCCGTCGGGCAGGTGCGCCGCGGAATCGAGCCGGAGCCGGCGGATCAGCGGGCCCAGGGTCGTGCCCTGCACCAGCACGGTGAACAGGATGACCACGAAAGCCGAGATCAGGATCGCGTCGCGGCCGGGGAAATTCACCGGCAGCGCCAGGGCGGCCGCGAGGGTCACCACCCCGCGCATGCCGGCCCAGCCGACGACCAGCGGCACGGCCGGGCTCGTCGGCGGCTCCTGCCTCCGCAGCCGGGCCGAGAGGATCCGCCGCAGGTAGACGGCGGGGAACACCCAGAGCAGGCGGGCGGCCACGCAGGCCGCCGTGACGGCGAGCGCCAGCGGCAGCGCCGCCGCGAGCGCGCCGGTCTCGGCGCCGGTCCGGGCCAGCACGCCGCGGAGCGCCAGCCCGATCAGCACGAAGACCAGCGCCTCCAGCACGAACACCACGAATTCCCACACCGCCACGGAATGGCGACGGGCGTGCGCGTCGAAGGTCTCGTGCTCCCGGCCGCCCATCATCAGCCCGCAGGCGACCACGGCGAGCACGCCTGAGGCGTGGACCTCCTCGGCCAGCAGGTAGGCGATGTAGGCGGCCAGGAAGCTCAGCACCGTGATGGCGTTGGCGTCGTGCAACCGCCGCATCACGGCGTTCACCGCCAGCCCGCAGGCGCACCCGACCGCGACGCCGGCCACCGCCAGCCACGCGAAGCTGCCGGCCGCCGCCCAGGCGCTGAAGCTGCCCGTGAGCGCGGCCGCCACGGCGAAGCGGTAGAGGACGAGGCCCGAGGCGTCGTTGACGAGGCTCTCACCCTCCAGGATCGTGATCATCCGACGGGGCAGGGCGACGCGGGCGAGCACCGCCTTGGCGGCCACGGCGTCCGGCGGCGAGACGATCGCGCCCAGCGCGAAGCAGGCGGCCCAGGGCAGGGCGGGCACGATCATGTGCGCCACGAGCCCGACCACCAGGGTCGTGAACAGCACCGCTCCGAGCGAGAGGGACAGGATCGGGCTCAAGCTCGCCCGGAAGTCGCGCCAGACGGTGAAGTAGGCCGATTCGAGCAGGAGCGGCGGCAGGAACAGGACCATGATCAGGTCCGGATCGAGATCGAAGGCCGGCAGACCCGGTGCCACCGCCAGCGCCATGCCGCCGAGGACCAAAGCGGCGGCCGGCGGGAAGCCGAGACGCCCGGCCGCCAGCGACAGCAGCAGGGCCGCGCCGAGGAGGCCCAGGATCAACTCGAACAGGGCAACGGATGTCATGGATCGACCAGTCTCGGCGCCGGAACTCCGGCAAGCGCGGCTGTTCTAGGACGCTTACCTCATGGCTGGATACCCGAAGCGCGCGCCCGGAGCGGCCCGCGACGCGAGCCCTCCAGCCGGCGCCGCGAACCTCGGCGGCCTCCTGCGGGGTCGCCACCGCGCTCCCGCGGCGACGGAGCTGCCCACAATCCAGACCGTTCTCCGATCTGTGAACGCATCCGAGATCTTTGAAGCAACCGGAGAAAGCTATTCTTATCCGACGGCGCCACGCCCGCGCCCCCGTCGATTTACGTTGCTCTTTTACCGTCGCCGACAGTTTCGGGGATCGGCGCGGTATCAACCATAGCTTTTCCTGGAACGACAAGCTCGACCGTGGATTACTGGGTCGCAGATGCTCTAGCTTGTCGAGGAACAGGTCATGTCGGGTCGGGTCGCGGCATTATTGGGAATGGCCGGCGCGGTGCTGGCGGGTTGTTTCGGCACGGCGCAGGCGCGCGAGATCGTGCCCTTCCAGAACGGCGTCGAGCCGGGCTCGATCGTGATCAGCGTGTCGCAGCGCAAGCTCTACCTGGTGAACGGCGACGGGACGGCGATCCGCTATCCCGTGGCGGTGGGCCGGCCGGGCAAGCAATGGTTCGGCACCAAGCCTATCGACGGGAAATACGTCGCACCCGCCTGGTCGCCCCCGGCCGAGGTGAAGCGCGACAATCCGCGCCTGCCGAATCTCATCGCCGGCGGCTCGCCGCACAACCCGATGGGCGCGGCGGCCATGACCCTGGCGGGCGGTGAATACGCCATCCACGGCACCAACCGGCCAGGCTCGGTCGGCACCTACGCGTCCTATGGCTGCATCCGGATGTTCAACCAGGACGTCGCCGACCTCTACGGCCGTGTCGATGTCGGCACGCAGGTCTACATGACGCACTGATCTCCGGCCGCGCTCAGCCGGCCGGCGGGGCGGTGGCCTCGACGGCCGTGAAGGTCTCCAGGATCCGGTAGGTGTGCTCGGCCCCGGCCGGCACGCAATAGGAATCGCCGGCCGCCAGCGTCACCGTCTCGCCGCCGACAACCAGCTCGGCCCGGCCGCTGATCACGTAGCCCACGGTCTCGTGGGGCGAGGTGGTCATCGGCTTGTCGGCGTTCGGCGCCTCGGCCCGCCACATCCGCATCCCGAGCCGCTCGCCCCGGGCCAGGGTAATCTCGCCATGCGGCCCCTCGGCCGCGCCCCGGGCCGATACCTTCGTCGCCATCGCCTGATCTCCCTGTCGGTCAGCCAGGGGAACGGCCCTTGGGCCGCGGCGTTCCGGCTTCAGAAGTCGACCGCGAGGCCTTTCACCTCCCAGTCATCGTAGCGGACCGGCTCCAGGCCGCCACGGCCCAGGCGCTCGGGCCGGGCGCTGATCTCGGCGGCGCGCGCGTCGATCGCGGCGCGGCGCTCGGCCGCCTCGGCCAGGGCGCGCTCCGCCGCCGGGCTGAGCTTGCGGGGCTCGGCCCCGGCTGCATCCGGGTCGTGTCTGTTCGGGTCTTGCATCGCGCTCGCTCGGGTGTGAGGGCGTGGATCGGAAAAGCATTCGGCTCGGGAGAAGAAGTGGCATCGCGGGACACAGGCCGCAACACGCGGGACAGGACTTCGGCGCGGGGCACGGGCCCGGACAGGGCCGGCGCCGACGCGGCGGGACTCGGCGCGCGCGCGCGGCGCAGCAGGCGGTCGCCGCCCTGATCGGCCAGGAGCGGCCGCCGGCGCTCGACGAAGCCCTTGCCCAGGCGATCCGGTCCGAGGCGCTGGCGCCCGCGGATGCCGGCCTGGCGCGCGCCATCGCGGTCGCGACCTTCCGGCGCTACGGGATGATCCGCGCGGCGCTCGCCGCCCGGCTGGAGCGCGGGCTCCCCGCGGCCAAGCCCCAGCTCACGGCCTTGCTGGCCACCGCGGCCGCCCAGATCCTCGACCTCGCGGTCCCCGACCATGCGGCCGTCGACCTCGCAGTGCGACTCGCCAAGGCGGACAGCCGCACGGCGCATCTCGCCGGCCTCGTCAACGCGGTGCTGCGCCGGATCGCCCGGGAGCGCGACGCCATCCTGGCCGAGGGCGCCGATGCGCTCGCCGCCAACACGCCGGACTGGCTCGCCCGCCGCTGGAGCGCGGCCTACGGGCCGGAGCGCGCGGGCGCCATCGCGCAGGCCCATCTCGCGGGGGCGGCGATCGATCTCACCCTTCGCGGGGATCCGGCGGATTGGGCGGAGCGGCTCGGCGCCGTGCGGCTCCCCACCGGCTCCCTGCGCCTACCGGAGAACGGGCCGGCGATTCCCGAGCTGCCGGGCTTCCAGGAGGGCGCGTGGTGGGTGCAGGACGCCGCCGCGGCGATCCCGGCCCGGCTGCTCGCGCCCGAGTCCGGCGCCCGGATCCTCGATCTCTGCGCCGCGCCCGGCGGCAAGACCATGCAGCTCGCCGCCGCCGGGGCGCGCGTCACCGCGGTCGACCGGTCGGCGCCGCGGCTGGAGCGCCTGCGCGAGAACGTCGCGCGGCTCAGCCTCGCCGTCGAGATCGTGGTCGCCGACGCCCTGGCGCTCGAAGGCCAGGATCACGATGCGGTGCTCCTCGACGCCCCGTGCTCGGCCACCGGCACGATCCGGCGCCACCCGGATGTCGCCTGGACCAAGTCGGAGGCCGACATCGCCCGGCTCGCCGCGCTCCAGGCCAAGCTCCTCGACCACGCGGCCGGGCTGGTGCGGCCGGGCGGGCGTCTCGTCTACTGCACCTGCTCCCTGGAGCCCGAGGAGGGCGAGGCGCAGGTCGCGGCCTTCCTGGCCCGCGACGCCCGATTCGTGCGCGTGCCGGTGAGGCCCGAGGAGGTCGGCGGCGCCACGGCGCTGATCGATGCCAACGGCGACCTGCGCACCCTGCCGTGTCACCTGGCCGAGGTTCCAGGCGCTCGCGGCGGCCTCGACGGCTTCTTCGCGAGCCGGCTGCAGCGCGCGGGGTAAGGGCTCGGACGCACCGGTGCCGCCTCACCCCGTCATCCCGGGGCCGCGCCGCCCCGTCATCCCGGGCCGCGCAGCGGAGCCCGGGATCCAGACACGCCGACGCTGCAGGACTGGCACCACCGGCGGTTCTGGGTTCCGGGCTCGCCTGCGGCGCCCCGGAACAACGGGTTGGGGCGCAGGACGGAGAGGGAAGCGCCGTATCACTGCAAGCTGCCCCGTCATCCCGGGGCCGCGCAGCGGAGCCCGGGATCCAGACCCGCCGACGCGCCAAGTCATGGCATCCTCGGCGGCTCTGGGTTCCGGGCTCGCCTGCGGCGCCCCGGAACGACGGTGGGGAGCGCTACGCACACAGCAGCGCGGCGCAGGGCACGCCCCGCCCTTGACAATCTTCCTATTTTGTGCTCATTAGCCGCCACCTGCCCACGGCGGTCCGGGAGCGATCCCGGAGCGTCCTTCGGGGGCCCGCCCGGTGGCTGACCGGGCGGGTTCGTGGCGCGGGGCGGTGCCCGCGTCGGTGGCTCTCAGCCGCCATCGCCCCGGGCGGCGTGCTGGTACGGGGCGTGTCTCGGTGGCGGGCGTGAGACCGGGCGGCAGTTTGCCCGGCGGGGGCCGAAACGCCCTCGCGCCGACCCGCCACTGGGCCGACCCTACGCACCCTGCGGATCCGCCCACTACGAGGCGGGCACACGGCTGGAAGGCCCGTGCACTGATAGCGGGTTCCGGAGGTTCGCCTCGCCTGAGACCGCTTGGCAGGCACCGCGCAGGACCGGGGCGCCGCAAGACACCGCGACGAGAAAGACGGCACCGGCCGGGGACCATGCCCGGTCGATGCCGCGGGCGCCGCGGGGATCGGATCCCGCGCGTTGACTGGCCGACACCTGGGTTCCCGCGGCGTCCCGCGTCCCGCGTGTTCGTCTCTTGGGCCATGCCCCCGGCGCCAACCGCGCGCGGGGACGATTGCGCATGGCGGGAGCGGCACCTCGCTGCGGGTCTGCACCCCGCGTTGTCGTTCCGGGGCGCCGCAGGCGAGCCCGGACCCCAGAGCCGCCGACGGTGCCCGATCTTGCCGCCTCGGCGTGTCTGGATCCCGGGCTCCGCTGCGCGGCCCCGGGATGACGGGGCGGGGCTTGAGGACAGGCTGGGGCCAGCGATGCGCGGCGCGGCCGTTCCCTCTCCGAACAAATCGGTCTACACGGCCGCTCCCCCGAAGACGCTTACCTGCCCCGTATGCAGGACTGAGCCCGGAGACGCTTGAACCCATGCCGATTCTCACCTTCCCCGACGGCAACACCCGTGAGATCGCCGCCGGCACAACCGGCCGCGCCGTGGTCGAGGGCATCGCCAAGTCGCTGGCCAAGCGCACCGTCGCCATGGCGCTCGACGGCACGGTCGCCGACCTCGACGATCCGATCGACCGCGACGCCCGCATCGAGTTCCTCGACCGCACCGACCCGCGCAGCCTGGAGCTCATCCGGCACGATTGCGCCCACGTGCTCGCCGAGGCGGTTCAATCGCTCTGGCCCGAGACCCAGGTCACGATCGGCCCGGTGATCGAGAACGGCTTCTATTACGACTTCTTCCGCGAGACCCCGTTCACGCCCGAGGACTTCCCGAAGATCGAGGCGAAAATGCGCGAAATCATTTCGCGCGACGCGCCCTTCACCAAGGAAGTCTGGAAGCGGGAGGACGTGCGCGCGCTGTTCGAAGGCAAGCAGGAGAAGTTCAAGGTCGAGCTGGTCGACGCGATCCCGCCGGGCGAGGATCTCAAGATCTACCGCCAGGGCGACTGGTTCGACCTGTGCCGCGGCCCGCACATGACCTCGACCGCCAAGGTCGGCACCGCGTTCAAGCTCATGAAGGTCGCGGGGGCCTACTGGCGGGGTGATTCGAACAACCCGATGCTGACCCGCATCTACGGGACGGCCTGGGCGAATCAGGCCGATCTCAACGGCTATCTGCATCGGCTGGAGGAGGCCGAGCGCCGCGACCACCGCCGGCTCGGCCGCGAGATGGACCTGTTCCACTTCCAGGAGGAGGGGCCCGGCGTCGTCTTCTGGCACGCCAAGGGCTGGACGATCTTCCAGGAGCTGATCGCCTACATGCGCCGGCGCCTGCGCGGCGACTACGCCGAGGTGAACGCGCCGCAGATCCTCGACAAGGCCCTTTGGGAGACCTCCGGCCACTGGGGCTGGTACCGGGAGAACATGTTCGCCGCGCAGTCGGCCGGCGAGGAGGCCGAGGACAAGCGCTGGTTCGCCCTCAAGCCGATGAACTGCCCGGGCCACGTGCAGATCTTCAAGCACGGCCTGAAATCCTACCGCGACCTGCCCCTGCGCATGGCCGAGTTCGGCATCGTGCACCGCTACGAGCCGTCCGGCGCCATGCACGGGCTGATGCGCGTGCGCGGCTTCACGCAGGACGACGCCCACGTCTTCTGCACCGAGGACCAGCTCGCCGACGAGTGCCTGAAGATCAACGACCTGATCCTCTCGACCTACGCGGATTTCGGCTTCGACCAGATCGTCGTGAAGCTCTCGACGCGGCCCGAGAAGCGCGTCGGCTCAGACGCCCTCTGGGATCATGCCGAGGCGGTGATGACCCGGGTTCTGGCGCAGATCGAGGAACAGTCGGCCGGCCGGATCAAGACGGCGGTGAACCCGGGGGAGGGCGCGTTCTACGGGCCCAAATTCGAGTACGTGCTGCGCGACGCGATCGGCCGCGACTGGCAATGCGGGACCACGCAGGTCGACTTCAACCTGCCCGAGCGGTTCGGCGCCTTCTACATCGACGCCGACGGCGCCCGGAAGCCGCCCGTGATGGTGCATCGGGCGATCTGCGGCTCGATGGAGCGCTTCACCGGCATCCTGATCGAGCACTTCGCCGGGCACTTCCCCCTTTGGCTGGCGCCGATCCAGGTGGTGGTGGCGACGATCACCGGCGAGGCCGACGTCTACGCCCGGGACGTCATCCGCACCTTGGAGCGCGCGGGCCTGCGGGTCGAGGCGGATCTGCGCAACGAGAAGATCAACTACAAGGTCCGGGAACACTCGCTGGCCAAGGTGCCGGTGCTGCTGGCGCTCGGCAAGCGCGAGGCCGAGGAGCGGACGGTCTCGATCCGGCGGCTCGGCAGCCAGCAGACCCGCACGCTGCCGCTCTCCGACGCTGTGGCGGCCTTCTTGGAGGAGGCGACCGCGCCGGACCTCCGCCGGGCGCAAGCCGTGGCCGAGACGGTCCCGACCAGCGACACGGTGCTCGACGGGCATCATGTCGAGCACAACGCCCCCTGAGGGGTCTTCCGGTTCCAGACCTGCCGGAGCGCGGAAAATTCTCCGGATCGGGAGCAGTCACGCGCGAGATTTCGCGGTCATCCACCCGCGGAATCTACCTCAGATCGTACAATCCGATCCTGGCGCAGCCTGCGCGCGCAAGACCTTGAGGGCGCTGGCATGCGCGGCCGCCATCGACATCGCCTGCGCGCCCCTGCACGCGACGCGGGCGAAGGCCCTGGCCGAGCGGGCCGACGCGGCGGCTCTCGGTTCCTTTGCGGGCGCCGCGGCACCGGCCTGACCTATCGGGTGTGTCGCGGAACACAGCCGGCCCGAATGCTTGAGCTTATGTCATCTCCACACCGCGAAGACAGAGACGCAGTGCGTGGAGACGAACGATGAACTGGACAAACCGACTCGCCCTGGCCGCTACCCTGATGGGCGGCGCCATGGCCCTGACCCTGTACGCGCAGAGCCTGTCGCTGCCGGCGCATTTCGCCTGAACCGAGGCCCGCGCGCTTCGCTTCCCGGTCCGGCATCGACACCGAGACGCCCCGCAGGCTGACCCCTGCGGGGCACGGCGCTACGGGTGGTTGAGGATGCAAGGCCGGCGCGATACCGCCACGCGAGCCGCGCTCGAACACGCCCGGAGGGATACATGATCCGTCTCGCTGCCGTTCTCGCCCTGGCCGTCGTCGCCACAGGCGCCGCCGCGCAGGAGCGGGTCTATACGCGCAACCTCACCTGCGCGGCGCTGAAGGCCCGCGTCGCCCATGATCGGACCGTTATCCTGGCGCGGAGCGAGATGGCCTACGAGACCGTCCACCTGGATTCCGGCGCGTGCCAGCAGGACGAGACCGGCGCGCCGGCCTTCGAGCCGTCCGCGGACGTGGCGAACTGCCTCGCCGGATGGCGCTGCACGCAGCGCAACAGCGACAGCGGCCAGCGCTGACGCCGAGATCCGCCGAGACGGGCAGCGCCGCCGGCTCAGCGCGCCTTCTCGTGCTCCCCGAGACCGACAGCCTTGTAATCGTAGGTGGGATAGAACTCCGTCCGGTACGCGCCCCAGGCGGTATCCTCAAGGACGCGGTTGATTTCCCGGAGCCGCGTGGCGGGCAACCGCAGCGTGATGATCTGCCCGATCCCCATGACGACGTTCCACGAGACGACCTCGATCCCCGGCGGCGGGAAGGCCTTGTAGAAGCCCTGCTTGGCGAGTTGCTCATTCAGCTCGGCCAGCGGGCGCGACTGGTCGTGACGCAAAAAGACCGTCAGTAGAACGGCGTTGTCGGCGGTTGCCGTCGCCGAACCGACCTGCGGCGCTGCCGTGGTCTGGGCCGTCGCCGCCCGGTCTACGGCACAGAGGAGCACGAGCGCCGCCGCAAGTGGCTTGAGCGCAGGGGGTGAACGTCGCATCCGATCTCCTCAGCCGTGCGTCCGCGCCGGCGCAGCGTCAACGCGGATGCGCGTCGCGCTATCCCGCCGCCTGCCCAACGTGATGTCGGCGACGCTCTCAGCCCGGCTCGACGTCGTAGGATAGGCGCAGGCGCAGGCGGACCGCGCCCTGATCGTCGCGCACGGCGATGACGTAGTCCTGGCGCTCAAGGGGATCCGCCAAGCCCTGGGCCAGCGCGTCATCATCCGGACCGCCTGCGCCCGCGCCGCAGCGAGGTCAGGAAGGTCGAATCCCTTATGGTCGCGCACGAGGTTGGCGCCGTCGTGAAGATCGATGAAGTAGCGGGGCACGGGCTTCGGCTCGGCGAGCTCTTGTGCCCGCAAGAATCAGTCTAGGTTGTTTCTACGTAGTTTCCGGTGGGCGGCAACCGGACGTCTTTGATGTCGCATGAGGAAGCGGAGGGCCTGTCAGCCGCCTTGAAGCGTCTCGGCAAAATCGTCCGGAATGGTGCCGAACTGGCCGAGGATCGTCACGCCTTCGAGTTCCCCCGTCTCGTCATCGGCAACGACCTTCAGCGCCGCCGCACCCGGCAGGCGCGCGGCGAGCGCCTCGGCCTTCTTGAGAGCACCGAACTCGCTCTGGGCAGGCTCCTGGCGGGCGGGCCGCAGGCGGTTCCGGTGCATCTCGAACGGTTGCACTACGAAGCTGGTCTTCAGGGTCATGCCGATCTCCTCCGGGCGGTCGGCGGCTCCGACCGGACGGAAGCGCCATCGGTCACAGGCTGCGGGTGGTAACCCCGAGCGCCAGCAAGACGTAGGCGCCGATGAAGAACCATTGCCGGTGCGCGACCACCGTACGTCCAACCATCGGGATGCGGGTGTAGAGGCTGGCGACGGCGAGGCCGATCAGGACGAGCGACACCAGAAAGGTGAGCAGGCGCGGGGCGGAGAGCGTGGGCATGCGGCATGCTCGCGCCGACACGTTTACCGAACCGTTACCGGTCGAGCCCGGGGACGAGTGGCCGGGTCTCGGTGAGCGGCCCCTTCGATCCGGGCAGCAGGCCAACCTCGGCCAGCCACAGGGCCATGATCGCCCCCGCGATCAGCGTGGCCAGCGAGGCCAGACGGCCGGTCCATCGGCGGAGGATGATCATCGCCACGAGGACGGCCACGAGGGCGAGGAGCAGCGCGAGCAGGAGCATGGCTGGGCCATGCCACGACTTAGCCTCTGCGTCACCGCACGAGCGTCAACCGGACCGCGCGTTCCGGCAGGGGACAGACTTCAGCGTATCCGCGCGGCAGGATCGGTGACTCTAGGTGCTGAAGTCTCCCGGCCCCGCACCGTGAAAAATATCGTGACCCCGACACAGATCCGCACGCGGGTGCACAAGGTCTCGGCATCGATTGCCAAAAATACCCGCCCACCGGCCGCGCCAGGCATGCCAATCATGCGCGGAATGCTGCCCGCAAAACGGTTTTGTAACTTGCATTCATCCATCAAAAGTAGCAAATCGCCCGTGAGGGGCACACTAGGAATCTTGAAGTGACAGAAGAAACCATCGGGCCCGATATCAACTTCATCGAGCTGGCCGGCGATATCGTGGCCGCCTATGTGTCGAACAATCCCGTGCCGGTTGCCGAGCTGCCGGCCCTGATCACGCGCGTGCACGGCGCGATCGCCGGCCTCGTCTCCGGCACCCTGACCGCCGACGCCGGCGCGGCCGTGCAGGCCGATGTCGAGAAGCCGAGCGCCGCCCAGATCCGCAAGTCGGTCCGCCCCGACGGGATCGTCAGCTTCATCGACGGCAAGACCTACAAAACGCTCAAGCGTCACCTGACCAGCCACGGCCTCGATCCGCGCAGCTACCGCGACCGCTACGGCCTGCCGGCCGACTACCCGATGGTCGCCCCGAGCTACGCCGAGCAGCGCTCCGCCCTGGCCAAGGCGATCGGCCTCGGACAGCCCGGCGCCATGGCCGAGCGCGAGCGCAAGGGCCGCAAGGCCGCCTGAGAACCGTCCGTCTCCGGGGCACCCCGTCACAGCACCGTCCCGTGCGGCGCTGCGACGGGGTGCCCGGCCGATGATGCGCCGGTGGACCGCATTCGAAACACGCGTCGGCGCATTCCGCGGCGGCAGCCCCACCGATGATCAGGGCTTTGACGCGCCTGCCATCGTTGCCGCGCCGCCACACTTGTCCAGGACATCGCACGACACGGACAAGCTGCCTTACTCTGCACAAAGCTGCTGCGCACGTCGGAGCCCGAGGACGAAAACCGAGGGATTCCGCACCATGAAGCGAGAGCAGACGATGACGAGCACGGTGGTGCCGTTCCCGGCGCATATCACGCCCGCCGTGGCTGACGAGGATACGGCATCGATCATCGCCGTGCTGCAGGATCAGTTGGCGCTCGCCCGCGAAGGCCGTCTGCGCTCGGTAGCGGTGGTCTCCGTCTCGGCGGAGGGCGAGGCGATCGGGACGCAGTGGTCGTGCAAGAGCTCCGACATCAGCAGCCTCATCGGCAAATTGACGGTCCTGACCCACGATCTCATGGCCGCGCGGAAATGAACGGCCGGGCCTGACTGAATCTCACGGCGCTCCGGGCACCGCACAGAGGCTACGGCGTTCCGTGGGCCGGTCCGCTTTCGGACCGGCAAGGGAAGTGCCCGAGATGAGACGCGTTCTACGCCCCGCTCTGCTGGCCGCTGCCACGTGACCGGCGGCCTCGCGGCGGCCGTTGATGCCAAGGACGCGCAGGTCACGAAGCAGCGAGCCGAGCAGCGCACGGAAACGATCGACGGCTTGGTACGGATCGTCGGAGCACAGGCCGGCATCGTGCTGGACTGCCGCAACTCTACACGGTGAATGACAAGGCCTCCCAAAGGGCTGCCCCGGACCGTCCGCCGCGCCCTCGACGCGGCGATCGGCCGCCACAAGGCGCAGGCCGCCATCGCCGGGAGGGCCAGCGCGGTGCGAGCGAGATCGCCACGGTGGGCGCGGAGCAATGGTGCGCCGACCAGCGCGACATCGTGAACACCGACGGCGTCCGCGTCTTCGCCGATTGACCGCAACGGGCGGGCTCGCCCCTCCAAAAGAACAGCCCCGGCGCACGAATTGGCGAGAGCTCCGCGCCCAGGTCAGATCTCAGCGGCGCATAGACATGTCGTTCCGCAGTGCAGAACAGAATAGCGACTTGTTCACCGCTCGCTCGTCTGTCATCTTTCGACAACGGATGAGCTTAAACACATCACGCCGGTCGCACACGTCCGCACAAGAGCCCTGAAGGGCCGCGAGACCGGCGCAGGAGGAAGCGTCATGTCTCGGTCCATCTATCTCGCTATTGCCCTCGTCGTGTGCGGGGCTGCCGTCACGCTCTTCGCCTTCCTGCGTGCGCCCCGGTCGAAGGACTTCGCCGGCTGGGATGTCGCGTTCATGAGCGGGATCGGCGCTGTCGCCCTCGGCTTTCTGACCACCCTTGTCGAAGTGATCACCGGATAGGGAGGCCGCGGTCGCCTGGAGCGCACCGATACGCATCCTGCGGGCCGCCGCCGGGTCCCTCGCCCGGCGGGCGGCGACGTGCGATATGTATTGGCCCGCTGAATACCCCGGAAATGCGAGAATAGAACTCGTAATTCACAGCACGATCGCGATAGCGAAAATCCAACGCATTTTGAAAACCCTGCCTGAACGCGGGTAGCCGATCCTGCCGCCTGGATTTTCAAGAGGCGGCAATGTTCGAACGACGCAGCGCTTCGCGCACGTTGCTGAATGAGACCGGCAGCATCTCGGTGGACGAGCATCGAAGCCTGCCCTGCATCGTCTACGACCGGTCTCTCGGAGGCGTGCGCGTGGCGCTCCCCGAGGCCGAGATCGTCCCGGACAGCTTCGTGCTGAGCCTCGACGCGAGCAACGAGATCCTCGTGTGCAGCGCCGTCTGGCGGAAAGCGGAGGAGATCGGCGCGACCACGAACGGCGTGTCGTCCCTGCATCCAGGCCGGCCGGCCGCCCGGGAAGCCCTGCAGCCGGCCTGAACGCGGCGGCAGTCCGGCCCTTCGCGAGAATTCGGGCACCTTCGCGCCTCCCGATCGTTCACACGAGGGATACGCCGGGGACGCCTCATGCCGGATCCGAAAGCTCCGAACCCGGGCGAGTTGCCCGAGCCCGATCTGCCGCACGGCCTGCCGATGCCGCCCAATACCGGCGACATGCCGCCGCCGCGACTCCCGCCCGTGCCCGAGGAGCCTCCGGCGCCGCGCGATGAGCCGGCGCCCGAGATCGACGAGGTGCCGGGGCTCTGAGGCGCCCCGTCCACATGGTGAAGCTCGGGTTGTATGCGGGGCGGCAGCGGGCCTAAGCTGCGGGGATGCGATGGTCTGCGGGCTTCATTGCCTGTCTCGGCTGGATCTCTACGGCGCGCGCTGCGGAGCCTCCGCTCAGCATCGAGCGGCTCACAGCGGACGGCTGGGAGATCGCGGGCTATGCCGGGACCCTGGACAATCGGTCCTCCCTGATCCTGTTTCGCAGGAAAGACAGGCCGTATCTCGTCCAGTGCTCGATCCTGTACGACGTGACGCGCAGCCCGCGCGTGGTCACGAATTGCTACGAGCTGCACTGAAAGCCCCTGCGTTCCGGAAGGAACTCGGACGGTTTCGTGCGTGGGCTGGTGCCTGGGGCTGAACTTCCCCGCCCGGCAGCCGTTGGCGTCGCACCGCGCACGACGGACCGATTGATGAAACCGACGACCCTTCTGCTCTCCGCGGCCTTGGCCGTCCTCGTGGCCGCTCCCACACGGGCACAGGTGACGACCGGCGGCGCCGGCAATACCGGTGTGCAGGCCCCGGCCACGACCGGCGGGGTCCCGGCCGGGTCGGTGGGCTCGGAGCGTGCGGGCGAACCGCGCAACGGCGCGGCGGCTGCGCAGGGCAACGCCACCGTACCGGGCACCACGCCGGGGGCGACGATCGGCGGTACCCCGACGAGCGGTCCTCCGGGCACGGGCGGCACGGCCGGCGGGCCGGCTCTGGGGAATCGGTAGGGGCTCGGTCCTCAATCCCAATCGATGTTCAGGGATCGCTCGAAGGCGGCAGCGGACATCTCCTTGCCCTTCGGATCGGCAACCGTGATCTCGCGGAAGCCGCGCCGCGCGAGTTCCCAGGTCTTCTCCATCGCCTGCTCATCGGTTCCGCAGGCGAAGGTCATGACGCGCCCAGACGGATCGATCCCCTTCACGGTGAACACAACACTCTCCTCGCTCTCCCGGCCCCATATAGCGCCGCGGCGGCGATCCGGCTCCTGCCGAATCGACCAGCCGGGAGCCTGAGAGCCACCCCCGCGTTGATGGGGCAGGGAGGTTCCGGATGACGACCGCGCACCCGACAGCGTCACCGGTCCCGGTGCCGGACAGCAAGGTCCGGGACCGGACGAATCCGGTGCCGGACAGCAAGGTCCGGGACCGGACGAATCCGGTGCTTCCGCTCCGGATGCCGAGCACAAGCCGGTGCCGATCACCGACGAGGATCCGGATGTCGGCCTGTCGCAGAAGGGCAGCGGTGAGGACGCCGTTGTGCGCCGCGAGACCGAGATCTGATCCGACTCGATCGTGCCTGGACGCAGCAGCTTGTGCGGCGCACAAACAAGCCGGCCGCGCCTGCAAGGCGGCCTAGAGGAGACCAGTCATGGCGAACATCCCAAGCTACGAGGTCCCACCGCAGCTGCGCGATTTGGCCGAGACCAGCCTTGAACAGGCTCGGAAAGCGTTCGAAAGCTTCATCGGAACCGCACGGCGGACCACCGACACCCTGCAGGGCTCGGCAGATCTCGCCCGCACCAGCACGCAGGACATCTATGCCCGCGGCCTGGACTACGCCGAGCAGAACGTCCGCGCCGCGCTGGATCTCGGGCAGAAGCTCGCGGCTGCGCGCTCGCTCCCCGAAGCGGCACAGATCCAGGCCGAGTACGTGCGCGAGCGGTTCGCCGCCATGCAGGCGCAGGCCAAGGAGCTGGGCGGCCTCGCACAGGGTGCGTTCCAGCAGGGTGCGGAGCGGGCCCGGGCGGCGGTGCAACAGGGGGCCGACGAGGCCCGCAAGGCCGTCGAGCAGGGCCAGGATGCAGCTCAGCAGGCGGCGAACGAGGCGCAGCAGGCCGCGCACTGAGCGCATCGGGACAGGATGGCCGGCGTCGCACCTGGTGCCGCCGGCCGGATCGAAGCGGGGACGCGGATGATCTACGGGGAGGTGGGCCGCTTGGCGGACGAGAGCCTGCGGCTTGGCTTGCGACAGGCCGAAATTGCCGTCCTGCTCGTGACGGCGGCCCAATATGCGTGGTGGGATCTGTACTTGGACCTGTACCGGGCGGCCGGGACCGGTTTCAAGGCCGAGTTGGATCAGCAGGCGCGGACGCGGCGGCTGATCCGACGGGGCGTGTCACCAGCGGCGGCCGCACAGGACTTGCACATCGTCTGATCGCCGGTGGCACGAAGTCTGGCGCGCCACGCGGACGATGCCGACCGATTCGATGCGGGACCGTCGGAACGGTCCCGCTGGGGCCGTCAGCGCAAAGCCTCGGCGGAGGCCTGGACCATCGGCCGGTCGGCCATCGACACGGTCCGGCTGCCGCCATTCACCGGCGCCGCCACGGGCTGCGGTGTCGTCTTCAGGTCGCCGGCCGGATGTGCCTGCTGCGTGGCCCGGGCCTGCTCCCGATAGAGCGGCGGCGTCAGGTGCAGCCCTTCGGCCGCGGCGGGACCTGTGAGGACGGCGGCCGGAGTGAGCGCGGCCGACGCGAGGATGAGGATCGTGCGCATGGTGCGTCTCCGTTTCGATCGCGGCTCCCATCACGGGCTGCGATGGGAGACCGCATGAGAGCACGGATTTGTGCGGTGCGTCATGACAATGACGCAATGCAACATAGCGCCAAATCGGCAGGGTAATGCAGTGTTCGAGGTCAGCGCGCAGGTGCTTCCTTAACGGCAACACTGATCGCGTCATGCATTCAGCGCAAATGAAATAAACTTCCGCTCATGAACTCTCAAAGTAAAATTGAGGCGCAGGCACATTAAATTTTCGAACACGGCTTAGGTGGAGCCTTTGCCGTCCAAAACTCGGCCGTCGGCATCTCGCGCGGCGCCCGATACGAATCGGCAACACCGTCGCCAGATCCGCGTCACACGGGCGCGTTAGACACCTCAACCGACCAAAACCTCCGGAGCGAGAGCATGACGCCCGCCGATCTCGACAAGCGCGCCGAGCTGACCGTCTGGCCGAAGCGCGCCCCTGGCCATTCCGCGGAGGGGCGCCCGTTCGCGACCTTGCGCGAAGCCCTAGCCGCCGCAGCCCGGGCCATCGAGTCCGAGGACGCGCAGCCCTGGATCATCACGGAGGCGGGCGACATTCTCTCGCCTCGCTGGATCCGCGCGAACACGCTCGCGCGCGCTGCAATAAAGCACACTGAGGGATCGTGGAGGCGGGCGCCCCGCTCAGCAGCCGATGCAGATGTCGTGGACCACGTGCTCGCGCCGCGGCCCTGTGCGTTGGTTGGGAAGTTGACCGTCGATGGACGGGAAGCCGCTGCCGAGAGCCCGGAGTCGCCGCCGGCCGCCGGTGAGGTCGGCCTGGGCCGCGACCGGCGGTGGCGCCCCAAGCGCGGGGGGCGGGGCAGGCGCAGGGGTGCCGCTGGCCATGCCGGGATCCGGCAACGTCAGCGCCATACCCGGGGCGGGGGGACTCTGCGCGAATTCGCCGGCCCGGGCTGCCGCGGGCACGAGGACGAAGGCCGCGAGGAAGAGCCGGCTCAGCGGACGCATCACGCACTCTCCTGGCTCAGACGCTGATGCGAGGCCGGCGCACCCGTGCCGGCCCCTGGATGGAGAGGCCTCAGTAGGCGCGGCCGTAGAAGGGCTGCGACACCGGACGGTAACGGTCGCTCACCGGCCACGTGTAAGGCTGATCCTTGCCGGTGCGGAGGGCGGACCGAAACTTCGGCTCAGTGAAACCGATCCCGTGAAAACCCGACGCATGTCCGGCGCCGTGGGCCTTGGGACCAGCCTCGCGTGCCAGGGCTGCACTTGAGACACCCAGAACGAGAGCGGCCGCGAGAGAGACGCGGCCCAGAATGACGTTCATCTCTGCCTCCTGTCCGGCCGAGGTGCCGGAGCAGAATGAACCGCAGCGGCAGAGCCGCGGTTCCGCGGCGCGCCGCCGATCAGAACGTGCCGGCCCCGCCGAGGCAGGCTTCCGCCAGGGGACCGCTGCAGATGTCGCTGGTCCGGCCCGGGGCGGCGGCCGCGCCGCCGCCGATGCCGGCCCCGCCCGACCCACCGCCTGCCCGGGCCGCGGCGGTCGGCGGGACGAGATCCCGGGTTGCCGTCACGCCCGATCCCGTGGCGATCCCGGCACCGCCCGAACCGCCCCCGCCAGTCGCCGTCGCGGCGGGCGACGCTGCCGCGCCAGTGCTGAGGCTCGCGGCGAGGCCTGTCCCGCCGCCGACGCCGGAGGTTCCGAAGGTCGGGCCTGTGGTGGAACCGAGGGCAGCGCCGGTGGCCGTGCTGCTCGCGGTCCCTCCGGAACCGGGCGCCGACGCGGGGGTCGCAGTCGTGCTGAGGCTCGCGGCGATCCCAGACCCGTTCCCGAATCCAGATGTCCCGAACAACGAGGCCACCGTCGAGGCCGCGTTGGCATTGGTGTTCAGGCTCGTGGCGATGGCCGATCCGCCACCCAGACCGATCGCGCCGGAGGTGGACGACAGGGCGCTGCCCGAGATCGAGCCCAGGGCTGCGCTCGATGAGGTGCTGAAGCCGCTCCGCGTCCCGGTGGCGCCGATCGTGGCGCTGGTCCCGAGCACGCCGAGCGTCGATCCGGCGATGCCGGCCCCTCCGGTGCTTCCGGATCCCGAGAGGCCGAGCTGGCTGCCGCCCAGACCCGTGCCGCCGGGCGCTCGGATGCTGCCGCCGGCCCCGCCGCCGAAGCTGAGCTGGCCGGCATTCACCAAGCCACCGGACTGCGCCGACAGGACCGGGAAGGGACTCGTGGTCGTGCCGCCGCCGAGGCTGAGCTGTCCGGGATTGGCGATCGCCGTGGTCGGCTCGAGCACGGCCGAACTGGGCACGGTCGCGGTGGCCGACAGGCTCTGGGCCGCCGCGGGAAGAACGGACGGCAGCAGCAGAACGGTGGCGAGGATGGCCCGCATGACGATCTCCGCAGGAGGCGTTCGGAGGCCAACGGCACCGATTCCGAGGGGGTTCCGGCGGCGCGCCGACGCGGGCCGGCTCCGTGGAGGCGCGCCCGGGATGTCCGGGACGGACGCGAACGGCCTTCATGCTGCCGGAAAGGCGGTGTCGTCTCCGGAGCGGATCCGCCCGAACCTGCGATCGTGCTTTGCCCGAATCCTTCGCCCCAGGCTTGCGCCGCGCCGGCTGGCTCGCCGGCCTGCCGGCGCTCGCGCTGATCTGGGTGAGCGCGACGCTCTACGCCGCCCCGCAGATCGCCGACCGGCTCGAGGCCGAGGGCGCGACGGTCGCGGCCGGCACGGCCACCGCCACCGGCGAGCCCTGGCTGCGCCTGGAGGCGAGGGGCCGCGATCTCCTGGCGGCCGGGGAGGCGCCGGATGTCGGCGAGCGCGAGACCGTGCTGTCCCGCCTTGCCGGGCTCGACGGGCCCCACCGGATCGTCTCCGAGGTCGGGATCGTCGAGACCGCCGCGCCGTTCCAGTGGGCGGCGATCCGCAGCGGGCCGAACCGGATCGCCCTGGAAGGCAGCCGCCCGGTGGAGATCGGCCGGCGGGCGCTGGAGGCGCGGATCTCCGGTGCGCTGAACCCCGGCACCACCCTCGGCGACACGGCCCGGGCGGCCCGCGGCGCCCCGCCGGATTTCCCGAGCGCGGCGGCGTTCCTGGCCGCGCGGCTCTCCGGGCTCGCGAAGGGCGGCCGGGCGGCGCTCAGCGACACCGTGCTCAGCCTCTCGGGCGAGGCCCTGGACATGCCGGCCTACGAGGCGCTGCGGGCGTCCCTCTCCGACCCACCGGCGGGATTCAGCATCGGGCGGATCGAGATCGTGCCGCCGGTGGTGCCGGATTATCGCTTCGTCGTGGAGAAGACGGCCCGCGGCATCGGGCTCGACGGGTTCGCGCCGACCGCGTCCGATCGCGAGGCCGCGCTGCGTGCCGCCACCGAGGCCGCGGCGGGCGGAACCGTCGACGATCACCTGCTGGCCGCCCGGGGCCTCGACCCGGCGATCGACCCGAAAGGCCTGATCGCCTTCGCATTCCGCCTCGCCGAGCTGATCCAGTCCGGCCGCGTCGCCTTCGCGGACGGGGCGATCTCGGTCACGGGCGATGCCATCGACGGGCAGGCGATCCCCGACGCGGAGGCGCTGATGCGCGACGCCCGCCCGGCCGGCATCAAGGCCGGCACGGTCTCGCTGACCGCGCGGCCGCTCTCGCCCTACCGGGTGGTGATCCGGCGGACGGCGGATTCGGTCACGCTCACCGGACACCTGCCCGATACGGCCACGCGCGAGCGGGTGCTCGATGCGCTGCGGCCGCGCTTGTTCCGCGAGCCGGTCGTCGACCGTACGCGCCTCGCCGAGGGCGCCCCGCCCGACCTCGGCGCGGCGCTGGCCGCCGCCGCCCCCCTGGTGACGAGCCCCGCCTCCGGCGAGATTGCCGTCTCGGACCGCGCTCTGACGCTCACCGGCGAGAGCCTCTATCGCGAGACCGCCAGCCGCGCGCCCGAGCGGCTGGCCGAGGCGCTGCCGCCCGGCTGGACCGGCCAGGCGGCGGTGTCCGCCCGCCAGGCGCCGGAGCGGCGCGATCCCGAGACCTGCCGCGCGGATTTCGCCGCCGCCGTGGCGGGGGCGGATCTCCGCTTCCCGGCGGGCAGCCCCGTGCTGGCCCCGTCCTTCTATCCCACGCTCGATGCGCTGGCGGCCGTCGCCAAGGCGTGCCCGGCGTTGCGCATCGCGGTCTCGGGCACCGCCGACCCGGCCAAGCCCAAGGCGCCGGCCGCGGCCGCCGGGGCGGAGGCGCGTCCGGACGCCGTCGAGCCGGCCCGCATCGCCAGTTCCGCCAAACCGGACTTGGCCGCCAAGCCGGATTCGGCCGCCACGCCGACGCCCCAGGATAAGGCCAAGGACAAGACCAAGGATTCCGGCAAGGATTCGGGCAAGACCACCAAGGGTCCGGCCGGGAAAGAGGCGGCCAAGCCCGGCAAGCCGGCTGCGAAGAAGCCCGCCGAAACCGCCGACGAGCCGCCGCCGGATCTGCCCCGGCTGCGGGCGCAGGCCGTGATCGAGTATCTGCTGCAGGCCGGGGCGCGGCCCGAGCAGGTGAGCGTCGGGCCGGACGGGCCGGCCGGACCCGTTCTCGTCGCGTTGCTGCCGTGAGCGCCGTCCGATCCGCCGCGCGCCCGCCCGCCGGGGCGCGCCCACCTGCGCGAGAGTTCCGCGCCCCCACGGAGGCCGCACGGCCGTGACGCTGCTGCTTGCCGCATTCTGGCCCGGGCTCGCCGGGGCGGCCGCGCTCGGCCTCGTGGTCGGGGCGCTGGCGGGCTGGCCGGACTGGTACGCCGTGCCCCTCGGGCTCTGGGTCCTGGCGGGGCTCGTGGCGGCGGCGGCGCTGGCCGGGTTCGTGCCCGGCATGGCCGGCCTCTGGCTGGAGGGCGCCGCCCTGATCCTGCCGCCATATCTCGCCGGCTGTGCCCTCGGGGCCTTGGCGCGGCGCCTCGCCACCCGGGGCTGATCGCCGCCGCATCGGCTGCGGCGCGCCGGGAACCGTCGCGCCCCCCGTTGGCGTTGCTTCGGCATGACGGGCGTATGACGCCCACCCCGAACCAGACGAGACCTGCCATGTCCCGATCCGATCGGAGTCTGAACCCGACGAAGCGCCGCTACGCCGTTCGCCTGCCGCGTCCCCGCGCCGGCGCCGCCGCCACCGGCCTGTTCCTCGCCGCCCTGGCGCTCTCCGCCGCGACGGTGCCGCTGGTCGAACCCGCGGACGCGACCACCTCCCACGGCACTGCGCAGGCGGCCCTTTCCGCACCGGCCGCCCGCTGACGCGGCGGATTCTCCGAACAGAAGCCGACGCATCCCCGATCGCCCCCGCTTCGTCGTTCCGGGTCGCCGCAGGCGAGCCCGGACCCGCAGGGGCACGCCGGAGGCGGGCAACCCAGAGCCGCCGTCGATGCCAGGGCTTGGCACCTCGGCGGGTCTGGATCCCGGGCGCCGCTGCGCGGCCCCGGGATGACACGGCGGACGCGATGTCGGCCGGGTCCCCGCGCGGACGCGGGTTGAGCAACCCCTCCAGCGCGGCGACGGAAGCAACCCGCACCCGCCTCCGGGGGTTGTCCGCCCGGGCCGGTGATGAGGCCCGGGGGAGACGCAGATGGGACTGCTCGAATCGGCGATTGGCGGCGTGCTCGGTCAGGTCTTCGGCGGGCAGAGGCAGGGCTCCGCCGGGATGTCGCCCCTGGTGAAGGCCCTGCTGATGCTGCTCCTCGCGAAGGGTGCGAGCGGCGGCTTCGGCGACATCTTCGGCCGCGGCCAGCAGGGCGAGCCCGGCCCCGAGGCTGACCGCTCCGGCGGCGCCGGACCCTACGGGCGCGATCCCGGCCAGCACCCGGCCGATGCCGGCGGGCGCCGCTCCCCGGAGGAGGGCGGCGATATCGGCGGCTGGGACCAGTATGGCGGTCGCCGCGACAGCGGCCCGGGCGCGACCGTGGACCCGTCCCTGCCGCCCGGCGACTTCTCGGACCTCTCGGGCATGCTCGACGGCCCCGGCGACGCTCCGGCCCCGAGCCGCGCCGCCCCGGCGGGGCAGGGGGATCTCGGCGGCCTCGACGGGCTGGTGGACCGGTTCCGCCAGGGCGGCCTCGGCGACGTGATCGAGTCCTGGATCGGCCACGGCGCCAATCGCCCGGTGGCCCCGGACCAGCTCGCCCGGGCGCTCGGCCCCGATACGGTGGACACGCTCCAGCAGCAGACCGGCATGGACCGCGAGACGCTGCTGTCTCAGCTGGCGCAGGCGCTGCCGGAGGTGGTGCATACGCTCACGCCGCAGGGGCGGGTGCCGAGGGAGGAGGAGCGGCGAGGGTGGTGAAGGACAGACGGGTACTGTCCCCATCTGGAAAGAAAGCTCACCTCATCCTGCGATCCCAAAATCACAACACGTCGTGTGAAGGAGATCCCAGGGATAACAGGGCGTTCTGAAGCTTACCTTCAGGGCCGCTTCACAGCATCTCAGAATGATGGTGCGCGTGGGATGCCGTAGTCCCATGCGCCCCACGTCTTCTTTCGGAAACTTTGCTCGTGAAGCAACGCGATCTCACGGCCTCCACATGCGGGGCGGGTGAGAACGCACCTGACGTGCGCGGCCTCCTTCCAAGCTCCATGCAGAAGATCAGAAGGTTTTGTCCGGCGCCGCCGAAAGTTCTTCGAAGATTAGATGCCCAAAGAACGCTCGTTTTTACGCGACCCGACGCATCACCAGCGACGCATTCGTTCCCCCGAACCCGAACGAGTTCGACAGCACGACATCCACCTGCTTCCGCTTCGCCTCGAACGGCACGAGGTCGATCCTGGTCTCGACCGACGGGTTGTCGAGGTTGAGCGTCGGCGGGATGACGTTGTCGCGCAGGACGAGGATCGAAAAAATCGCCTCGACCGAGCCGGCGGCGCCCAGCAGGTGGCCGACCGAGCTCTTGGTCGGCGACATGGTGGCGTTCGCGGCGGCCTCACCCAGCAGGCGCTCCACGGCCTTCAGCTCCAGCTCGTCGCCCATGGGCGTCGAGGTGCCGTGGGCGTTGATGTAGCCGATCTCCGACGGCGAGATCCCGGCGCGCTTCACCGCCGCGCTCATGCAGCGGAAGGCGCCGTCGCCGTCCGGGGAGGGGGAGGTGATGTGGTAGGCGTCGCCCGAGAGGCCGTAGCCCACCACCTCGGCGTAGATCTTCGCGCCGCGGGCCTTGGCGTGCTCGTACTCCTCGAGCACCACGATGCCGGCGCCCTCGCCCATGAGGAAGCCGTCGCGGTCGCGGTCATAGGGACGGGACGCCTTCTCGGGCGTGTCGTTGAAGCCGGTGGTCAGCGCCCGGCAGGCCGAGAAGCCCGCGATCGACAGGCGATTGACCGGTGATTCGGCCCCGCCCGCCACCATCACGTCGGCATCGCCCAGCGCAATCAGGCGGCTCGCGTCGCCGATGGCGTGGGCGCCGGTGGAGCAGGCCGTGACCACGGCATTGTTCGGACCCTTCAGGCCGTACGCGATCGAGACCTGCCGGAGGCGAGGTTGATGATCCGGCCCGGGATGAAGAACGGCGAGATCCGGCGCGGACCCTTCTCGTGCAGGGTCACGGAGGCGTCGTAGATGCCGCCGATGCCGCCGATGCCGGAGCCGATCAGCACGCCGGTGGCGCACTGGTCCTCGTGGCTCTTCGGAAGCCAGCCGGCATCCTTCAGCGCCTCGTCGGCCGCCGCCATCGCGTAGACGATGAACGGATCGACCTTGCGCTGCTCCTTGGGCTCCATCACCGCGTCGGGGTTGAAGGTGCCGTCGGTGCCGTCGCCGAACGGGACCTGCGCGGCGATCCGGCAGGGCAGGTCGGCGGATTCGAAGCCGCGGATCGGGCCGGCGCCGCTGTCGCCCGCGATCAGCCGGCTCCAGGTGTGCTCGACCCCGCTACCCAGCGGCGTGACCATCCCCAGACCCGTGACCACCACCCGCCGCATCGCACTCGTCCCGTCTTGAAGCGCTTCCCCGCCGCCGGCAGGAGGCCCCCGCGGGGCCGGAGCGCACCGTCTATAACTGCCGAAGGCGGATTCGGTCCCGGCGGGACCGATCACGCCTCCGAGCCTTCAAACGCGTAACGGCGCGGGGGCTGTTCCGCCTCGCCCGCGCCGCAGGAAACGAGAAGCCCCGGCGCCTCAGGCGGCGGAGTTCTTCTCCAGGAACTTCACGGCGTCGCCGACCGTCTGGATGGTCTCGGCCGCGTCGTCCGGGATCTCGACGTTGAACTCTTCCTCGAAGGCCATGACCAGCTCGACGGTGTCGAGGCTGTCGGCACCGAGGTCGTCGATGAAGTTGGCGCTCTCGACCACCTTCTCGGGCTCCACGCCCAGGTGCTCGGCGACGATCTTCTTCACGCGCTCAGCGATATCGCTCATCGGTCTTCCGTCCTCGTCCTTCTGGTCTGTCAGACTTCTTGGGGTGGTGCCGTGGCCGCGTCGCGCCCCTGCGGGCTTGTTGACGGGCCGGTGTTCGATCGCGCGTGCTTCGAGGTGATCCGGCGCGTTGAGCCGGCATGGCCCCGCCGGGAGGCCTTGGACTGAAAACCCGCTGAACCGTCAACCCCCTGTGCGGCTGCGGGGGGTTGGTAGCACAGGGTTCCAGCCCTGGCGAGGGGCCGTTCAGAAACCCTTCATGGGTGTGGCGTTTGCGTGCCGGACGGAGTGATTCGCCCAGTGCCAAGACCAGTATACAGGTCCTAGTACATCGCCATTCCGCCGTTCACGTGCAGGGTGTGACCGGTGACGTACCCGGCCTCCGCGGAGGCGAGATAGAGGCAGGCCGCCGCCACCTCCGCGCCCTCGCCGAGGCGCCCGGCGGGCACGCGGGCCAGGATGCCCTCGCGCTGCTTCTCGTTCAGCGCATCGGTCATCGGCGAGCTGATGAAGCCCGGCGCGATGCAGTTCACGGTGATCCCGCGCGAGGCGACTTCGGCGGCGAGTGCCTTGGTCATGCCCACGAGGCCGGCCTTGGCGGCGGCGTAGTTGCCCTGGCCGGGATTGCCGGTGCTGCCCACCACCGAGCCGATATTGACGATCCGCCCGGAGCGGCGGCGCATCATGCCCTTCACGGCGGCGCGCGACAGGCGGAAGGCGGCGGTGAGGTTGACGGCGAGCACCTGCTCCCACTCCTCGTCCTTCATCCGCATGAACAGGTTGTCGCGCGTGATGCCGGCATTGTTGACCAGGATGTCGAGGGGGCCGATCGCCGCCTCGGCGGCGGGCACCAGCCCCTCGACCGAGTCCTTGTCGGCGAGGTCGGCGGCCACGGGGCTCGCGCGCTCGCCGAGTTCGGCGGCCAGCGCCTCCAGGGCCTGCGGCCGGGTGCCGGAGAGCGCCACGGTCGCGCCCTGGGCGTGCAACGCCCGGGCGATCGCCTGGCCGAGGCCTCCGGTCGCGCCGGTGACGAGGGCCTTGCGGCCGGTGAGATCGAACATGCCGGGATCCTGCCGTGATTAGAGCGCGAAGGCCGCGACGTCCGCGGGCGTACCGATCGCGCTAGCCGAGGCCTGCGGGGCGATACGCTTGACGAGGCCGGTGAGCACCTTGCCGGCGCCGAGTTCGTGGAAGCGGTCGACGCCGGCGGCCGCCATGGCGGCGACGCTCTCGCGCCAGCGCACCGTGCCGGTGACCTGCTCGACCAGCGCCGTCCGGATCGCCTCGGGGTCGGAGACCGGGGCGGCCGCCACGTTGGCGTAGAGGGCGACCCGCGGCGCCGTCAGGGTCACGGCGGCCAGGGCCCGGGCCATGGCCTCGGCGGCGGGCGCCATGAGGCGGCAATGGAACGGCGCCGAGACGTTGAGCATCACGGCGCGCTTGATGCCGCGGCCGGTGGCGATGCCGATGGCGCGCTCCACGGCCGGCCGGTCGCCCGACAGCACCACCTGACCGCCGCCGTTGTCGTTGGCGACGTCGCAGACCGCGCCGCCGCCGGCCTCCTGGGCGGCCGCCTCGGCCACCGCACGGGCCCCGTCCAGATCGGTGCCGATCAGGGCCGCCATGGCGCCCGCGCCCGGCGCCACGGCCTCCTGCATGGCCTCGCCGCGCAGGCGCAGGAGCTTGGCCGCGTCGGTGACGGTGAGGCTGCCGGCCGCCGCCAGGGCCGCGTACTCGCCGAGCGAGTGCCCGGCCACGCAGGCCACGTCGCGGGCGAGGTCGAGGCCGCGCTCGGCCTCCAGCACCCGCAGGACCGCGAGGCTCGCCGCCATCAGGGCCGGCTGGGCATTGGTGGTGAGGGTCAACTCCTCGACCGGCCCCTCGAACATCAGCCGCGACAGGTTCTGGCCGAGGGCCGCATCGACCTCGTCGAGCACGGCCTTCGCCTGCGGGAAGGCCTCGGCGAGGTCCCGCGCCATGCCGACCGCCTGGCTGCCCTGGCCGGGAAAGATGAGTGCGCGCATGTTGAATCCCGATGGCCGGCACCGGCGCGCGCGAACGCCGCCCGTGTCGGCCGAAACTCTGGAATGGGCCGCGCACTCGCACCCGCGGTGGCGCGTTGTCAACAATGCGCCGCAGCATGGCGGCGCGTCGCGCATCGGAGCCGACGCGGCGGAACACGGCTTCGCTCACGCGTCCGATCACATCCGCCACGTCATCCCGGGGCCGCGCAGCGGTGCCCGGGATCCAGAACCGCCGACACGCCAGGACATCGCGCCGACGGTGGTTCTGGGTTCCGGGCGCGCCTGCGGCGCCCCGGAACGACGGGGTGTCGCCCTAGACCCGCTCTCGGTGCGGGCCCGGCAGACGCGCGCCCTGCGCAACCCGCTGTGCTTGTTGCACAACGGCATCCGGTGTAAGACGGCCTCATACCCGACAGCATCCGTCGCTCAAGCCCAAGGAGCCGCCCCGCATGGCGCGCGTCACCGTCGAAGATTGCATCGAGAAGGTCGAGAACCGCTTCGAGCTCGTCCTGCTCGCGAGCCACCGGGCGCGCCTGCTCGCCGCCGGCGCCCCGCTCACCATCGACCGCGACCGCGACAAGAACCCGGTCGTGGCCCTGCGCGAGATCGGCGACGAGACGATCACGGCCGACGACCTCAAGGAGCAGCTGATCCACTCGATGCAGAAATACGTCGAGGTGGACGAGCCGGAGGCCGAGACCGTGCCGCTGCTGTCGAGCTCGCCAGCCGCCGCCGCGGTGGCACCGCAATCCTCCAGCGACGATGCGGCGGTCCAGTTCGACCGCATGAGCGAGGAGGACCTCCTGCGCGGCCTCGAGAACCTCGCCCCGCCGGTCGAGACCGACGACGAGGGCGAGTGAGCCTGACACCGTGGGCCTGGATGCGCACGACCTGACCGAGACCGGACCCGGCGGAGACGCCGGGTTCTCTCGTTCCGAGGCCGACTCGTCGGCGACCGACGCTTTACCGCCGCCGGGGGCTGGCGCCGGCACAACGGTTGCGAAACAATCGCGCGTGATCCCGACCCCGCGTACCACCCAGGAAGCACCGGCCCCGTCCCGGCGGATGATGCGTCAGTACGAGCTGGTCGAGCGGGTCAAGCGCTACAACCCGGCCGCCGACGAGGCGCTGCTCAACCGCGCCTACGTGTACGCCATGCAGGCGCACGGCACGCAGAAGCGCGCCTCGGGCGACCCGTTCTTCGCTCATCCGCTCGAAGTCGCCGCGATCCTCACGGACCTCCACCTCGACGACGCCACCATCGTGGCGGCGGTCCTGCACGACACCGTCGAGGATACCGAGGCGACGCTGGAGGAGATCCGGCGCCTGTTCGGGCCCGAGATCGGCGCCCTGGTCGACGGCCTGACCAAGCTCAAGCGCCTCGACCTCGTCTCCAAGCAGGCCGCACAGGGCGAGAACTTCCGCAAGCTGCTGCTCGCGGTGGCGGCGGATGTCCGCGTGCTGCTGGTCAAGCTCGCCGACCGCCTGCACAACATGCGCACCCTCCAGCACATGCGGGAGGACAAGCGCCACCGCATCGCGCAGGAGACGCTCGATATCTACGCGCCGCTCGCCGGCCGCATGGGCATGCAGGAGCTGCGCGAGGAGCTGGAGGATCTGGCCTTCCGCAACCTGGAGCCGGACGTCTACGCCACCATCACGCAGCGGCTCGTCCGGCTCACCGCCAAGTCCGAGAGCGTGGTTGAGACCATCGCGCAGGTGCTCACCGATAAGCTCGGCGCGCAGGGCATCACCGCCGAGGTCAGCGGCCGCCAGAAGCGGCCGTTCTCGATCTGGTCGAAGATGGAGCGCAAGTCGGTCGCCTTCGAGCAGCTGTCCGACATCTTCGGCTTCCGCGTGGTCGCCGACACCGTGCAGGACTGCTACGCGGCGCTCGGCATCGTCCACACCAGCTGGCCGATGGTCCCGGGCCGCTACAAGGACTACATCTCGACGCCGAAGCAGAATGATTACCGCTCGATTCACACCACGGTGATCGGGCCGAAGAGCCAGCGCGTCGAGCTGCAGATCCGCACCCGCGCCATGGACGACATCGCCGAGTACGGCATCGCGGCCCACGCCCAGTACAAGGAGCTCGGCAAGGACCTGAGCCGCCGCGAGGGCGAGGGCAGCGTCCACCCGAAGCTGGCGGCCGAGAGCGGCGCCTATCAATGGCTGCGCCGGACCATCGAGCTGCTCGCCGAGGGCGACAGCCCCGAGGAGTTCCTGGAGCACACCAAGCTGGAGCTGTTCCAGGACCAGGTGTTCTGCTTCACCCCGAAGGGCCGGCTGATTGCCCTGCCACGGGGCGCAACCCCCATCGACTTCGCCTACGCGGTGCACACCGACGTCGGCAACACCGCGGTGGGCGCCAAGATCAACGGCCGGATGGCGCCGCTGCTGCACGAACTCGCCAACGGCGACGAGGTCGAGATCAGCCGCTCCGACGGGGCCTCGCCTCCGGCGGCCTGGGAATCTTTGGTGGTGACCGGCAAGGCCCGGGCGGCGATCCGGCGGGCGACCCGGGCGGCCGTGCGCCGGCAATATGCCGGGCTCGGGCGCCAGATCCTGGACCGGGCCTTCGAGCGCGCGGCCAAGACCTTCTCGGAGGACAAACTCCGGGGCGCCCTGCCGCGGCTCGCCCGCGCCACCACCGAGGACGTGTTCGCCGCCGTGGGGCGCGGCGAGATGTTCTCGGGCGACGTGGTCCGGGCGGTCTACCCCGACCATCGCGACGAGCGCCGGCCCTCCGCCGCGCAGGGGGCTGCCAGCGGCGCCGGCCGCCTCGTGCGCTCGGCCGACCAGACCATGCGGCTCACCTTCCCGGGCGCCGAGGGCAAGGAGGGCACCGGGGACCGAAGCGACGCGATCCCGATCCGCGGCCTCGCGGGCGACCTGCCGGTGACCTTCGCGCCGAACGGCGGCGCGGTCCCGGGGGACCGCATCGTCGGCATCCTGACCCCCGGAGTCGGCGTCACCGTCTACCCGATCCAATCGGCGGCGCTCGCCGCCTTCGACAACGAGCCGGAGCGGTGGCTCGACGTTCGCTGGGATACGGAGGCGCTGGGCGGGGAGCGCTTCCCCGCGCGCCTGGCGCTCAAGTCGATCAACGAGCCGGGCGTGTTCGCCCAGATCGCTCAGGTGATTGCCGACCATGACGGCAACATCGACAACATCTCTATGAAGCGGCGCACGCAGGACTTCACCGACATCACGATCGACCTGTCGGTCTGGGACCTGCAGCATCTCAACGCGATCATCGCGGAGCTGCGCGGCAAGCGTCCGGTCAACAGCGTGGAGCGCGTGAACGGCTGAGGTCCCCCGACAGGTGGTATGACCTCAGGTTTATCAGCAAGACCTCGGTAAATTGTCCCACCATTGTCGTGGACGTCGTCGTGACGTGCCAATGCGGCGGCCGCGCTCGAAAATGTCGGTCTTCACGATCGAACGTCTTCGGCTCTGCTTGACACAGGCGCATTTGACGCGAATGGTTCCTCGGCTGGGGCGGCGGTTCACGGAAAGGGACCGCGCTTTTCGCCCCGAATTGCAGACCAGATCGGCGATCCATCGCGGCAATCCGTCTCCGGCCTCGCCGATCGGACGGAGCGTGTCCGTTTCATCTGACGATTTCCCGTCGCCCGATATTTTTCAGGATTCAACCTGTCCATGCCAGCGATCCAGCGCAGCGCCGTCTTTATTGACGGCGCAAACCTCTACGCCACCACCAAGGCCCTCGGGTTCGATATCGACTACAAGAAGCTTCTGAAAGAGTTTCAGTCCCGGGACAACCTTCTTCGCGCCTTCTACTACACCGCGATGATCGAGGATCAGGAATATTCGTCGATTCGCCCGCTGATCGACTGGCTGGATTACAACGGCTATCGGGTCGTGACCAAGCCCGTGAAGGAATTCACGGATTCGATGGGGCGGCGGAAGTACAAGGGCAACATGGATATCGAGCTGGCGATCGACGCCCTCGAACTCAGCCCCCATATCGATCACATGATCCTGTTCTCCGGCGACGGCGATTTCCGCTCGCTGGTCGAGGCGATGCAGCGGCGCGGCGTCAAGGTGACGGTGATCTCCACCATCCAGACGCAGCCATCGATGATCTCCGACGAGCTGCGGCGGCAGGCCGACGAGTTCGTCGACCTCGCGAGCCTCGCGGGCCGGATCGGGCGCGAGCCCAGCGAGCGTCCGGCCCGGGCCTCGGGCGAGGCAACGACTAGATACCGCGGCGAGGGCCGGGCGAATCCGGGCCTGGAGAACCGCTACGGCATCCGCCAGCCGGAAGCCGAGGAGGAGTAGCGCTTCAGGCGCCCGCCCCGGTGAGCCAGTCGAGAACCTGCCGGGCGCTCCGGTCCGGCGGGAAGACCGGGTAGAACAGCTGGCTCACGACGCCGTCGTCGATCACCAGGGTGAGGCGGCGCAGCAGGATCTGGCCGCCGGCCTCGAAGACCGGCAGGCGCGCCGCCATCGCGAAGGCCCGGTGCGGGTCGGCCAAGAGCGGGAAGGGCAGGTGCAGGCGCTCGGCCGCCGCGCGCTGGTAGGCGCTCGTCTGGGTCGAGAGGCCGAAGACCTGGGCGACGCCCCGGGCCGTCAGCTCGGCGTGGTGATCGCGGAAATCGCAGGCCTGCGGCGTGCAGCCCCGGGCGCCGGGGATCGCGTCCCAGTCGGGCGTCAGGCCCGGCTGTCCCGGCTCGCCGGTGCGCGGGTAGGCGTAGGCCACGGTCCGGCCGGTCAGCCGCGCCAGCGAGACCATGCGGCCGTCCGTAGCGGTGAGCGCCACATCGGGCAGGCGCATCCCGCGGAGATGGTCGGCCGCGCCGTCGTCGACCGGGACCGGCAGGTCGTCGGGGAGGACATCGTGGGTGGATGGCATGGACATCTCCTCCCGACTCGGCACCCGGCCTCGGTATCGATCTTTGCGAGCGGAGCGAAGCAATCCAGAAGCGCACCGCTCGCCGACGTCGCGAAACCCTGGGTTGCTTCGCTCCGCTCGCGATGACGGCCCGGCCTTAGCCCCTGTCCCGCAGCAGCCGCGCCCGGTCGCGCTGCCAGTCGCGCTCCTTGACCGCCTCGCGCTTGTCGTGGGCCTGCTTGCCCTTGCCGAGGCCCAGCTCGACCTTCGCGCGCCCCTTGTCGTTGAAGTAGATCTTGAGCGGCACCACCGTGTAGCCCTGGCGCTGCGTCGCGCCGATCAGCTTGTTGATCTGGCGGCGGTGCAGCAGCAGGCGGCGCGGGCGCTTCGTGTCGTGGTTGAAGCGGTTCGCCTCCAGATATTCCGGGATGTAGGCGTTGAACAGCATCAGGTCGTTGCCGGAAGGGCCGGCATAGGCCTCGCCGATCGTCGCCTTGCCGCCGCGCAGGGACTTCACCTCGGTGCCGGTCAGCGCGATGCCAGCCTCGAGCGTGTCCTCGATCGTGTAGTGATAGCGCGCGGCGCGGTTGTCGGCGACGATGCGCCGACTGGGCTCCGGTTTCGGGGCCATGATGCGTGACTTTCCTCAGTCCACCAGCAGGCCGGCGTGGCGCAGGGCGTCGTCGACGATGCGCTTCGTGGGCTCGGTCACCGGCACCAGCGGCAGGCGCAGCTCGTCGGTCATGTGGCCGAGCCGGGATAGCGCGTACTTCACCGGCGCCGGGTTGGCCTCGGCGAACAGACCGGTCTGGAGGGGGAACAACTTATCCTGGAGGGTCAGCGCCTTGGCGTAGTCGCCCGACAGCGTCGCCTCCTGCAGGTCGGCGCAGAGGCGCGGGGCGACGTTCGCCACCACCGAGATGCAGCCGTGGCCGCCCTGGGCGTTGTAGCCGAGCGCCGTCGCATCTTCGCCCGAAAGTTGGATGAAGCTCTCGCCCATGGCCTGACGCTGCTGGCTGACGCGATCGATCTTGGCGGTCGCGTCCTTCACGCCGGCGATGTTCTTCAATTCGAAGAGCCGGGCCATCGTCTCGACGCTCATGTCGATGACGGAGCGCGGCGGGATGTTGTAGATGATGATCGGAATGCCGACCGCATCGTTGACGGCCTTGAAGTGGGCGTAGAGGCCCGCCTGCGTCGGCTTGTTGTAGTACGGCGTCACCACCAGGACGGCGTCGGCGCCCGCGCGCTCGGCGTGCTGGGCCCGCTCGACCGCCTCGGCCGTGGAGTTGGAGCCCGCGCCCGCCACGACCGGCACGCGTCCGCCCGCCTCATCGATGCAGGCCTCGACCACCCGGTCGTGCTCGGAATGGGTCAGGGTCGGGCTCTCGCCGGTGGTGCCGGTGGGCACGAGGCCGTGGCTGCCCTGCTCGATCTGCCAGCGCACGAACTTTCGGAACGCGGCCTCGTCGAAGGCCCCGTCGCGGAAGGGCGTCACAAGCGCGGTGAGCGAGCCCCGCAGGCGGCTCCCGGTCATCTCGGTCATCTCAGGCGTCCCAAAGGGTCCCAGCTGGGATTTCGGCGGTCTCGGCGCCGCGCGTGGTCCGCATCGTACGGGCACGGACCGGCAGACATAGGCGGTCGCGTCACGGCGCGCAAACAGATCGTGGCGACGGTTAACGCGATCTTAATGGTCCCGGCCCGATCCTCTGCCTTTCCCGCTCCGATGATCAGTAGGGGGGAATCGTGATCCGACCCGCGGCCTCGTCTCCGGTCTCGAAGCGCACGTCCCTCACCGCCGCCGCGCTCATCGCCACGGTCGGCGTCGCGCTGGCCGGTCAGGTCGGCCAAGCTGGCACCGAGGCGCCGACGACGCCGCCAGCCTCGCAGCCGGCACCGCCGGCGAGCGATGCCGCCCTCTCGACCGCCCAGGTCCGTGGCGCGCAGGCCGAAAAGGCCGCCGACCCGGTCGCGACCGACGCCCTCAAGCTCGACCCGGTCCACGCCTCCGGCGGCGACGACAAGGGCGAGGAGCCCGCCCGGACGTTGCCCGCCGCGGCCTCGGCCTACGCCTCCGCGGACCCCGACGCGCCCGTGGCTTTCCCATTGCCGGACGCCGCCGTCACCCCGGCGGCCCCGGTGCCGGAGGTGCCCGATCCGGCGCGGCCCAAGATCTCCGGCGACACCGACCCGACTTTGCTGCGCGGCGCCATCGACCTCTACCGCAAGGGCCGGGTCGCCGACGGCGACCGGATGCGCGACGGCTTCACCGACCCGGCCGCGCGGGCGCTGCTCGAATGGGTGGCGATCCGCGCGGGCGCCGGCATCGGCTTCAACCGCACCGTCGCCTTCGTCCGGGCCAATCCGGACTGGCCGGCCGGACCGCTGCTGCGCCGCCGGGCCGAGGAGGCGCTGCTCTCCGAGCGGAAATCCCCCGCGACGGTCCGGGCCTTCTTCGCCACGGCGAAGCCGTCGAGCGCGCCGGGCAAGTTCGCCCTGGCGCTGGCTTTGCGCGCCGACGGCTGCGAGACCGACGCCGCCGACATGGTCCGCGACCTCTGGCGCACCGAAAGCTTCGGCCGCAGCCTCGAGGCCAAGGTGCTCGACGCCTTCCCGGACGTGCTCACCCGGGTCGACCACCGCTACCGGATGGAGCGGGCGCTCCTGAAGGACGATTGGGAGAGCGCCGGCCGGGCGGCCGGCTATGCGGGCGGCGGCTACGCCAGCCTCGTGCGCGCCCGCCGGGCCGTGGAGGACAAGTCTTCCGGCGCCGCGGCCGCGCTCGCCGCAGTGCCGCCGTCGCTGCGCAGCGACGCGTCCTACATCTTCTCCCGGGCGCAGTATTTCCGCCGGGCCGACAAGCCCGAAGCCGCGGCCGCCGTGCTCGCCACGGCGCCGAGCAACCCGGACGTGCTGGTCGACGGCGACGAGTGGTGGATCGAGCGCCGGATCGTGGCGCGCAAGCTCCTCGACCTCGGCGACGCCAAGACCGCCTACGCGGTGGCGAGCCAGCAGGCGGCGCGCACGCCCGAGAAGCGGATCGAGGCCGAGTTCCACGCCGGCTGGATTGCGCTCCGCTTCGCCGGCGATCCGGCGCGCGCCGCGCAGCATTTCGCGCAGGTGGCGGCGATCGCCGAGAGCCCGATCTCGGTGGCGCGGGCCGCCTATTGGCAGGGCCGGGCGGCCGAGGCGCTGGGCCAGGCCGAGGAGGCGAAGCGCTTCTACGAGCGCGCGGCCCTGCAGCCGATCGCCTATTACGGTCAGGTCGCCCGGGCCCGGCTCGGCCAGACCAGCCTGCCCCTGCGGGCCCCAGCCGACCTCGAGGGCGCGGAGCGCCAGGCCTTCGACGGGCGGCTCTCCGTCCGCGCCCTGCGCCTCCTCGGCGAGGCCGGGATCAAGGAGCTAGCGCTGCCGCTCTACATCGACGCCGCCCGGGACCTCTCCGATCCGCGCGAGCTCCAGGCGCTCGGCGACCTCGCCACCGACATGAAGGATCCGCGCGCCCTGGTGGCGATCGGCAAGCTCGCGGTCCAGCGCGGCCTGCCGCTCGACGCCCACGCCTATCCGACGATCGGCATCCCCAGCTACGAGACCTTCACGGCGGTGCCGCAGGTAGAGCGGGCCATGGTCTACGCCATCGCCCGGCAGGAGAGCCAATTCGATCCGCGGGCGCAGTCGGGCGTCGGCGCAAGGGGGTTGATGCAGATGATGCCGGCCACCGCCCAGCGCACCGCCCGCCGGGTCTCGACCGCGTTCGACGTCGAGCGTCTGACCAGCGATCCCGCCTATTGCGCGAAGCTCGGCCAAGCCCATCTCGGCGAGCTGATGGAGGATTGGCGCGGCTCCTACGTGCTCGCCTTCGCGTCCTACAACGCGGGCGGCGGCAACGTGAAGAAGTGGATCGACGCCTACGGCGACCCGCGCAAGGGCGACGTCGACGTGATCGACTGGGTCGAGCGCATCCCCTTCACGGAGACGCGCAACTACGTGCAGCGGGTCATGGAGAACCTGCAGGTCTACCGCTCGCGGCTCGACAGCCGCAGCGCCCTGCTGATCGAGGGCGACCTCCACCGCGGCGCGCGGTAGGACACCTAACCGGGACACCCGTCTGCTGCCGCGGACCCGGGCCGTGTTCGTCGTTCCGGGGTGCTGCAGGCGATCCGGATCCGACGGGGCACGCCGGAGGCGGGCGATCCGGGATCGCCGTGGCTGCCTGACCATGACGCGTCGGCGGTTCTGGATCCCGGGCTCCGCTGCGCGGCCCCGGGATGACGGAGAGACCCCGGGAGCGGCGAGACGTCGGCGCCTCTCGGTTTTCCCCGCCTCCCACTCCGCCACGGCATAGCTTTTGGTTGTGCCTCCGCCGCCTGGCTCCCTAGAAGATGGGCCGGTCCGCATTGACCGGCTCCCGAGAGCCCGCGCTGCCGAGAGGTTCCCATGCTGCGTTCGAGATTGGGTTTCGCCCTCCTGCTGAGCACCGCGCTCGCGGCCGGCGCGCCGGCCCTGGCCCAGGAGGCCTCCACCGCCGAGCAGACGATCGACGTGATGAACACGCTGTTCGGTAAGCATCCGGGGGCGCGGGCCAACCACGCCAAGGGCGTGGTCGCCGAGGGCAGCTTCACCCCGTCGCCCGAGGCGGCGAAGATCAGCAAGGCGTCCCTGTTCAAGGGGCCGGCGGTGCCAGTGACGATCCGGTTCTCGGATTCCACCGGCGTCCCGACCATCCCGGACGGCGTCGCCGACGCCAACCCGCACGGCCTCTCGCTCAAGTTCAAGCTGAGCGACGGCTCGGAGATGGACGTCGTCACCAACTCGCTGAAGTACTTCCCCGTCGCCACGGGCGAGGAGTTCCGCGATCTCCTGAAGGCCGCCGCCGAGAGCGGCCCGAAGGCCGCCCATCCGACCGCGCTGGAGCGCTTCGCCGCCGCCCACCCGGCCGCCGCGACCGCGGGCGCGACCGCCAAGACCCCGTCGAGCCTCGCCCGGCAGACCTATAACGGCGTCAACGCCTTCATCCTCGTGGATGCCGCCGGAAAGCGGCAGCCGTTCCGGTTCCGCTTCGTGCCCGTGGAGGGCGAGGAGATCCTCGCGCCCGAGGACGCGGCCAAGCGCGACCCGAACTTCCTGATGGCCGAGATCGGCCCGCGGGTCGCCAAGACTCCGGCGAAGTTCCGGATGCTGGCCCAGCTCGCCGAGCCGGGCGACCCGACCAACGACGCCACCAAGCCCTGGCCGGACGACCGCAAGACCGTCGATCTCGGCACCGTGACGGTGAGCAAGGTCGTGCCCGACAGCGCCGAGGCCGAGAAGGCGCTGCTGTTCATGCCGAACAACCTGACCGACGGGATCGAGGTCTCGGACGACCCGCTGATCGACGCTCGCGTCCAGGCCTACGCGGTCTCGTTCAGCCGCCGCTCGCAGTAGCGCGATCTAGTCGGACGGAATCTCCGACCCGTCGCCTCTTCCTGAGGTGCCGGAGCGCAGCGGAGGCCTCGAAGGAGGCCTCCAGCGAGACGCGCGATGTCTGGAGCCTTCCTTCGAAGCGCGCTGACGCGGTCACCTCAGGATGAGGTCCAGGGTGGGACACCGCCCGAGTCTCGGCGGATCAGCGGCCCGTCCCGGCCTTCGGGGCGGACGGCGCCGTCGTGCCGCCCGGCGGCCCCTTGCTCTCGACCGAGCCCGTGCGGGCACCGTCCTGGGTGGAGCCGGTGCCGCTGAGGCCACCGGCGCCCATGCTGGTCGTGGGCGCGCCGGCATCCTTGCGTCCCTCGGCCTTGCCCTGGCCCTCGGCGGCACCCGCGGCACCCGCCGCGCAGGTGAGCAGGGCGGCGAGCAGGATTGTACGGTTCAGGATCGTCATGGGGCCTCCGCGAGTCCTCGTGCGCCCCGGACGGGCTTGCCGGTCCAACCGGGTGCGCCTGGCAGCGTTCCCGCTGACAACCGGCCTGTCACCCGGCGGCGCCGAGCGCGGCGGCGGCGCGCCGGCCCCGCCGCTCGGCGGGATCCTGGAAGACCCCCGACCACAGGCCGAGGCGCCGTCCCCAGGCCCGGTCCGCCGCCGGCGCGTAGTCCGGCGCGACGTCCCGATCGGGCAAAGCGAGGCCCTGCGCCACCATCCAGGCCCCGAGATCCGCTTCGCCGACCCGGCAGAGCGCCGTGTTCGCGCCACCGCGCGGCTCGCAGGCGACGGCGGCGCCGCCGATCCGCTCGGCCAGGGCCCGGGCGGCGTCCCGGCCGCACGGGTAGGGCCGGTCCTGGGCGTCCGAGCAGGTCGCGTCCGCCTCCGGCGCGGCGATCCCGAACAGGCTGACCTGGCGCGCGCCGAGGCGGAGGGTTCCAGCGTCGATCACCTGGGCGGGGCCGCGCAGGATCTCGCCGGCCCGGGCGGGAGCGTGCCAGGACAGGCCGCCGATCAGGAGCGCAGCGAGGAGCGGCAGGCGCGAGCGGCTCCCCTTGTTGTCCGGGCAGAGGAGGGTGCCGGCGAGGCCGGCGGCGCAGGCGAGGAGGATACCGACGAAGAGCGACATGGTCTCAGGTCTCCGGAAGGGCTATGGCCGCCCTTGTGCCGAAGCCCCGACCCGCGACCCTGACGCCGCCTGTCAGCGTCCCGTCAGGCGGCGCGGCCTAGCCTGCGCCCGCATGAGCCCGTTTCCGCCCCGCCGCGCCCTCGTTCTCGCCCTCGGTCTGCTGGCCGCCCTCGCGGGCGGGCCTCTGCAAGCCTCCGAGGATGCCGACCGGGCCCGCCGGGCCCTGGAGAGCGGCGAGATCCGTCCCCTCGACGCGGTGCTGGCGGCCGCCCGGGCGGCGGTGCCGGGGGACGTCGTGTCCGTCGATCTCAAGCACGACGACGGGCGCTGGCTGTACAAGCTGCGCATCCTCGGTGCCGACGGGAAGCGCCGCGCCGTGAAGGTCGATGCCGGCAGCCTCAAGATTCTGGACGAGGACGACGATGATTGAGGAGGCCGGGCCGTGCGCGTCCTGATCGCCGAGGATGAGCCGCGCATCGCCGCCGACATCCGGCAGGGGCTGGAGATGGCCGGCTACGTCGCCGACGTGGTGGCGGACGGCGAGGCGGCGTGGTTCCGGGCCGAGACCGAGCCGTACGATGCGATGGTGCTGGATCTCGGCCTGCCGCGGCTCGACGGGCTCGGCGTGCTGCGCCGCCTGCGCGCCGCCGAGGTGGCGCTGCCGGTTCTGATCCTCACCGCCCGCGACGGCTGGCGCGAGCGCGTCGAGGGCATCGACGCCGGCGCCGACGACTACCTCGCCAAGCCGTTCCGGATGGAGGAACTGGTCGCGCGTCTGCGGGCGATCCTGCGGCGCACCGCCGGGCACGCCTCGCCGGTGCTCCGGGCCGGCACCGTGGAGCTCGACACCCGCACCCGCGCGGTCAGCGTCGACGGACGACCCACGGAGCTGACCGCCCTGGAGTACCGGCTCCTCGCCTTCCTGCTGCACCGGCCGGGGCAGGTCGTGCCGGCGGGCGAGCTGCTCGACCACCTCCACGGGGTCGGGACCGAGCGCGAGGCCAACGCTCTGGAGGCGCTCCTGACCCGCCTGCGCCGCAAGCTCGGGCCGGGGGTGATCGAGACCCGGCGCGGCCAGGGTTACCTGATTGCCGGACCGGGCGGATCGTGAGGCGCGACTCCCTCCGCCTGCGGCTCGGCCTCGCGGCGGCCGCGCTGATCGCGCTGGCGCTGGTTCTCGCCGGGATCGGCCTCACGGTGATCCTCGACCGGGTGCTCGACGCCCGCACCGTCGAGGAGCTGGACCGGACCGCCAAGCTCATCGCCGGGCGGGTCGGCCTCGCGCCGGACGGGGCGCCGACGCTCTCGCGGGACCTGCCGGACCCGCGCTTCGCCACGCCCTATGGCGGCCTGTACTGGCAGGTCGAGGCGGGATCGCACCTGCTGCGCTCGCGCTCGCTCTGGGACAAGAGCCTCGACCTGAGCCGGGCCGGGACGGGCGCGCAGACGCCCGCCACCCTCGACACGACCGGGCCCGATGGCGGCCGGCTCATCGCGGTGGTGCGGCCGGTCCAGATCGGCGCGCAGGGCTCAGAGACCGCGTTGCGGGTCGCGGTGGCGGAGGACCGGCGCAGCCTCGCGGCGAGCCGGAGCACGTTCCTGCACCTGCTGATCCCGGCCCTGATCGCCCTGTTCCTCGTCCTGACGCTGGCGATGGGCCTGTTCGTGCACCGGGCGCTCGGCCCGTTCCGGGTGCTGCAGGCGGAGCTCCTGGCGGTCCATGCCGGCCGGCGGGCGCGTCTGCCGGAGCATTTTCCCGACGAGGTCCGGCCGCTGGTCACCGACCTCAACCGGCTGCTCGACGCGCAGGAGCGGGCCCTGATCCGCGCCCGCGACGCCGCCGCCGACATGGCCCACGGCCTCAAGACCCCGCTGGCGGTGCTGGACGCCCTGGCGCGCCGGACCGGGCCGGCCGACCCGGCGCTGGCGGCCGAGATCGCCGAGCAGGCGCGAGCGATGGGCGGTCAGGTGGAGCGGGCGCTGGCCCGGGCGCGGGTCGCGGCCGCGGGCGACCTGCGGCGGCGGTCCTGCCGGGTCGCCCCGGTGGCGGAGCGCCTCGTCGCGACCCTGCGGCGGCTGCCGGAGGGCGACTCCCTGGAATGGACAGTGGAAGTGCCCGAGACCCTCGCCTATCCGGGCGAGGAGGGCGAGCTGATGGAGGTGCTGGGCAACCTCCTCGACAACGCCCGCAAATGGGCGCACCGGCGGGTCCGCGTCACCGGGACGGCCGCCGGCCGTCCGGGCCTCGCCGTCGAGGATGACGGCCCCGGCATGAGCACCGCGGCCATCGCGGGGATCGCGCGCGGCCAGCGCTGGGACGAGAGCCGGCCGGGTACCGGCTTCGGCATCGCCATCGCCCGCGACGTCGCCGAGGCCGCGGGCGCCCAGCTGGATTTCGGCCGCTCGGAGATGGGCGGCCTGCGGGCGGAGCTGCGCTGGCCGGGCGGGTAGGGCGGGCCAGGCGCCTCCCTATTCGCAACCTCATCCTGAGGTGACCGCCTCAGGATGAGGGGATGGGCTGGAGGACCAGGTGCGCGTCGCCGACTGCCCCGCCCGGTCACCGTCCTGGCTTCGCGCCCTCAGCGGGACGGCTCAGCCGCATCAGCCGCGCACTCAAGACGCGGGCGCAGGCCGCGGTGCCGCGGCCCTCGGTGGCGATCGTCAGGTCCGGCCGCTCCGGCGCCTCGTAGGGCGCCGAGATGCCGGTGAAGTCCGGAATCCGGCCGGCGCGGGCCAGCCGGTACAGACCCTTCGGGTCCCGGGCCTCGCACAGGCCGAGCGGCGTATCGACGAACACCTCCAGGAACGGGACGTCGCCGGCGATCCGGCGGGCCAGCGCCCGGTCGGCCCGGTAGGGCGAGATCAGCGAGACGATCACCACCGTCCCCGCCTCGGCCATCAGCCGCGCCACCTCGGCGGTGCGCCGGACGTTCTCGGCCCGGTCCTCCGGCGAGAACGCGAGGTCGGCGTTGAGCCCGTGGCGGAGGTTGTCGCCGTCGAGGACGGCACTGTGGCGACCGCCCGCCACGAGGGTCCGGTCGGCCGCCGCCGCGAGGGTCGACTTCCCGGCCCCCGACAGGCCGGTCAGCCACGCGATCACCGGCACCTGGCCGAGGCGCGCCCACCGCGCCTCGCGGGCCTGGAGAGGGTGCCACGTCACGGGGCCAGGAGGGAGGTCGGTCGGGATCTTCTGAGAGACGTGCATATCCACCGCCTGAGGCAGCGTCCGCGGGCGCGGCTGCCGGTGTCGGGACATCGATGCGGGTTCGGGGGACCGGCGCTGACCGCTAGGGCACGCGCCAGACCGGGTAGCCGAGGGCCTCGCCGAGCCGCTCCTTGCCTTCTTCCAGGATGTGGGCCGTCCGGCGCCGCCACGCGGGCGGGGCCCGGAAGGCGGCCTGCTGCGCCGCCGCCCGCACGAGTTGCTCGACCAAAGCTTCCGTCTCCGGCGGGATCGGCCCGGCGGCGAGTTCGTTCGGCGGTGCGGCGGGCGCGGGCGCGACGATCGCATCCCAGGATTCCCCCCAGCAGGCGGCGGCGAAGCGCGCGTTCGACTCCGCGAAGCGCGCGGCGACGCGGGCCAGACCGTCCGGCGCCTCGCCCCGGAACCGCTCCGCATCGAGCCCCCGCGCCCAGGCCCAGTCATCGACTACGTGGCCGAGCAGCCGGCGGTGCCCGGTCACCTGACGGTGCACGCCGAGCCGGTACAGGCGGCGCGACGCCTCGACCGCGATGGGTCCGGAACTTCGGTTCGTGCGGTACGCGAGGTCGGCGGGCGCGAGCAGGAATGCGAGGCGGCCGCCCAGGCCGAGCCCGTCGATCAGCCGCTCGAGCAGCGGCGCGTTGGACCGGCGGTCGCGGAACGGCACGGCCGTGACGCGCCCCGCCGAGGCCCGGCGCCAGGGTTCGAGCCGGGCCGCGTAGTCGTAGCGCCCGGACGCGCCCTCGGAGCGCAGGAAGCCGCGGAACGTGCGGCCCTCGGCGACGACCTGGGCGCGCAGGGCATAGGCGGAGGCCAGCTGCTCCCCCTGCGGCTTGACCACGAGCGCCGCCTCCAGGGCGAAGCCGCGCCGCGCGAACAGATCCGCCAGGGTCTCGGGAACCCGCCAGAGCGGCCGCTGCACGGCGAAGTCCTCGTACGAGAGCAGGACCGTATCTGCCGGTGTGGCGGCGAGGACGGCATCGAGGCGCGCGAGGGCCTCGCGCCGCTCGGCCGCGCTGCGGCGGCGGTCCAGCGCCTGGCCGAGCCGGTAGTGGTTGACATCGTCACTCCCCGAAGAGCCCGGCGGAGCGAGGTTCGGGTAGCAGATCCCGACCGATGCGAGGTGCGGCCGCAGCCGGGCCATCACCTCCTGAAACGAGGTGGAGCCGGTTCGCGGCATGCCGATGTGAACGATTGCGCGGCGCACGTGTCCTGTCGACCCTGCTGGAATTCGTGGTTGCGGCAAGTCTTCCGCCCAGCCGGACACAGTCCACGACCCCTCGTGAACGCGCACGTCTTTGGAAAACGCCAAAAAAAAAAAAAAAAAAAAAAAAAAAAAAAAAAAAAAAAAAAAAAAAAAAAAAAAAAAAAAAAAAAAAAAAAAAAAAAAAAAAAAAAAAAAAAAAAAAAAAAAAAAAAAAAAAAAAAAAAAAAAAAAAAAAAAAAAAAAAAAAAAAAAAAAAAAAAAAAAAAAAAAAAAAAAAAAAAAAAAAAAAAAAAAAAAAAAAAAAAAAAAAAAAAAAAAAAAAAAAAAAAAAAAAAAAAAAAAAAAAAAAAAAAAAAAAAAAAAAAAAAAAAAAAAAAAAAAAAAAAAAAAAAAAAATATATATATATATATATATATATATATATATATATATATATATATATATATATATATATATATATATATATATATATATATATATATATATATATATATATATATATATATATATATATATATATATATATATATATATATATATATATATGAATCCGTAATCACGGTCCGATCACGGGAACGCGACCAGGAATAGCCAAGCTCCGTTTCTGATCTATTTCGGCGCGTTGAGGGCACGCATCCGGACGTCTGGCCGGGATGTCCTGCGTCAATCTCCATCGTCTTTCCGGGTCGCCGCAGGCGAGCCCGGAATCCAGAGCCTCCGTGGGTGCCAAGACGTGGCGCGTCGGCGTGTCTGGATCCCGGGCTCCGCTCCGCGGCTCCGGGATGACGGGGCGAAGCGGCTGCGGCGCGTCCGCTAGTGCCCGGCACCCTCGCGCCGGAGCAGGAACACGCCCTGCGCGCCGAACAGGTTCCAGACCCACCAGGGCATGGCGAAGCGCATCGGCCGGCCGCGGGCGTCCAGGGCCGTGGCGGTCTCGATCCGGGCGCCGATCAGGCGGCACAGGCCGACGAAGTCGCGGATCGTGCAATGGTGGATGTTGGGCGTCTCCCACCACGCGTCCGGCATGATCTCGGTGACCGGCATGCGCCCGCGGAAGGCCAGCTCGGACCGGACGCGCCAATGCCCGAAATTCGGGAACGAGATGATCACCTGCCGGCCGATCCGCAGCAGGTGCTCCAGCACCACTCGGGGATTGCGAGTCGCCTGGATGGTCTGGGACAGGACCACCACGTCGAAGGCGCCGTCCGGGTAGTTGGCGAGGTCGGTGTCGGCGTCGCCCTGGATCACCGACAGGCCCCGGGCGAGGCAGGCGTTCACGCCCTCGCGGGACAATTCGATCCCGCGCCCGTCGATGCCGCGCCGGTCGCGCAGCAGGGCCAGCAGCGAGCCGTCGCCGCAGCCGATGTCGAGCACCCGGGCGCCGGCCGGGACGAGGCCGAGCACGACGAGGTGGTCGACGCGGGCGCCGTTGCCCTCGGCCGTGTGGGGGAGGGCGTCCGCGCTCTCCCAGGGCGAACCGTGCTGGGTCTTGCCCAGGGGCAGCTTGCCGAACGCCATCCGCATCACAGGCCGCGCGCCCGGGCAGCGGCGTCGATGAAGCCGCGGGCCGCGGAGAACATCGCCGGCTCGTCGAGCAGGAAGGCGTCGTGCCCCTTGTCGCTCTCGACCTCCACGAAGGCCACCGGCGCCGCGGCGGCGTTCAGCGCGTGGACGATCGCCCGCGAATCGCGGGTCGGGAACAGCCAGTCCGAGGTGAACGAGATCACGCAGAAGCGGGTCTTGGTGCCCCGAAAGGCGTTGGCGAGCACGCCGCCATGGTCCTCGGCGAGGTCGAAATAATCCATCGCCCGGGTCAGATAGAGATAGGCGTTGGCGTCGAAGCGTTCGGCGAAGCTCAGGCCCTGGTGGCGCAGGTAGCTCTCGATCTGGAAATCGGCGTTGAACGAGAAGGTCGGCGCCGTGCCGCCCTGGAAGCGCCGGCCGAACTTCCGGTGGAGCGCCGGCTCCGACAGGTAGGTGATGTGCGCGCCCATCCGGGCGACGCCGAGCCCCTTGGCGGGCCGGGTGCCGGCCTCCAGGTAGCGCCCGTCCGCCCAGGCGGGGTCCGCCATGATCGCCTGGCGGCCGACCTCGTGGAAGGCGATGTTCTGCGCGGAATGGCGGGCGCCGGTGGCGATCGGCATCGCGGCGAAGACGCGCTCCGGGTAGAGCGCCGCCCATTGCAGCACCTGCATCCCGCCCATCGAGCCGCCGATGCACAGGAACAGGTCCTGGATGCCGAGATGCTCCAGCAGCATCGCCTGGGCCCGGACCATGTCGCGGATCGTCACCAGCGGGAAGTTCAGCCCGTAGGGCCGCCCCGTCGCCGGGTCGATCGAGGCCGGGCCGGTGGAGCCCATGCAGGAGCCGATGACGTTCGAGCAGACGACGAAGTAGCGGTCCGTGTCGATCGGCTTGCCGGGACCCACCAGGGTCTCCCACCAGCCGCCCTTGCCGGTGACCGGATGGGTGTGGGCGAAGTACTGGTCGCCGGTGAGCGCGTGGCAGATCAGCACCGCGTTCGAGCGCGCGGCGTTGAGCGTGCCGGCGGTCTGGTAGGCGATCTGGAACGGCGCGAGCTCGACGCCGGCATCGGTGAGCAGCGGCGTGTCCGCGGCGAAGCGCGCCACCGGGCTCTTCGGGTCGAGCGCCTGCGAGCGCTCGGACGCGCGCCGCGACGGCTCGTCGATCGGGTCAGGCCGCAGGGCCGTGTCCGGTTGGGTGTCCATGGCGGGTCTTGACGACCGTGTATCCGTTCGGATCCGGACCGGGAGAGCACGGGGCCGCCTGACGCGCCGCACTCGCCCGACGCGGCCAGCAGGCTCCGGAGGTAATGCTCCCGGCGGCGAGCGTCAACGCGGAACGCCGTCGGCCTCCGCTCAGGCGAACGGCGCGGCCATCACCGCCAGACCCAGGGCCGGCAGGCCGAGCGCCAGGGCGGCGCGGGCGTCGATCCGGTCGGCGCGCGCGCCCGCACGCCAGTGCCGGCTCGCCGCGCTCTCGATGACGAGCCCGGTGAGGACGAGCGCACAGCCGATGACGGCCTGCAACGAAATCATGAATACCTCGCCCAGCGGTCGCGCCATGCCACGCCGCGCACGACGGCGCGGCGCCCGCTTCCGGCTGGGGAAATCCGTCCGGTGCCGGACGGTTCCTCGGCGCCTCTCCTCAGCGCATCGCCGTCGCGCAGGCGGCGAAGACCAGGGCGGCGCCCGCCGCCGTGATGCACCCGTTCGACCAGGAGGCGGCGTCCACGCGGCGGAGGCGGCAATCCGCGGCCACCGAGATGAGGATCCCGATCAGGAACAGGCTGCAGGGGATCAGGTCACCGGGCATTGTCGAACCATCCAGGAGCACGCGGGGCGCGGCACGCCCGACGCGACCCTTTCTCCGGGTTCAACAGGCCGAAACGTGGCGAGTGCCCCGCGGCATTTGCGCTTCGCCGTTTTGCCGCGGCGGGTGCGGATGGACCTACGCCTCAGAGCTGTCCTGGAGCTGGTCGCGTGTCGAAATCCTCCGGGCCCATGTCGAGAAGATCGTTCGGCGTCGGCGTCCGGTCGTAGGCCTGGCTGGCCGCCGCCTCGATCACCGCCTGGTTGCGGGCGAACAGATCGAGGGGCGCGAGATCGCCGCCCCCGAAATGCTGGCGCAGCACCGGGATCGGCACGTCGATCCCGATCACCCGCTCGCCGTTGGTCATGGCGAAGCGGATCAGGGTGTCGTCGGCGTGCAGGATATGGGCGCCGCCGTCCAGGTACCGTTCGAGGGGCATGAGACCGCTCCGTGCTTCGGAAAGTGATGCTCCGACAGGTAGGGCGGCGCGGACGGGCTTGTATCGATCGGCACGGCGCAATCGATCCGCGATCGGCGGACCGGCGCGCCAGCCCCGGGTTCACCGGCCAGGGAAATGCTGTAGACGGACGCGGAACCGACCGAACCCCGCCGATCCCGAGTCGCCCCGCAATGTCCGCCCCCCGACCCGCCCGTCCGGAACCGCGCCCCGGCGTCCTGGCGATCGACACCTACGTGCCCGGCAAGAGCAGTCGGCCCGGCGGCGGCAAGGTCTACAAGCTCTCGTCCAACGAGACGCCCCTCGGCCCGAGCCCCGTGGCGCTGGCCGCGCTCCACGAGGCCACCGCGAAGCTGGAGACCTACCCGGACGGGCGCGCCACGGTGCTGCGCACGGCCATCGCCAAGCGCTACGGGCTCGACCCTGAGCGGATCGTGTGCGGCGCGGGCTCGGACGAGCTGCTCTCACTGCTGGCCTACGCGTATGGCGGGCCGGGCACCGAGGGGATCTACTCGGAGCACGGATTCCTGGTCTACCGGATCGCCATCCTGGCCTCGGGCGGCGAGCCGGTGGTCGCGCCCGAGCGCGACCTGACCGTCGACGTCGACGCGATCCTGGCCCGGGTCACGGACCGGACCCGGATCGTCTATGTCACGAACCCCAACAACCCGACCGGCACCTACCTGCCGTTCGGCGAGATCCGCCGCCTCCACGCCGGCCTGCCGGCGCACGTGCTGCTGGTGATCGACGGCGCCTACGCCGAATACGTGAGGGCCAACGATTACTCGGCCGGGCTCGAGCTGGCGCTCGAATCCGAGAACGTCGTGATGACCCGCACCTTCTCGAAGATCCACGGCCTCGCCGCCGTGCGGATCGGCTGGATGGTGGCGCCGTCGCACGTCGTGGACGCGGTGAACCGCATCCGCGGGCCGTTCAACGTCTCGGGCCCGGCGATCGCCGCCGGCTCGGCGGCCATCGCCGACGAGGCGCATATGGCGGCGGCCGCCGCCCACAATGCCGAGTGGCTGCCGAAGCTCACCGAGGGCGCCCGTGCGCTCGGCCTGGAGGTGACGCCGAGCGTCGCGAACTTCGTGCTGATCCACTTCCCCGACGCGCCGGGCCGCTCGGCGGAAGACGCGGACACGTTCCTGACCGAGCGCGGGCTGATCACCCGCCGGGTCACCGCCTACGGTCTGCCGAACGCCCTGCGGGTGACGGTGGCCGGCGCCGAGGCGAACGAAGCCTTCCTGGCGGCGCTCGGCGATTTCGTGCGGGGCCAGCATGCCTGAGACATCCGGGGGCGTGCCGGCGATTGACCGCCTCGCCATCGTCGGCCTCGGGCTGATCGGCTCCTCGATCGCCCGGGCAGCGCGGCGCTACAACCTCGCCCGCACGATCGTGGCCGTCGACCGGGACGAGGCCGTGCGCGACCGGGTCCGCGAGCTCGGCATCGCCGACGTGGTCACGGGCGACCCGGCCGAGGGCGCGGCCGAGACGGATCTGGTGATCCTGTGCGTGCCGGTCGGCGCGATCGGCGCCGCGGCGGCCGAGATGGCGCCGCATCTGAAACCCGGCGCGATCGTGTCGGATGTCGGCTCGGTGAAGGGCGCCGTGGTGGCGGCGATCCGGCCGCACCTGCCCGAGGGCGTTGCCCTGGTTCCCGGCCACCCGATCGCCGGAACCGAATTCTCGGGGCCGGATGCCGGCTTCGCGACCCTGTTCCACGGTCGCTGGTGCATCCTCACCCCGCCCGAGGGCACCGACACGGCGGCGATCGAGACCGTCCGCGCCCTGTGGGAGGGGATGGGCGCCAACGTCGAGACGATGAGCGCCGAGCATCACGACCACGTGCTGGCGATCACCAGCCACCTGCCGCACCTGATCGCCTACAACATCGTCGGCACCGCCGCCGACCTCGAATCGGCGACGCAATCCGAGGTAATCAAGTTCTCGGCGAGCGGCTTCCGCGATTTCACCCGCATCGCGGCGTCCGACCCGACCATGTGGCGCGACATCTTCCTCAACAACCGCGAGGCGGTGCTGGAGATGCTCGGGCGGTTCAACGAGGACCTGTCCGCGCTCGCCAAGGCGGTGCGCTGGGGCGACGGCGAGGCGCTCCACGCGATGTTCACCCGCACCCGGGCGATCCGGCGCAGCATCGTGGCCTCGGGCCAGGAGACCGCGGCTCCGGATTTCGGCCGGCCGCGTCCGCCGGAGGAATAGGGAAACGCGGCGCATGCGCCCGCGTGGCGAACGCCCAGTCGGCCGATAAGCCGACCCGTCTTTCCGGGGCCGCGAAGCGGAGCCCGGAATCCAGAACCACCGACGCGCTCGGAACCTGCAGCGACGGCGGCTCTGGGTTCCGGGCTCGCCTGCGGCGCCCCGGAACGACGGGTTTGGCTGGTCAACAAGCCGCTCGGCCTCACGCCGGCGGGCGGTTGACCAGGACCGGCTGCGGCGCCGTGCGCTCCGGGAACAGGGCCCGCAGCGCCTCGAGCTTCGGCGCGTCGTTGGCGGCGATGTACGGGTGCCCCGGATGCAGGGCCATGAAGTCCTGGTGGTAGCCTTCCGCCGGGTAGAAGACGGCGCCGGGCTCGATCCGGGTGGCGACCGGCCGCGCGTAGGCCTTGGCCGCGTCGAGCTGGGCGATGTAGGCCCGCGCTACCTGCGCCTGGTCGGCATCCTGCGGGAACAGGGCCGAGCGATACTGGCGCCCGGAATCGGGTCCCTGGCGATCCACCTGCGTCGGGTCCAGCGCCACCGAGAAGAAGATCCGCAGGAGTTCGTCGTAGCGGATCAGGGCCGGGTCGTAGGTGACGGCCACGGCCTCGGCATGGCCGGTCCCGCCGCCGCTCACCGTCCGGTAATCGGCCTCCGCGCGGGTGCCGCCGGCATAGCCCGATACCGCGCTGCTGACCCCGCGGACGTGCTGGAACACGCCCTGCACGCCCCAGAAGCAGCCGCCGGCGAAGACAGCCACGTGCGGCCCCGGCTGTTCGGCGGCCCGGGTGACGGCCTCCGGCAGGCGCCGGGGCGCCTCCTCGGCGAAGGCCGGCAGGCGCGGCAGCAGAACGGCTGCGGCGAGGCCCAGCCCGAGAGCGGCCCCGAGAACCGGGCGGATCGTGTCGCGAAGGGCCATGGTCAACCTCCTGCCGGATGCTGACAGCGTGTTCGCCCCGGCACCCGATCCGGTTACGCGGGCGCGAGGCCGCATTGCGGTGTCGCCCGCATGGGTCTAGGCACCGCGCAAATCATCGCTTCGCCCGCAGGATCCGTCCCGTGACCATCGCGCCCGAGCCCAACTCCTTCCGCACCGGCCCCGACGAGCGCGGCCGCTTCGGCATCTTCGGCGGCCGCTTCGTCGCCGAGACGCTGATGCCGCTGATCCTCGAGCTGGAGGCGGCCTACGAGACGGCCAAGCAGGACCCGACCTTCAAGGCCGAGATGGAGAGCTACGGCACCCACTATATCGGCCGGCCGAGCCCGCTCTACTACGCCGAGCGCCTCACCGAGCACCTGCGCGCCAAGGCGCCGGCGGGGCAGGGCGCCAAGGTCTATTTCAAGCGCGAGGAGCTGAACCATACCGGCTCCCACAAGGTGAACAACGTGCTGGGCCAGATCCTGCTGGCCCGCCGCATGGGCAAGCCGCGGATCATCGCCGAGACCGGCGCCGGCCAGCACGGCGTCGCCACCGCGACGCTGTGCGCGCGGTTCGGGCTCAAGTGCGTCGTCTACATGGGCGCGGTCGACGTCGCCCGGCAGGCGCCCAACGTCTTCCGCATGAAGATGCTCGGCGCCGAGGTGGTTCCGGTCGAATCCGGCACCAAGACCCTCAAGGACGCCATGAACGAGGCGCTGCGCGACTGGGTCACCAACGTCGCCGACACGTTCTACTGCATCGGCACGGTGGCGGGCCCGCACCCGTACCCGGCCATGGTCCGCGACTTCCAGTCGGTGATCGGCCGCGAGACCCGCGAGCAGATGATCGCCCAGGAAGGCCGGCTCCCGGATTCCCTCGTCGCCTGCATCGGCGGCGGCTCGAACGCCATGGGGCTGTTCCACCCGTTCCTCGACGACCGCGAGGTCGAGATCTTCGGCGTCGAGGCCGCGGGCCACGGCGTCCAGTCGGGCCTGCACGCGGCCTCGCTCACCGGCGGCAAGCCGGGCGTGCTGCACGGAAACCGCACCTACCTGCTGATGGACGGGGACGGCCAGATCGCCGACGCCCACTCGATCTCGGCGGGCCTCGACTACCCGGGCATCGGCCCCGAGCACGCGTGGCTGCACGAGATGGGCCGGGTCACCTACCTGTCGGCGACCGATTCCGAGACGCTGGAGGCGTTCAAGCTCTGCTCGATGCTGGAGGGGATCATTCCCGCCCTGGAGCCGGCCCACGCCCTGTCCAAGGTCCTGGAACTGGCGCCCCAGCGCCCGGCCGAGCACCTGATGGTGATGAACATGTCGGGCCGCGGCGACAAGGACATCCCGCAGGTGGCGGAGATCTTCGGGACGAAGCTTTGAGGGCGCAAAGCCGGAGCCGCGCCGTGGCTCCGGGTCGCCGCCGGCGAATCTATCATTCCTGCCGGCGCAGGGCGTTCATGCGTCGGCGGGCCTGGATTCCCGGCCCCGCTGCGCGGACCCGGGATGACGCGGCCCCGTGTCTATCCGGTCGAGGACAGGCCTCGCCAAGTCTCACCGCACCGTCACCTGATCCCTGATCCGCTCGTAGACCGACCGGCTGAGCACGCGCTTCGACAGAAGCTGGTCCACCGACGTGTAGGGACGCTTGGCGACGATCGCCCGGCCGATGGCGCCGCCGCCCCGCAGGCGGTTGAGATCCGCCACCGAAGCGGTGTTCAGGTCGACCACGGCCACGGCTCGGGGCCCGGCAGTGTCCTCGGCCCGATCGATCTCGGCCTGGCCCGCAGCGTCATGCGCCTCCGGCGGCGCGGCCGGATCGGACGGGACGGCGAGGGCGTCGGACGGCATCTGAGCCGGGGCGGCGGGCACCGCGGCGGTCCTGGGCGGGGCGGGCGGCGCCCGGACAGGCTCGGCCGACGCGGCCGGCGGGGATAGCGGCTCGGCCGGCTGGGCCTCGGTCGGCGGCTCGGCCACGGGCGCAGGCTTGGACGAGGATGCGGCCGGCGACGCGGACCGGGATGCCGGCTCGGGCGCCGGGCTCGGCAACAGGAACTGCACCACCGCGGCGAGCAGGCCGGCGATAATGAGTAAGACCGAAATTCTCAGGATTGCAGGGCCGCTGAGCACGCACCACTCGACAAGATTTAAGTCTAGATAATGCTACAGCTTATGCTTTCTTCGCCTTTCGGCCAACTGGCGGCGTCTCTTCAGCGTGGGATCGGGCGGCGATGACCACCAGCCGGGGGCCCGGCCAGAGCGCGCGTCTCGGGGCCCTGCGCTACCTGCCCGCCCTGTTCCGAGAGATTGCCGCGGCCAGTCCCCGCCTCTTCGCCGCGAGCCTCGCCCTGCGGCTCGTGGCGGCCTGCCTGCCGATCCTGACCCTGTACATCGCCAAGCTGATCCTCGACGGGATCGTGGCCGAGCATGCGCGCCCGGCGCCGGCGGCGGGGCTCGCGGACTGGCTCGCCGATCCCGGACGAGCCCGGCTTGCCGGTCTGGTGGCGGCGGAGCTCGGCCTCGCCCTGGTCTCGGACCTTACCGGCCGGCTCTCGAGCCTGACCGAGACCCTGATCGGCGACCTCTACGCGAACGCGGCCTCCCTGCGGCTGATGGCGCATGCCGCCGCCCTCGACCTCGCGCAGTTCGAGGACAGCGCCCAGCAGGACCGGCTCGAGCGGGCGCGCCGGCAGGTCAGCGGCCGGACCGGCCTCATCGGGACGGTGCTCGGGCAGGTCCAGGCGCTCGTCACCCTGGCCTCCCTGGCGGCGGGCGTCGCCGCCTTCACCCCCTGGCTCGTGGTGCTGATCGCCCTGGCCCTGGTCCCCGCCCTGCTCAACGAGTGGCACTTCACCAAGGCCGGCTACCGGCTGGCCTGGCTGCGCAGTCCCGAGCGGCGCCGGCTCGACTACCTCCGCTATCTCGGCGCCAGCGTCGAGACCGCCAAGGAGGTCAAGCTGTTCGGCCTCTCGGGCTATGTCACCGACCTCTACGCGACGGTGGCGCGCCGTCTGCTGACCGAGAACCGCAGCCTCGCCACGGCCCGCGCCGGCTGGGGCTTCGCCTTCGCGAGCCTCGGCACGCTCGCCTATTACGCGGCCTACGCGGTGATCGTCTGGCGGACGGTGGCGGGCTCCTTCTCGGTGGGCGACCTCGCCTTCCTGGCCGGCGCCTTCCAGCGCCTGCGCGGCGGCATCGAGGGGCTGCTCCTCGGCTTCACGCAGATCACCGGCCGGCCCAGTACCTCGACGACTTTTACTCCTTCTTCGCGATCCGGCCGCAGATCCACGCGCCGGCGCGGCCCGTCCCGATCCCGCGCCCGATCCGGGACGGGCTGGTCTTCGAGGATGTCGGCTACCGCTACCCCGGCACGCAGACCTGGGCGCTACGCAACCTCTCCTTCGCGATCCGCGCCGGCGAGACCGTGGCGCTGGTCGGCGGCAACGGCGCCGGCAAGACCACGATCGTCAAGCTGATGACCCGGCTCTACGACCCGCACGAGGGCCGCGTCCTCCTCGACGGCGTGCCGCTCCCGGCCTACGACCTCGGCGACCTGCGGGCGCGGATCGGGGCGATCTTCCAGGATTTCGTCCGCTTCGACCTGACCGCGGGCGAGAACGTCGCGGTCGGCCGGATCGAGGCCGCCGCGGACGCGGACCGGATCGCGGCCGCGGCGGCAAGGGGCTCGCCGCCCCGGTGATCGAGCGGCTGCCCGAGGGCTACGCCCAGCCGCTCGGCAAGCGCTTCGCCGGCGGCCTCGACCTCTCGGGGGGCGAGTGGCAGAAGGTCGCGCTGTCGCGGGCCTACATGCGCGAGGCCGAGATCCTGATCCTCGACGAGCCGACCGCCGCCCTCGACGCCCAGGCCGAGCACGATGTCTTCGCCCGCTTCCGGGAGCTGTCGGCCGGGCGGACGGCCGTGCTGATCTCGCACCGCTTCTCCACGGTGCGCATGGCCGACCGGATCCTGGTCCTGGAGGGCGGCCGGCTCCTGGAGGCGGGCAGCCACGCGGTCCTGATGGCGCGCGGCGGCCGCTACGCCGAATTGTTCACCCTGCAGGCGGAGGGCTACCGGTAGGCAAGCCCCGACGGGGCGGCTCTCCCCGCACTCATTCCGAAGCCGCGCAGCGGCGCCCCGGAATCACGGCGTGGATCACCGGACGCACCGTCACCCAACCATTGCCCGATTCCCTGAGCCTGCTATCTGCGGCGGACCGAACCGAGGTTGTCCATGCGCCTGCGCTCCTCCCGACTCCTGACGGCCGGCCTTCTCGTCTCCGCGTGGGGGGCGCAGGCCGCCCCCGCCGTCTCCGAGCCCCCCGCGCCCGGGGCGCCGAGCGCGGCCCCCGCGATCGTGCTGGCCAACCATCGCGCGGTCTACGACCTTTCGCTCGCCGAGGGCAGCGGCACCCGCTCGGTGGAGAGCGCCCGCGGGCGCATCGTCATCGACTTCCGGGGCGATGCCTGCCGCGGCTACACGATGCTGACCCGCCAGGTGACGGAACTCTCCTCCGGCGAGTCCGGCACGCGCCTGTCCGACATGCGCAGCACCACCTTCGAGGGCGGGGAGGGCCGCGAGTTCCGGTTCAAGACGACGACGCTCACCAACAACCAGCCCGCAGCCCCCGTGGACGGGACCGCCTCCGAGCAGGGCGATGCCCTCACGGTGAAGCTGAAGGGCGGCCCCAAGCCGTTCACCGTGGCGGGGCCGGTGCTGTTCCCGAGCGAGCACATGCGCCGCCTGATCGACGCGGCGCGGGCGGGTCAGTCCACCGTCTCGGTCAAGGTCTATGACGGCTCGGACGACGGCAAGAAGGTCTACGACACCTTCGCGGTGATCGGCCATACGGCGACCGGCCCGGCCCCGGCTGCCGATAGCGCGCGGGACAAGCCCCTGCGCGACGGGCCGCTCGCCGGGATGCCGCACTGGCCGGTGCGCCTGAGCTACTACACGGAGGGCGCCGGGGAGCGCACGCCGATCTACACCCTCGGCTTCGACCTCTACGAGAACGGCGTCAGCGGCGCGCTCAAGCTCGATTACGGCGATTTCGCCATCCTGGGCGACATGACCGCCCTCGACATCGACGCCAAGGCGGGGCGGGGCGACAAGGATTCGGGGAAGGGCTGCACGCCCTGAGGGCCCGGACCACCCGGGCCTGTCTGCCGCAGGAACCGGGGATGACCCGGTGCGCGCCGTCATCCCGGGGCCGCGCAGCGGAGCCCGGGATCCAGATCCGCCGACGCGGCCATTTTCGGCAGGTCGGTGCGTCTGGATTGCCCGCCTCCGGCGTGCCCCTCCGGGTCCGGGCACGCGCCTGCGGCGCCCCGGAATGACGGCCGGATCGACACCTCCGGAAACGAACGTCCCGAGCGTTCAGCCCCTCACGCCCACTCGTCGTCCGGGCGCGGCGACAGCCTGTGCCACGCCGCGGCGATCCGCTCAGGCTTGACGCCGAGCGCCGCCGCGCAGGCGAGGAGCACGTTCTCGTCGCCCATCACGTGGTCGAGAACGCCCACCAGAAAGGCCGGCTCCCGGGCGCTCTCCCGGAGCGTCTCGGGGCCGAGTCCGCTCGCTGCCAGGAACGGCAGGAGGCGGTCATCCTCGGCCGTGATCCACAAAAGAACGTCCAGGGCGAGCCGTTCGGCGGCTTCATCCCCTTGAAGAGGTTTGCCATTCATCAACATGTGAACGCTACAAAGGCGACGGAGGGGCTTCACTGCCCACTAATCATGATCGGCGCGCACCGGGACAACGGATCATGAAGAAGACGGTGCTGATCGTCGAGGACAACGAGTTGAACATGAAGCTGTTCAACGACCTCCTGGAAGCGAACGGCTACGCGACTCTGAAAACCGCCCACGGGATCGAGGCGATCGAGCTCGCGCGGGCACACCATCCCGACCTGATCCTCATGGACATTCAGCTGCCGGAGGTCTCAGGGCTGGAGGTGACCAAGTGGCTCAAGGAGGACGACGATCTCAAGAGCATCCCGGTGATCGCCATCACGGCCTTCGCCATGAAGGGCGACGAGGAGCGGATCCGCGAGGGCGGCTGCGAGGCCTACCTGTCGAAGCCCATCTCGGTCGCGAAGTTTTTAGCAACGGTTCGCGCGTATCTTGAGCCGCGGTGACCCCGCAGGGGCGCACCGTTGAGGAGGCGACCCGGCCGTGCCGGACCGGGTCGCCTCCTCAACCGTCCCCCCGATGCGCGGCCGTACGCCGACCCGCCCGATCCGGGCCGCCCAGCCGCGTGTCAGCGAGGAACCATGTCGGCCCGCGTCCTGATCGTCGACGATCTGTTCCCGAACGTGAAGCTTCTGGAAACGAAGCTCGGGCTGGAATATTTCGACACGCTCGCCGCCATGAACGGCCCTGACGCCATCGCGATCTGCGAGAAGGGCCTGTGCGACCTCGTCCTGCTCGACGTGATGATGCCCGGCATGGACGGGTTCGAGGTCTGCCGCCACCTCAAGAGCAACCCAGTCACGGCTCACATCCCGGTGGTGATGGTCACGGCCCTCGACCAGCCCTCGGACCGCCTGCGCGGGCTCGATGCCGGCGCCGACGACTTCCTGACCAAGCCCGTGGACGACACCGCCCTGTTCTCCCGGGTCCGCAGTCTCGTGCGCCTCAAGGCGGTCACCGACGAGCTGCGCCAGCGGGCATTGGCCTCGCGCGAGTTCGGCATCGGCGATCCCCTGGCGCTCGCCACCGCGGAGACCGGCCTCGACGCCCGGATCCTGCTGATCGAGGACCGTCCCGGCGCGGCGGACCGGATGGCGGGGGCGCTGCGCCAGCACCACGCGGTGACGATCGAGCCCGACCCGCACGCCGCCCTCCAACGCGCCGCCGAGGAGGGGTTCGACCTCGCCCTGGTCAGCCTCGACCTCGCGGGCTTCGACGGCCTGCGCCTGTGCAGCCAGCTCCGCTCCCTGGACCGGACCCGCGCCACGCCGCTGATCATGCTGGCGGAGGAGCACGACCGCGCCCGCGTGGTGCGCGGCCTCGATTTCGGCGTGCACGACTTCCTGATGCGCCCGGTCGACCGGAACGAACTGACGGCCCGGGTCCGCACGCAGGTGAAGCGCAAGCGCTTCACGGACGCGCTCCGGGGGGCGATGCAGGCCTCCCTGCAGATGGCCGTGACCGACGCCCTCACCGGCCTGCACAACCGGCGCTACCTCGACAACCATCTCGGCGCGCTCTTCGCCGACGACGCCACGCGGCGACCGGCGCTCGCCGCGCTGATCCTCGACATCGACCACTTCAAAGGCATCAACGACAGCTTCGGCCACGAGGCCGGCGACGAGGTGCTGCGCGGCTTCGCCGAGCGGGTCCGCCAGCACACGCGGCCGGTCGACATCGTGGCGCGCTACGGCGGCGAGGAAGTCGTGGTGATCCTGCCGGAGGCCGGCCTCGTTGAGGCGCAGATCATCGCGGAGCGCATCCGCGAGCGGGTCGAAGCGGTGCCGTTCACGGTGCAGCGATGCACCCGATCGATCCCCGTGACGGTCTCGATCGGCGTCGCCGTGCGGCACGCGGAGGATGCCAGCCCCGGAGACATGCTCCGGCGTGCCGATCTCGCCCTGTACCGGGCCAAGGCGTCGGGACGGAACCGGGTCGAGCCGCAGGCGGCCTGAGCGCCGCGCGGAGGGCGGTCCGCTCAGCTCAGATCCGCCCAGCCCGCCTGACCGCCCGCAACCGCGCCACGGCGTCGAGCGCCCAGGCCAGCGAGTCCCCGCGGCGGGATCCGATGCAGCGCAGGCTGCCGCCGTCCTCCCCCTGGACCAGCGTGCTGGCCTTCACCCGGAAGCCCATCGTGGCGAGCAGGTCGAGCAGCGTGGCCAGATCCGCGTCGGGCCCGAATGCGATGGTCACGGTGCCGTAGCTGCGCTGCCGGAGCACCGTCTGGAGCCGCCGCAGTCGCTGCAGCGTCAGCAGCCAGTCGGCCAGCAGCATCGCCGTGCCGGCCGAGACGCAGATCAGCACCATGGTCCGCAGGCCGGCCGGATGGCCGAGCTCCTCCCGGTCCCAGCCCAGCGAAGGCCGCCGGGAAGCAGAGGCCGGGGTGGATTGCGACCGTCTCGAGGGTAGGCTCGCCGATCACCGCGTGGACCCGGCAGCGGGACGGGGTGCCGGGCGTTCGGAGCGCGGCATCATCGCAGGCCCTCCGAGGCGGGGCGCGTCAAATCGCTTACCCCTGCTTAGGGATGAAAACCCTAGGATAGCCGTATCAGGACAGCCCGGTGCCGACTCGGCGCCGGCAGAGAATCGGACGACCCGGATGGACATGCAGGTGCCGGCACAGACCGGCCGCGACGCGAGCGTGCTGGAGCACCGCCGCCTGTGCAAGATCGCCTCCTCGCCGCACGCCTATGTCCGCGGCAGCACGGCGCGCTTCTACGAGCTCCTCGCCCGCATGCCGGCGGGGGCGCTGCCCGAGGGGCCGCCGGTTTGGATCTGCGGCGACGCCCATCTCGGCAATCTCGGCGCGCTCGCCGGCCCGGACGGGCAGATCGACATCCAGATCCGCGACCTCGACCAGACCGTGGTGGCGAACCCGGCCTTCGACCTCGTCCGGCTGGCGCTCTCCCTGGTCACCGCCGCGCTCAACGCCACCCTGCCGGGCATCGTCACCGCCCGGATGATGGATGCCATGGCCGACGGCTACGCCGACGGGATCGCCGACCCCGAAGGCGCCGAGCGGGACATCGCCGAATCCGAGATCGTCGCCACGACGAAGCGGCGGGCGCTCGGGCGGCGCTGGCGCCACCTGTCCCGCGAGCGCCTGAAGGGCAAGGCCGGCCGCCTTCCGCGCGGCAGCCGGTTCTTCGACCTCGACGCTGACGAGCATGCGGCCTTCGACGCCCTCAGCCGCGATCCGGAGGTGCGGCGGCTCGTCCTGGCGCTCGGCGGCGCGGCTTCGGATGCCGAGATCCGGCTGCTCGATGCCGCCTACTGGATCAAGGGCTGCAGCTCCCTCGGACGCCTGCGCTATGCCGGCCTGGTGGAGGTTCTGGGCGGCGACCGTCCGCACCTCGCGCTCCTCGACGTGAAGGAGGCGGTGCCGCATCTCGCGCCCGCCGCCCCGGGCGCCGCCATGCCGGCCGACCATGCCGAGCGGGTCGTCGCGGGCGCCCGGGCGCTGTCGCCCAACCTCGGCGACCGGATGGTGGCCGCGCACTTCCAGGGCACGCCGGTCACGGTCCGCGAGCTGATGCCGCAGGATCTCAAGATCGATGCCGAGCAATTCTCGCGGAGCGAGGCGGTGCGCGTCTCGAGCCATCTCGCGGCGATCCTCGGCCGGGCCCACGGCCGCCAGATGGACGGGGACGCCCGCCGGAGCTGGATCGCCGCCGTCCGCGCCCCCGGCCCGGGACCGGACGCGCCGGGCTGGCTCTGGACCGTGGTCACCGACCTGATGGGCGAGCACCAGCGCGGCTACCTGGAGCATTGTCACCGGATCGCCCGCGAGGACCTGACGCGGGGGTGACGGGCGGCCGGCGCGGGCCCTTCGGCCACGACGCCGGTTGACACCAATCCCGCCATCGCCAACACCTCGCGCCCGCCGCCCTTCGCGCGGCGGAATCCGGGAAGACCTGTGACACGATGGCGGTGACGCGCACCTACCTCGACTTCGAGAAGCCGGTGGCCGAGCTGGAGGCCAAGCTCGAGGAACTGCGCGCCGTGAGCGCGCGCGACGGCGCGGTCTCGATCGCCGAGGAGGTCGGCCGGCTGGAGGCCAAGGCCGGCCAGGCGCTCGCCGAGATCTACGCGAACCTGACCCCCTGGCAGAAGACCCAGGTGGCGCGCCACCCGCAGCGTCCGCACTTCGTGGATTATTGCGGCGGGCTGATCACCGAGTTCACGCCGCTCGCCGGCGACCGCAGCTTCGGCGAGGACGAGGCGATCCTGGGCGGGTTCGGCCGCTTCCGCGGGCGGCCGGTCCTGGTGCTCGGCCAGGAGAAGGGCGCCACCACCGAGGCGCGGCTGCGCCACAATTTCGGGATGGCGCGCCCCGAGGGCTACCGCAAGGCGGTGCGCCTCATGGAGACCGCCGACCGGTTCGGCCTGCCGGTCATCGCCTTCGCCGACACCGCCGGCGCCTATCCGGGCATCGAGGCGGAGGAGCGCGGCCGGCCGAGGCCATCGCCCGCTCGACCGAGGCCTGCCTCGCCCTCGGCGTCCCCAACGTCGCCGTGGTGATCGGGGAGGGCGGCTCGGGCGGCGCCATCGCGCTGGCCACCGCCAACCGCGTGCTGATGCTGGAGCACGCGATCTACGGGGTGATCTCCCCCGAGGGCGCCGCCTCGATCCTGTGGCGCGACCAGGGCCGCGCCTCCGACGCGGCCACCGCCATGAAGATCACCGCCCAGGACCTGCTGCGCCTCGGCGTGATCGACACCATCATCCCGGAGGCCACCGGCGGGGCCCATCGCGACCGCGAGGGCGCGATTCGCTCCGCGGGCGATGCCATCGCCGAGTCGCTCGCCCCGTTCGACGGCCTCACGCCCGCCGAGATCCGCGACCGCCGCGCCGAGAAGTTCCTCGCCATCGGCCGGACGCTGTGACCGCGCCCGGGGCGACCGGGGGTCTGCTGGGCGCCCTCGGCCGGCTCATCGGCCGGCGCGACGCCCGGGAGCCGGGCTCGCACAACCACATCTCGCTCGGCTGCAACTGCCAGATGGCGCACGTGCTCAAGACCCTGGATCTGCGCCAGTGGTCGGGCCCGCTCGACTGGATCTTCTCGATGCCCGGCATGGCCCGGGACTGCCTCGCGGACGATTTCGCCGCGCTCGCCGACCGGAGCCAGCTGGAAACCATCCCCGAGGCGGAGCGGCGCGGGCCCGGCATCTGGCGCGGGCGTCACCGGCTCTATCGCGAGCATCACGGGCTCGAATGCGTGTTCAACCACCACGATCCGGCGGCGAATGACGCGGATTACGCCTTCCTCACCGAGGGCGTGCGCCGGATCCGCAAGGCACTCGACACGCCCGGCACCGACAACCGCCTGTGGATGATGACCCATCTCCATACGCCCCGAGACGTGGTCGAGGCGATCGACGACCTCCTCGGGTCGCGGGCAAGCCGCAACCATCTGACCTTCCTTCAGCTCGAGCCGGGGCACCCGGGCATGGAGGTCGCGGAGGCCACCGACCTGCGGCCGACGCTCCGCTGGCTCACGGTGCGCACCCCCTCGGAGCCGGTCGGCATGCGCCTCGCCGACCCGGCCGACGATGCCCGGCTCGTCGAGATCATCCGCGCCGAGGCGGTCCGGCGGCCCGCCGTGCTCGGCTGAGCCGAGCCTGCCGCCATCCCGGAGCCGCCTGTGGAAAGCGCGCATTCGCGGGCTCTGCGCACATGGGAACAATCCAGTGTTGCAACCGGGTCCTTGCGGTAAGGAAGGCGCAAGCTTAACGAGCCTATTGGGTTGGGGAGTGGCGCCCGACGATGGCCAATAAGGCCCGCGGGCGCGCATAGGACATCGAGGTTCCCCATGACGGCGCGTCTCGCGACCGCGCGACTGCTGGCGGCGGCGTCCCTGCTGGCCCTGTCGCTCGCCGCCTGCCAGGACGGTTCCGGAATCAACGGCCCGAGCGCGCGCAGCCTCGCGCCGATCGCCCCCCAGACGGTCGCCCTGATGCAGACCAAGGGGATGCAGCAATCCGACCCGATCCTGATCCGCACCTTCAAGAAGGAAGCGGAGATGGAGGTCTGGAAGCGGGGCGGCGACGGCCGCTACGCCCTCCTGAAGACCTACCCGATCTGCCGCTGGTCCGGCCAGCTCGGCCCCAAGACCCGCGAGGGCGACCGGCAGGCGCCGGAGGGGTTCTACACGATCACCCCGGGCCTGATGAACCCGAACTCCTCGTATTATCTCTCGTTCGATACTGGCTTCCCGAACGCCGTCGACCGCGCCAACGGGCGCACCGGCAAGTACCTGATGGTGCACGGCACCTGCTCGTCGGCGGGCTGCTTCGCCATGACCGACGCCACCATCGCGGAGATCTACGCCATCGCCCGCGAGGCGTTCATCGGCGGGCAGCGCAGCTTCCAGTTCCAGTCCTACCCGTTCCGGATGACGGCCGAGAACATGGCCAAGTTCCGCAACGACCCGAACATCGGGTTCTGGCAGAACCTCAAGGAAGGCTCGGACTATTTCGAGGCCCTGCGCGAGGAGCCGAAGGTCGGCCAGTGCGGGACCAAGTACGTGTTCGGCGGCGCCGACGCGGCGGCAGGCTCGTGCAAGCCGAAGGTCGATCCGCAGGTCGCGGAGAAGCGGGAGCACGACGAGCGCGCGGTGGCCGAGCTCGTCGCCAAGGGCACCCCGGCGGTGCGGGTGGTCTACCAGGACGGCGGCCAGAACCCGGTCTTCCGCCCGCCGGCCAACACCAGCGCCTTCGCGAGCCTCGGCGGCACCGAGACGGTGCTGCCCTACGATGCCAAGGAATACGGCCGGCACAATCTCGGCGACGTCAGCCGCCCGGAGACCCTGGCGGCCGGGCCGCAGGAGATCGAGGTCAGCCCGAAGGGCCAGACCGTGTTGATGGCCGGCGCCGAGCCGGCGAAGGCCGCGAAGGCGGGGGCCGTCAAGGGCGCCAAGCCGGCGGCCACGACCCTCATGGCCAACCGGGTCGAGCCCGAGCCCAAGGTCGACGCCAAGGTCGAGACCACCGCGGCGCTGCCGGAGAAGCCCGCGCGGATCGCCGTGGCGGATGCCGATGGCGACCCGAGCGCCTACCAGAAGCTGTTCGGCAAGCTGTTCGCCAAGGACAATCCGGCCCCGGCCGCCCCGCCGACCCCGGCGGTCGACGCAGCGGTCGTGCCCGAGCCGGTCAAGCTCGCACACGCCGCCGAGACGGCCTCGCCGAAGCCGGCCGCCAAGGCGCATGCGGTCCGGACCGCCAAGGTCGAGGCCAAGGTGGAGGCGAAGGCCGACGCGAAGCCCGCCCTCCGGAAGGGCGACGACAAGGCCAAGCCGTAAGGCGCGTTCCGATCGCGCCAAGGCCCGGGGATCCCATTCGCCTCATTCCGAGCGGCCGGCGCGCGGCGTCGGCCGCGAAGGCGGGCGCCGGAAGGTGCCGTGATCCCTGCGGACTCCTCACGATGAGCGTGCGCTGCACCGTGCCGCGATGCACGAACGGCCCGGCCGAAGCCGAGCCGTTCGCGCCGGTCCTCGCCCGCAGCCTCAGTTGGCGCGCGACACCTCCACGAGGTTGTCCGAGAAGGACGGGGCGTGGCCCATGTCGGTGAAGGCGCCGGACGAGATGCTGTTGACCGTCCCCTCGTTGAGCTGGCGCCAGTAGCCCAGCGTCGCCACCACGATGCCGGCCTTCACGTCGTCGGTGATCCGCGCCACGCCTTTGAAGGCCCCGCGGTCGTTACCGACCTTCACCCGGTCGCCGTCCCGGATGCCGCGGGCATCGGCATCGTGCTGGCTGATCATCACGAACTGCTCGCCCTGGCCTTTCTGCTTGTCCTCCATGTTGGCGTAGCAGGAGTTCAGGAAGTAGTGGCTCTTCGGCGAGACGATGTTGAGCGGATAGCGCTTGGCGAGCTCGGGATCGTTCGTGTGGGACTCGCGCGGGCCGAGGTAGTCCGGCAGCGGGTCGAGGGCCTCGCCGGGCTGGAAGCCCTCGTACATCTGCCGGAAGGGCGGGGCGACGAAGTTCGCGGCGCCCTCGACCTTCAGCATGCACTTGCCGGTCGGCGTCGGGAAGTTCCCCTCTCGGTGCGGCGCCCGGTCGTCCGGCGTGCCGACCTTGAGGCGCGCGAAGCCGTGCTCGCGCATATAGGCGAGGTCGATGCCCTCGCAGGCCGGCGATGACCAGTCGACGTAGTGCTCAAGGCACTCGCTGTCGCTCCACTTGAAGTTCTCCTCCTCGAAGCCGAGCCGGGCGGCGAGCCTGCGGAAGATCTCGTTGTTGGGGATCGCCTCACCCGGCGCCTCGGCGCACTTGGTGTTGTAGGTCAGGTAGAGGTGGCCCCACGAGAGGATCATGTCCTCCATCTCGGCGCCCATGGTGGCGGGCAGCAGGATGTCGGCGTAGGAGGCCGTGTCCGAGATGAAGTGCTCGGCCGAGACCATGAACAGGTCCTCGCGCATCAGCCCCTCGACGATCTTGTCGGTCTCGGGCGCCTGCGTGACCGGGTTCGAGTTCCAGCACATCATCGACATGATCGGCGGGTCGAGCTTCATCTCGCCGGTGAGCGCCCGGCCGATCTGAAGGTTCGAGACGACCCGGGTGCCCTCCGGGATCAGGTCGGGCCGGCAGATGACGTCGAACTTGTACGGGTGCTCCCAGACGCCGAACTGCGTGATGCCGCCGCCGACATGGCGCCACGCGCCGGTGAGCGCCGGGATGCAGGCGACTGCCCGGATGGTCTGGCCGCCGCCGTAGTGCCGCTCAAGGGCCACGCCGATGCGGATACCCACCGGCTGCTCGGTCGCCATTTCCCGGGCGAGCTTGCGGATGTCGTCGGCGGAGACGCCGGTGATCTCCGCGGCCCACTCGGGCGTGCGGTCCGCGGCGCGCTCCTTCAGCTCCTCGAAGCCGACCGTGTAATTGTCGACGTAGTCCTGGTCGACGAGGCCCTGCGCGATGATCGCGTTGATCAGCGCCATGGCGAGCGCGCCGTCCGTGCCGGGCTTTGGCGCGATGTGCCAGTCGGCGGCCTTGGCGGTGCGCGACGCGTAGGTATCGATCACCACGACCTTGGCGCCCTTCTTCTGGGCGTCCTTCACGATCGCCCAGTGGTGCAGGTTCGTGCTGACCGAGTTGCAGGCCCAGATCACGATGTACTTGGAGTGGATGTAGCTGTCCGGGTCGAGGCCGGCCGTCGGGCCGACGGTGAGGAGCCACGCGGTGCACGAGCCCTCGCCGCAGAAGGTGCGCTCGGTCACGGTGGCGCCCATGCGGTTGAAGAACGCGTCGCCGCCGTTCAGCCCGTGCACGAGACCCTGGTTGCCGAGATAGCTGTAGGGCGCGATGGCCTGCGGCCCGTACTGGTCGATGATCGCCTTCCAGCGCGACACGATGGTGTCGAGCGCCTCATCCCAGGTGATCCGCTCGAACTGCTTCGAGCCCTTCGGGCCGACCCGCCTCATCGGGTAGAGGAGCCGGTCCGGGTGGTAGTGGCGCTTCTCGTAATCCTTCAGCTTCACGCAGAGACCGCCGCGGGTCATCGGGTGATCCGGGTTGCCGCGCACGCCCTGCAGTTGGCCGTCCTTGACGTCGAACAGCATCGAGCAGGTGTCGGGGCAATCGTGCGGGCAGCCCCCGAAGAAGGTCTCCGTCAGGCTCTCGGCCTCGGCGACGATCAGAGAGTCCGGCTTGACGATCTCGTTCATGGTTCCTCCCTGGCCGGGGTTTCGAGGCCTGTTATTGTTCAGGCATCCCGGTCTCACGCGTCGATAGCGTACAGGGTAAGGAAGAAAAGTTCTAATCGGTCCCGTGCGGGTGTTCCGCACGGGTGTCGTCGGGGATGGCTCAGACCAGCGGGCGGTCGCGGTTCATCAGCCACAGGGCGTGGACCGTGCCGGGCAGCCAACCCAGGATCCACAGGACGATGTTGAGCAGGAACTGCAGGCCGAAGCCCGTGGTGACGAGCACGGCGATCGGCGGGAAGAAGATCGCGAGCAGGATGCGGATGAGACTGGACACGGAAGCTCCGGGTCTGGGGATCTAAGGGCCGACCCTCAAACGAAGCGCGACCGTCCGCGTTCCACCGAGCCCGTTACCCTGGGATTGCGCAGCAGGGCCCGGACTCCGGGCGCGCCGCGTGGGCAGGTTGGACCCACGCGGCCTGAACCAACCCGGCAAGGCGTTGCGGCTCCGGATTCCGGGCCCGCCTGTGGCGCCCCGGAAAGACGGAGCCGGCCGGACAGTCCCGCAGCCCACCCCGTCATTCCGGGTCCGCGCAGCGGAGCCCGGAGCCCAGAACCGCGGCGGGGCAGGATGAGATCGGCAACCCCGTCTCGTCCGGCAGCCGATGCGCTCCGGAAAGACGGGGCGCCCCTCAGTTCTTCATCGGCGGCGTGGTTGCGGACGGCACGTTCGCCGCCTGCTTCTCCGGATGCTTCACCGGCTGTAGGCGACGTTGGCGAAGGTGCCGATCACCGCCGGCCAGCTCGGGCTGCCATATTGCGGATCGTCGCGGCCGACCTTGCAGAAGGCCGTGGTCAGGGCGTTGACCACGTCGTCGTCGTTGGCCCCGGTATCGGCCGCCTTGATCTGCGGCACCAGCCGGACCAGCGTCGGGACGAAATCCTGCTGCTTCACGCCCTTGAGAGTGTTCTGGACGCCGAGCTGGTCGAAGGCGGCCTTGAGCTTGTCCTGCTCGATCTCCGCGCAGGGCGCCGTGCCGGCCAGCATGGTCTTGGTGGCGGCGCGCGCCTCCGACGCCTTCTCGCCGGTCACCGGCGGCGCCTTGTTGCCCCAGGAATTGCGGATGTAGTCGGTGACGTTCTTGACCTCGACATCGGTCATCTGTTGGCCGATCGCCACCATCGGGGCGAGGCCGCTCTGGGCGGCGAGCCCGCCATAGATCACCCGCAGCACCGTCTCGGGCCCCTCCGACATCACCGAGGTGTTGCCGGCGAGCGCCGGGACCGCGCCCTCGATGCCCTTGCCGTCGGGCTGGTGGCAGGAGGAGCAGTAGGTCAGGTAGGTCGAGGCGCCCGGCGCGTCCGGCTTGTCGAAGGCCGCGAGGTCCTTGGGCTTGTAGGTCTGCTTGGCCGGCACGGTGCGGAGATACGCGACCATCGCCTTCAGATCCTCCTCCTTCACCTTGGAGAGGGATTCCATGATGGTCTGGCGCATCGGGCCGGCGGCGACGCCCGGCCGGTCGCCGGGGGCGGTGCCGGTCTTGAGGTAGGTGACCACCTGCTCGTCGGTCCATGCGCCGATGCCCTGGTGGCCGTCGGGGGTGATGTTGGGGGCGTACCAGCCGTCGATCACGCCGCCGCCGAACCGGCCCGCGAAGCTCGAATTGCCGACGAGCTTGTTCTCGTTGTGGCACATGGCGCAGTGGCCCAGGCCCTCGACCAGATAGGCGCCGCGGTTCACCTCGGCGCTGGCGTTCGGGTCGGGCTTGAAGCGCTCATCCGTGAAGAAGGCGGTCCGCCACGTCACCAGCGCGGTGCGGACGCTGAACGGGAACGGGATCTGGCTCTCCTGCCGCTTCTCGTTCACCGCCGGGACCGATTGCAGGTAGGCCCAGATCGCCTTGGTGTCGTCGTCGGTGACCTTGGTGAACCAGCCGAACGGGAAGGCCGGATAGAGGTAGCCGACATTCTTGCTGTAGCCGTGCCGGAACGCCTTATCGAAGTCGTCGTAGCTCCAGTTGCCGAGCCCGGTGTCCTTATCGGGGGTGAGGTTGGGGGTCATGATCACGCCGAACGGCATGTTCAGCGCGTAGTTGCCGGCGAGGAACTTGCCGCCCGGCGCCGTGTGGCAGGCCGCGCAATCGCCCATCGTGACGAGGTACTTGCCGCGCTCGATCTGGTCGGACGACCCGTCCTGCGCCAGGGCCGGGGCGGCCAGGAACAGGCTCGCCAGGATCGGGGCGGAGGCCCAGCCGGACGGGAGGGCGTTCGTGCGCTTCATGGCAACCTCCCGGGGCAACTTTAGAGTTCTTTCAATTCGGTGACGCGCGTGAACGCGGCCGTTTGCAGCGATGTTCCGGTCGGCGCCGGGCTGCGGCGTTGTGCCGTGGCCGCCCGGAACCGCAGGCCGAGATCGGCCAAGTGGGTGACGAGCCCCGCCAGCATCCACCCGGCGACCGCGACCCAGCCGGCCCCCACCAAAGCTGCCCGCAGGGCCAGCATCAGCGCGGCGCCCGAGGCGAGATTCGCCAGCAGCGACGGCAGCGGCGGCCCGCGCCGGCGGCCGATCCAGGCGAGGGCGAGCGCCTCGCAGGCGACGAGCAGGAGAATTCCGTCGGCGATCCGGCCCGAGGCGAAGGCGGTGGCGAACGTTGCCTCCATCATGCCGGCTCCCCGAAGGGGGCGTTGAGGCGGATGATCCGCAGGTTCAGGCAGGCCGCGGTGCTGACCCAGGCGAGATAGGGCAGGTTCATCAGCGCCGCCGCGCCGGAGACCCGGCCGGTGACCAGCATCAGCACGACGATCGACAGCCACAGGGCCGCGACCTCGGCGAGCGCCCAGTCGGGCCGGCGGAACCGGAAGAACAGCACGCTCCAGGCGATGTTGAGCGCCCCGTTCGCCACGAAGGCGGCGAGCAGCACGCCTCGGGCGATCGGGTCGGAATCGCCGGTCCAGGCGAGCACCCCGGAGGTGGCGGTGAGCGCGAAGATCACGGTCCAGACTGGCCCGAAAGCCCAGTCCGGCGGCTTCCAGGCCGGCACGCGCAGGCCCCGGTACCAGCCGTCCGTGGTGGTCGCGATGGCGCCGGCAATCGCCACCAGCACGGCGGCCACGGCCGCGACCGCGGGCGGCCCCCAGCCGGCGCCGGCCAGGACGGTCACGGCGAGACCCAGCGGAACAGGTGGGCGAGGTCCTTGAAGAAGATCCGCGCGTGGGCGGCGGGCTTGGCGCGGACCAGCTCCTTGTTCATGTAGCTGTCCCAGGTGAGCTGCTGGACATCCTTGTCCCGGCAGATCGAGACGAAGCGCTCCCGCAGCCCGTCGCTGCGGTACCAGACCCACTGCATCATCCCGAGGATCCAGAACACGCGGCCGTGCAGCTTCATGAACTGCTTCCGCGCGCCCGCGAGCGTCCGCGCATCGCCGGTTTTCAGGAAGACGGCGGCGGCCTCGGCGGAGAGCCGGCCGCCGAGCATCGCGTAGTAGATGCCCTCGCCGGAGGCCGGCGCCACGACGCCGGCGGCGTCGCCCGCGAGCAGCACGTCCCGGCCGTTGTCCCAGCGTTTCAGGGGCTTGAGCGGCAGCGGCGCACCCTCGCGGCGCAGGGTCTTCGCGTGGTCGAGCCCGGTCGCCGTGCGCAGGGCCCGGATCGAGGAGCGCAGGGAGAAGCCCTTCTTCGCGCTGCCGGTGCCGATGCTCAGCGTGTCGCCGTGGGGGAAGATCCAGCTGTAGAAGTCCGGCGAATGGCGGCCCTGGTAGTAGACGTCGCAACGCGTCGCCTCGACCGATTCGGCCCCGGGGGCGCCGGCCCCCGGCACCCGCAGGATCTCGTGATAGGCGAAGACCTGCCGCATCTTGGCGTGGCCCGGCACCTCCGCCCGGCCGACCGGCGAGCAGGCGCCGTCGGCGCCGATGACGAGGCGGGCCCGGACGGCGTGGCGGGCGAGGGACTCGCCTGTGCCGGTGGTGAAATGGACCTGCGGCGGTCCGTCGTCGGGCCGGGTGATCATTTCGAACGCGGCCTCGCGCAAGTCCGCGCCGGCCGTCGCCGCGCGGGCGCGCAGCCACGGGTCGAAATGCTCGCGGTCGACCATGCCGACGAAGCCCTCGCCGACGGGCATGTCGACGGCCTTGCCGCTCGGCGCCACCATCCGGGCCGAGCGGATCTTCGCGACGAGGAGCGCATCTGGGATCGCGAAGTCGCGGATCAGCCGCGGCGGGATCGCGCCGCCGCAGGGCTTGATCCGGCCGGGCTTGTCGAGGAGCAGCACCGCGTGCCCGGCCCGGGCGAGGTCGGTCGCCGCCGTGGCGCCGGCCGGCCCGCCGCCGACCACGACGACGTCGTAGCTGTCGCGGCCGGAGCCGCCATCGTCCAACCGGGCCATGGCCTCACCTCGCGCTGAAGGCAGGATCGAGCGGCACCGAATCCGGTGCCGGGGCGGAATCGAGCCGCGCCGCCAGGACGACCGCGACGAGGAACAGCACGCCCTCCGCGGCGAACACCACCGCGTAGGCCTGGACGGGTTCGGCGGTGACGAGCCGGACGGCGTCGACCGCCACCGCCCCGAGGAAGCCGCCGGCCCCGAAGGCGACGCCCTGCGCGGCGCCCCAGACGCCCATGCGGGTGCCGCGCTCCCGCGCGTCGCCGCGTCCGGCGAGCGCCATCATCGAGCCGATGGCGGCGACCGCGTAGGCACCGTTGGCGACGCCCAGCGCGAACACCATTGCGCGGAGCGGAAAGTCCGCGCCCGACGCCGCGCCGCTCGCGAGAGCGAACAGGGCGGCCGCCGAGCCGGCGCAGCCGATCCCGATCCAGAGCCGCAGGGAGGCGAGGGCGGTGCCGCGGGCGAGGAGCGTCACCGCCGCCACCAGCAGCATCCCGGCGAGCACGCCGCCGTGCTGGAGGCCGGCGAGCTTGGTGGTGGCGCCGGGGCTCATCGCGAAGACGAGGCCGGCATAGGGCTCCAGGATCAGCTCCTGGGCGCTGTAGGCCAGCATCGAGACGAAGACGAAGACTGTGAAGGTCCGGGCCACCGGATCGGCCAGCACTTGGCCCAGCACGGTGAAGAACGGCCGGCGCGCCTCCGCGGCCTCGGGGGCGCGGAGCGGCAGGCGGCGCTCGACGCCGGCGACCGCGAGCGCCGCCACGCCGAAGGCGACCAGCGAGACCGTGCCCGAAACCGCCACGAGCCGCAGGCCGGAGAATGGGTCGAGGAAGTGCCCGGCGAGCGGCGCCGTGACGGCGAAGCCGACGATCATCATCACCCAGACGACGGTGGCGGCCGCGCCCGCCGGGCCGGCGCGACGCCCCCCGACAGGAGGACGAGGAGCGAGGTCCCGGCCGCGCCGACGCCCATGCCGACGCACAGGAAGGAGAGGGCGGCCAGCGCCAGCCCCAGAGCGAGGTTCTCGGCCGCCAGCGCGGTGCCGCAGGCAGCGCCGAACCCGCCGAGGCAGAGGGCCGCCATGCCGCCGACGATCCAGGGGGTGCGCCGGCCGCTGCGGTCGGACCCGTAGCCCCAGCGCGGGCGCAGGACCTGCACGGCGTAGTGCAGCGCGACCAGCAGGCCCGGCACGAAGGCGGGGAGCGCCAGTTCCACCACCATCACCCGGTTAAGGGTGGCGGTCATCAGCACGACGACGCTGCCCAGTGCGGTCTGGACGAGGCCGAGGCGGACGATCTGGGGCCAGCCGAGGCCCGCGCTTCGATCCTGCGCCATCACGCCCCTCCCACCAGCGGGCGGAGCGCGAAGGCCGCGACCAGCATGCCGAGGACGTAGAGGGTGGTGCCGGTGCCGTTGTACCAGATCGCCCGCTCCCGGGGATTCTCGAGGAACCGGGCCATCAGGGCGAACTGGCCGGCGAGCAGGGCCGCGACGAGGCCGGCATGCCAGTAGCGCTCCCAACCGACGAGGAGCGCGATCACCGCGACCTGCGGCAGGGCCATGACCAGGCAGGCGAACCGCGCGGCGCGCTCCGAGCCCATCTGCACCGGCAGCGACAGCAGGCCCATGCGCCGGTCGCCCTCCACCGACTTGAAGTCGTTGAGGGTCATGATGCCGTGAGCGCCGGCCGCGTAGAGCAGCGCGACCGCGAGCACCCGCCGGTCCGGCAGGGCGGCGGCCATGACGGCGGCGCCGGTGAACCAGGGCAGCCCCTCGTAGCAGAGCGCCACCGCGGCGTTGCCCCACCAGCCGTTCCGCTTCAGCCGCACCGGCGGCGCCGAGTAGATCCAGGCGAGCACCAGCCCGAACAGGGCGGCCCCGAGGATCCAGGGACCCAGAGCCGCGGCCACCACCAGGGACAGCAGCGTCCAGCCGAGGGCGAGGTAGAGCCCCCAGCGGCCGGGGATGCGCCCGGAGGGAATCGGCCGGTTCGGCTCGTTGATCGCGTCGACGTGGCGGTCGAACCAGTCGTTGGCGGCCTGGCTGGTGGCGCAGACCAGCGGCCCCGCCAGCAGAACCCCGGCGGCGATCACCGGCCACTGGCCGTGCGCGGGCTGACCCGACGAGATCACGCCGCAGGCGAACGCCCACATCGGCGCGAACCAGGTCAGCGGCTTCAGCAGCTCGATGACTGCGCTCGGGGCGGGCGTAGCGGCCATGGCAGGAGGCTACCGGGGCGGCACCGAGTGTCAAGTCAGATTTACATCTCGGGTTTCGACGTGCGCGTCATTTGTCTCGCGAATACAGCTGCGGGTTGAAAATACATTATCCACTACACCGCGGAATGGCGGGCCGCAGCGCAGGAATTCACCCGCGCCGCAGAGCCGGATCGGGGCGGTCCACGCCCCTCGGCAGGGACTGCGGCGTGCCTCCTCGTCCGCGATGCGCTGCCTTGCGGACGCGGCCTGCCTTGCGCGCCGATATGAACGTCGTTCTTCCGGGGGCGCCGTAGGCGAGTCCGGACCCGGGTGGGGCATGCCGGAGGCAGGCAACCCAGAGCCATCGCAGTTACAGATGCTCGGCGCCCCGACGGGCCTGGATCCTGGGCTCCGCTCCGCGGCCCCGGGGTGACGGGCGAAGGCGCAGATCGCCGCCCGAGGCCTCAGTCCTCCTCGACCGGACCGTCGAGATCGCCGACGCCGTAGCGGCGCATCTTGGCATAGAGGCCCTGCCGGCTGAGACCGAGCATCTCGGCCGCCGAGGCCCGGTTGTCCCGGGTGATCCGCAGGGCCGCCTCGATGCAGAGCTTCTCGATCAGGTCGGTCGTCTCGCGCACCAGGGTCTTCATCGAGACCCGCCCGACCAGCTCGGCCATCTGCTCCACCGAGCGCGGCACCTCTCGCCCGCCCGGCATGCGGCCCTCGAACCGTCCTTCGGGGATCCGCCGCGGTGCGGGCCGGATCGCGAAGCCGAGACAGGGCCGCGCGCCTGCCACCGAGACAGCGGCGACCTCCACGTCCTCGATTCCGCCGAACGTGCCGCGGATCACCGTGGCGAACCGGCGCACGGCCCCGTGGTCGGCGAGGGTGGCGAACAGGGCCTGCGCCTCGGTCTCCTCGCGGCCGAGCCAGTGGTCCAGGGTCCGTCCCCGCGCCTGCCCCTCGGTGGCGAGCTGCGCCAATTCCAGGAAGGCGGCGTTGGCGGTGAGGATCCGCCGGGACGGGTCGGTGACCACGAAGCCCTCGGGCATCGCTTCGATCACCGCGCGGGTGGGCGCCTCCTGATCGGCCCCGGCCTCGGCGGCCACCGGATCGGCCACGAGCCGCATCAGCGCGCTGGCGCCGCCCTCGCCGCGGAACAGCGAGGCCGAGACGGTCACCTCGCCGCGCCCGTGCGGCAGGGTGGCCCGGATCTCCCCAGCCTGCCCGGTTGCCCGAAGGGCGGCGAACTGGGCTTCGAGGGCCCGGGTGCTGGCGGCATCGAACAGGTCGACCGCGTCCTGGCCGACGATGCGTTTGGCGGGGCGCCCGAGCAGGCGTGCGGCAGCCGGGTTCGCCTCGGCGACCCGCCGCGTGCCGGCATCGACCACCAGAACCGGCTCACCGGAGATCTGGAACAGCTGCCGATAGCGGGTCTCGGCCGCGCGGAGCCGGTCGTAATCCCGCTCCAGCGCCTGCTGGGTTTCCACCAGCCGGCGCTGGAGCGCCGATACGGCCCGCATGTCGCGCCCGAGAACCAGGATCGGACCGCCTTCGGCCGGCCGGATGGAGGCGTAGCGGATCGGCAGGTCGACGCCGCTGGGGGAGGGGTGATTGACTTGGCGCCAGCGGGTGATGCCCTCGGGCCGGGCGTCGCGCAACAGGGCGTCGACCTTGGGCCGGCTCTCCACCGTCACGGTGTCGACCCAGCGCCGGCCCAGCCAGCCGGGGATGTTCTCCGCATCGAGATCCGTGCCGACCGTCGCGTCGCGGATCACGCCGTCGGCGTCGATCACCAGGGACAGGTCGGCAGAGGCCGCGACGATGCGCCCGGCCACCTCTCCGTCGAGGTGACCGGCCACCTGCTGCAGGGCCGCGGGCGGCTGCTGCGGGGTGGGGCGAGGCTGGAGAGTCACGGTCACCGTAATGTGATGTTCGGGTTACAACCCTTTCAGCAGGCCAATGCCTGTCTGTCCAGCAAAGCTTCCGCCGCGGCGGGTGCGAGGCAGGCATCGGCCGCGCAGGCATCGGCGCCGACGATCCCGGCATCGCCGCCGGGGCGCGCGAAATAGGGGCCGCCGACGAGCACGCGGATTCCCGGATTGCGCGAGACGCGGCGCACGTCTGCGACGGCTGTGACCAGGGCCGGCAGGAGGACGTCCGAGGAGAGCGACAGCCCGACCACGTCGAACCACTCGATGCCGAGCAGGTCCAGGGGATCGAGATCGGGTCCCGGCGCCGCCGTGGTCACGTCCCAGCCGGCCTCCCGAAAGAAGCTCGCGACGATCGACAGGCCGAATCGATGAGTCTCGCCGGGGCAGGGCAGCAGCAGGACGCTGCGCCCGTTCGCGGAGACCGATTCGCTCTCCAGCTCCGCGCAGAGGTGCCGGCTCATCGTCTGGAGCCGGCCGAGCGCCTCCGTGACGGCCAGGAAGTCGCAGGCATCCTCCTCCCAGAGCGCGCCGAGGTGCCGCGCCGCCGGGGCGAGCAGGTCGAGGAGCAGGCGCGCCAGCGGCAGACCGCCGTCCCGCAGAGCCTCCACCTCGGCGTCGAGATCGACCGGTCCGGGGGCCAGGAGCAGGGCGCTGAACGCCGCGATCTCATGCAGGCTCGGTGCACGCCCGGCCTGCTGCGCCCGACGCCCGGCGACCGGGCGGTGGGCCAGCATCAGCCGGGGCAGGATCTCGGCTTCGGCGACCCGCGCGAGCGCCTCGGGCAGAGGCGACTGCCGGTCAGGCCAGGCGGCGGGCACGTCACGGTAGAGGGGAAGGGCATCACACGCGGGTCCGCAGCCTGCCGAGGGCGGGCCGTATTCCAGGCGCTCACCGAAATGCCTCCAGTCTCCCATCGGCATCCCTCCCTGAAACGGCCCCGGGCTTCAAAGGTCCGGCGCTCCCGCTAGCGAATCGGGTGCGGCGTTGCTCGCCTGTCTATTCTTCGTCTTCGTTGGTCCCTGGATCTGACCAGCCAAGTCGCCACAGTCTCCGGCGGCAGCGCGACGATACGCTTCCTGACGAACTTGGCAATGATCTTAGACGAAGAAAAAGATCGCACCCCCTGTCAGAGCAGGATACCGTCAAGCGCACTTGACACTTCTGGGAACGGCGCCCTAGCCTCTGTCAACGACGGAGCCGCAGGCGCCGCCGGGTGCATGGGGGGCGGATGCATGGGTCCCAGGGACCGATCGGCACGACCGCTCTACACGCCCGCCGAGCGGGAGCGGCGCGACGCGACGCCGTGGACGCTGGTCCAGGGGATCCTGGCGCCCCTGCAATTCGCAATCTTCCTCGTCAGCCTGATCCTGGTGCTGCGCGCCCTCACCACCGGCGCGGGCCTGTTCGCCGCCGAAGCCTCGGTGGTGCTCAAGACCCTGGCGCTCTACGCGATCATGATCACCGGATCGATCTGGGAGAAGGTCGTGTTCGGCCGCTGGCTGTTCGCGCCCGCCTTCTTCTGGGAGGACGTGGTCAGCATGCTGGTGCTGGCCCTCCACACCGCCTACCTCGCCGCCCTCGCCACGCAGGCCGTCGATGGGCGGACGCTCCTCCTCCTCGCGCTGGCCGCCTACGCGAGCTACGTGGTCAATGCCGGCCAATTCCTGCTGAAGCTGCGGGCCGCCCGCCTGGAAGGCGGCGATCGCCGCACGGCGCGCCTCGCCGAGGCGCTGTCATGAACGCCCCCCTGGCGCACGCGGCCTCCTGCGGCGGCATCGACCTGCATCAGGAGCAGGGGCAGCGGGCGGTGTTCTGCGGCCTCACCGGCATCGTCTGGCTGCACCGGAAGATCCAGGACGCCTTCTTCCTCGTGGTCGGCTCGCGCACCTGCGCGCACCTGATCCAGTCGGCGGCCGGGGTGATGATCTTCGCCGAGCCGCGCTTCGCGACCGCGATCATCGACGAGCGCGATCTCGCCGGCCTCGCCGACGCCAACGAGGAACTGGACCGCGTCGTCACCCGGCTGATCGAGCGGCGGCCGGACATCAAGCTCCTGTTCCTGGTGGGCTCCTGCCCGTCCGAGGTGATCAAGCTCGACCTGTCCCGGGCGGCGCAGCGCCTGTCGGGCCGGCTGGCCCCGGTGCGGGTGCTGAACTATTCGGGCTCCGGCATCGAGACGACCTTCACGCAGGGCGAGGATGCCTGCCTCGCCGCCCTGGTGCCGGACCTGCCGCGCGAAGCCGACACGGCCATGCCGTCGCTCCTCGTGGTCGGCGCGCTGGCCGACGTGGTCGAGGACCAGTTTCTCCGGATGTTCGCCGCGATGGGGATCGCGGATGTCCGGTTCCTGCCCGCCCGCCGGGCCGGCGCGATGCCGGCTGTGGGTCGGGGCACCCGCTACCTGCTCGCCCAGCCCTTCCTGACCGACACGGCGCGCGCTCTCGAGATGCGTGGCGCCCGCCGGCTCCCGGCACCGTTCCCGCTGGGCGCCGAAGGCACCACCGGCTGGCTGCGGGCGGCGGCCGAGGCGTTCGGCATCTCGGACGAAACCTTCGAGGCTGCGACCGCCCCGGGTCGCGCCCGCGCCGAGACCGCCCTGGCGCCCCAGCGCGAAAAGCTCGGCGGGAAGCGCGTGTTCTTCTTCCCTGATTCGCAATTGGAGGTGCCGCTCGCCCGTTTCCTCGCCCGGGAACTCGGCGCAGAGCTCGTGGAGGTCGGGACGCCCTACCTGCACCGGGGACACCTCGCCGCCGAGATCGAGCTGCTGCCCGCGGGCACGCGGGTGACCGAGGGGCAGAACCTCGGCGACCAAATGGACCGCTGCCGGGCAGCCCGGCCGGATCTGACGGTCTGCGGTCTCGGGCTGGCCAACCCTCTGGAGGCGGAGGGCCTGTCGACCAAGTGGTCGATCGAGCTGCTGTTCACGCCCGTGCAGGGCTACGAGCAGGCCGGCGACCTCGCCGAGCTGTTCGTGCGCCCGCTCCGGCGCCGCGCCCTGCTGGAGGTGTAGCGCCATGCAGCTCACCCTCTGGACCTACGAGGGCCCGCCCCATATCGGCGCGATGCGCGTCGCCACGGCGATGTCCGGGCTGCACTACGTGCTGCACGCGCCGCAGGGCGACACCTACGCCGACCTGCTGTTCACGATGATCGAGCGGCGGGACGCGCGCCCGCCCGTGACCTACACGACCTTCCGGGCCCAGGATCTCGGCCGCGACACCGCAGAGCTGTTCAAGCAGGCGGTCTCGGCCGCCCACGCGCGGTTCCAGCCGCAGGCGATGATCGTCGGCGCCTCCTGCACGGCCGAGCTGATCCAGGACGATCCGGGCGGCCTCGCCAAGGCGCTGGACCTGCCGATCCCGGTGATCCCGCTGGAGCTGCCGGCCTACCAGAAGAAGGAGAACTGGGGCGCGTCGGAGACGTTTTATCGGCTCGTCCGGGCGCTCGCCGGTGCCCCCGGTCAGCGCCCCGCGCGCGAGCCCGGACAGCGCCCGCTCTGCAATATCCTCGGGCCGACGGCGCTCGGCTTCCGCCACCGGGACGACCTGATCGAGATCCGCCGGCTGCTGGATTCGCTCGGCGTCGCGGTGAACGTCGTGGCGCCGCTGGGGGCCACGCCCGCCGATCTCGGCCGGCTCCGGGAGGCCGACTTCAACGTCGTGCTCTATCCCGAGACGGCCCGGTCGGCTGCCGAGTACCTGAAGAAGAATTTCGGGCAGCCGTTCACGCAGACCGTCCCGATCGGCGTCGGCGGCACCCGCCGATTCGTCGAGGAGGTAGCGGCGCTGGCCGGTATCGATCCGGCGCCCGTCCTCGACGGCCCCGGCTCGCGCCTGCCCTGGTACTCCCGCTCGGTCGATTCGACCTATCTCACGGCCAAGCGCGTGTTCGTGTTCGGCGACGCCACGCACGCCATCGGCATCGCTCGCGTCGCCGCGAAGGAACTCGGCTTCACCGTCGTCGGGCTCGGGACCTACAGCCGCGAATTCGCCCGCGAGGTCCGCGCCGAGGCGGCCGAGCACGGCATCGAGGCGCTGATCACCGACGATTACCTCGACGTCGAAGCGGCGATCCGCGCGGCCGCGCCGGAACTCGTGCTCGGCACCCAGATGGAGCGCCACGTCGCCAAGCGGCTCGACATTCCCTGCGCGGTGATCTCCGCGCCGGTCCACGTCCAGGATTTTCCGGCGCGCTACGCCCCGCAGATGGGCTTCGAGGGCGCCAACGTCCTGTTCGACACCCTGGTCCATCCGCTGATGATGGGCCTCGAAGAGCACCTCCTCGGCATGTTCCGGGAGGATCCCGAATTTCACGACGGCGTCGGCCCCTCGCATCTCGGCGGCAAGTCCTTCGGGACTCCGGCGGACGAGGCGTTCGAGGCCGCGGAACGGGCGCCGGCCGACATCCCTCCGACGCCGGCGCCCGTTCCGATTCTGCTGGACCGTGCGGCCCCTTGGTCGCCGGAAGCCGAGAAGGAACTGAAGAAGATCCCGTTCTTCGTGCGGGGCAAGGCACGCACCAACACCGAGACCTTCGCCCGGGAGCGGCACCTGCCGCTCATCACCCTCGAGACCCTCTACGATGCCAAAGCGCATTACGGTCGCTAGGCCGCCGATCCGCGTCGTCATCGTCACGCTCGACAATCACTTGGCGAGCGCGGTGGAACGGGCGCGCCTGCGCCTCCGGTCCGAGATGCCCGGGCTGGTGCTGGGCTTCCACGCGGCCGCCGAGTGGGACAACGATCCCGCGACGCTGGAGGCCTGCCGCCGGGCCGACATCGCGCAGGCCGACATCGTGCTCTCGGCCATGCTGTTCATGGACGAGCATGTCCGGGCGATCTTGCCGGCGCTGGCGGCGCGGCGCGAGGCCTGCGACGCGATGGTCGGCTGCCTCTCGGCGGGCGAGGTGGTGAAGACCACGAAGCTCGGCCGCTTCGACATGAGCGGCACCAAGCGCAGCGCCCTCGACTTCCTCAAGAAGCTCCGCGGCAAGCCCGGCCAGCAGGGCAATGCCGGCCGGCAGATGGCGCTCGTGCGCAAGCTGCCGAAGATTCTGCGCTTCATCCCGGGCTCGGCCCAGGACGTGCGCGCCTACTTCCTCACGCTGCAATACTGGCTCGCGGGCTCGGACGAGAACGTCGCCGCCCTGGTGCGCTTCCTCGTGCACCGCTACGCGGCCGGCGAGCGGGCGGCTTGGCGCGAGGGTCCGGCGGCGCCCGCACCGCTCGAATACCCGGAGACCGGCCTCTACCACCCGCGCCTGCCCGGCCGGATCGGCGCCGACCCGTCGCGGCTGCCGCGACTCGCGGGCGCGAAGGGCCGCGTCGGGCTGCTGGTGATGCGCAGCTACGTGCTCGCCGGCAACACCGCCCATTACGACGGGGTGATCGCCGCCCTGGAAGCGCAGGGCCTCGACGTGGTGCCGGCCTTCGCCAGCGGCCTCGACAACCGTCCCGCGGTGGATCTCTTCTTCATGAAGGACGGGCGCGCCTGCATCGACGCGCTGGTCTCGCTCACCGGCTTCTCGCTGGTCGGCGGCCCCGCCTACAACGACGCCGCCGCCGCCGAGGCGATGCTGGCCCGGCTCGACGTGCCCTACCTCGCCGCCCAAGCATTGGAATTCCAGACCCTGGAGCAGTGGGAGGCGGGCGACCGCGGCCTGTCGCCGGTCGAGGCGACCATGATGGTTGCGATCCCCGAGCTCGACGGCGCCACCGCCCCGATGGTGTTCGGCGGCCGCTCCGCGAACTCCGGCGCCGACAACGCCCGGGACATGCGGGTCCATCCTGAGCGCGCCGCCCGCCTCGCCGAGCGGGTCGCGCGGCTGGTGTCGCTCCGCCGGACCGCTAGGCCCGAGCGGAAGCTCGCCGTGGTGCTGTTCAACTTCCCGCCCAATGCGGGCGCCACCGGCACGGCCGCGTTCCTGTCGGTCTACGCCTCGCTGCTCAACACCCTGAAGGGCTTGGCGGCGGACGGCTACACGGTGGAAGTGCCGGAGAGCGTCGATGCCCTGCGCGAGCGGATCCTCGACGGCAATGCCAAGCGCTACGGGACCCAGGCCAACGTCCATGCCCGCATCCAGGCCGAGGATCATCTGCGCCGCGAGCCCTACCTCGCCGAGATCGAGGCCCAATGGGGCCCAGCGCCGGGTCGCCACCAGACCAACGGCGGCGAGATCTTCGTGCTCGGGGCGCAGTTCGGGAACGTCTTCGTCGGGGTGCAGCCGGCCTTCGGCTACGAGGGCGACCCGATGCGGCTGCTGTTCGAGCGCGGCTTCGCACCGACCCACGCCTTCAGCGCCTTCTACCGCTACCTGCGCGAGGACTTTTCCGCCGACGCCGTGCTGCATTTCGGCACCCACGGCGCGCTCGAATTCATGCCCGGCAAGCAGACCGGCTTGTCCGAGGCCTGCTGGCCGGAGCGGCTGATCGGGGCGCTTCCCAACGTCTACCTCTACGCGGCCAACAACCCATCGGAGGGAACGCTCGCCAAGCGCCGCTCGGCGGCGACGCTCGTGAGCTATCTGACCCCAAGCCTCGCGGCGGCGGGGCTCTATCGCGGGCTGATCGACCTCAAGAGCTCGATCGAGCGCTGGCGCGGCCTCGGCCCTGAGGCGGGGGGCGAGCGCGAGACGTTGGCCCGCCTGATCCAGGACCAGGGCGCGGCGGTCGATCTCGTGGCGGCAGAGCCGGCCTGGAGCGGCGATCTCGGCACCCACGTCGCCGGCCTCTGGACCGCCCTTCAGGAACTGGAGCAGACCCTGATCCCACACGGCCTGCACGTGGTCGGGCAGGGGACGCCGGAAGAGGAGCGGGTCGATCTGCTCCTGGCGCTCGCCGAGTCGGCTCATGGCGTACGGCCGGAGCGGGCCGGGATCGAGGCGCTTGCGGCCGGCCAGGGCATCGAGGCGGCGCTGAAACTCTCCGGCCTGTCCGTGGACGACACCGCTCGCGCCGCGTTCGCGAGCCTCGCCGAGACCGACCGGCTGCTGTCCCGCGACCACGAAGTGCCGGCCCTGCTGCGCGCACTCGACGGTCGCTTCGTGCCGCCGGTGGCCGGCGGCGACCTGCTGCGCAACCCCGCGATCCTGCCGACCGGCCGCAACCTCCACGGCTTCGATCCCTGCCGCCTGCCCTCGGCCTTCGCGGTGGCCGACGGCGCCCGGCAGGTAGCCCGGATCCTCGAACGCTTTGCGGCGGACGGAAAACCCTGCCCGGAGAGCGTCGCCCTGGTCCTGTGGGGCACCGACAACCTCAAGAGCGAGGGCGGCCCGATCGCCCAGGCCCTGGCGCTGATCGGCGCCGCCCCGCGCTTCGACGGTTACGGGCGCTTGAGCGGCGCCGAGCTGATCCCGCTGGAAACTCTGGGCCGCCCGCGCATCGACGCGGTGGTGACCCTCTCGGGCATTTTCCGGGACCTGCTGCCCCTGCAGACGAAGCTGCTGGCCGAAGCGTCCTTCCTCGCCGCCACCGCCGACGAGCCCCTCGAACAAAACTACGTCCGGAAGCACGCCCTGGCGATCCAGGCCGCGCAGGGCTGCGATCTGGAGACGGCGGCGCTGCGGGTCTTCTCCAACGCCGAGGGCGCCTACGGGGCCAACGTCAACCACCTGGTCGATTCGGGGAACTGGGACGACGACGCGGAACTCTGCGAGACCTTCTCGCGCCGCAAGAGTTTCGCCTACGGCCGCACCGGCCGCCCGGCGCCACAGCGCGCCCTGATGCAGGCGGTGCTCGCCTCCGTCGACATGGCCTACCAGAACCTCGATTCGGTCGAGGTCGGCGTCACCTCCGTCGATCACTACTTCGACGGGCTCGGCGGCATGGGCCGGGCGGTCGCCCGGGCCAAGGGCGAGTCGGTGCCGATCTACATCAGCGACCAGACCCGCGGGGAGGGACGCGTCCGCTCCCTGGAGGAGCAGGTGGCGCTGGAGACGCGCACCCGGATGCTCAACCCGAAATGGTACGAGGGCCTGCTCGGCCACGGCTACGAGGGCGTGCGCCAGATCGAGACCCACCTGACCAACACGGTCGGCTGGTCGGCCACCGCCAACGCGGTCCAGCCCTGGATCTACGAGCGGATCACCGAGACCTACGTCCTCGACAAGGACATGCGCGAGCGCATGGCCGCCTTGAACCCCACCGCCTCCGCCAAGGTCGCCCAAAGGCTGATCGAGGCGCACCGCCGCGGCTTCTGGACCCCCGACGCAGCGATGCGCGACGCTCTCGACCGGGCCGAGGAGGAGCTGGAGGACCGCCTGGAAGGCATCACCGCAGGAGTGGCCGCATGAACATCGCGATCCGCAATCCCGTCGTGGCCCGGAAGGAGGAGGGGAGCCTTCAGGTCGCCCTCGATCCCGATCTCAGAATCGAGACCGCCAAGGTCTTCGCGGTCTACGGCAAGGGCGGGATCGGCAAGTCGACCACCTCGCCGAACCTGTCGGTGGCGTTCTCGAAGCTCGGCAAGCGGGTGCTGCAGATCGGCTGCGATCCCAAGCACGACTCGACCTTCACGCTGACCAAGCGCCTCGCCCCCACGGTGATCGACGCTCTGGAGGCGGTGAACTTCCACTCGGAGGAGCTGCGCGTCGAGGATTTCGTGGTCGAGGGCTACAACGGCGTGATGTGCGTCGAGGCTGGCGGCCCGCCCGCCGGCACCGGCTGCGGCGGCTACGTGGTCGGCCAGACCGTGAAGCTCCTCAAGGAGCACCACCTCCTGGAGGACACCGACGTCGTCGTCTTCGACGTGCTGGGCGACGTGGTCTGCGGCGGCTTCGCCTCGCCGCTCCAGCACGCCGACCGGGCGCTGATCGTCACCGCCAACGACTTCGACTCGATCTTCGCCATGAACCGGATCGTCGCGGCGATCCACGCCAAGTCCAAGAACTACGGCGTGCGGCTGGGCGGCGTCATCGCCAACCGCTCGGCCAAGACCGACGAGATCGACCGGTTCAACGACGCGGTCGGGCTGAAGCGGCTCGCCCATTTCCCCGACCTCGACGTGGTCCGCCGTTCGCGGCTGAAGAAGTCGACCCTGTTCGAGATGGATTCGTCGCCCGAGCTCGACGCCGTGACCGCCGAGTACATGCGGCTCGCCGAGACCCTCTGGGCCGGCGCCGAGCCCTGCGAGGCCGCGCCGATGAAGGACCGCGACCTGTTCGAATTTCTGGGATTCGACTGATGGCCAGCGCCAGCTACGACGCCCGCCGAGGCGAGCTGACCACCTATTTCGACCGCACCGCGGTCGAGGCGTGGTCGCGCCTGACCTCGGACGCCCCGGTGAGCCGGATCCGCGCCACCGTGCGGGCCGGGCGCGACGCCATGCGGGCGACGCTGCTCTCCTGGCTGCCCGCCGACATGACGGGACTGCGCCTGCTCGATGCCGGCTGCGGCACCGGGGCGCTCAGCGTCGAGGCGGCGCGGCGCGGCGCCGAGGTGTTGGCGATCGACGTCTCGCCGACGCTGATCGGGCTCGCGCAGGAGCGGCTGCCGGCGATCCCCGGCGTCGGGCGCATCGACTTCCGGGTCGGGGACATGCTCGACCCGGCGCTCGGCCGGTTCGACCACGTGGTGGCGATGGACTCGCTGATCCACTACCGCGCCGCCGACATCGCCCGGGCGCTGGCGGTGCTGGGCGCGCGCACGGACGGGTCGGTGCTGTTCACCGTGGCGCCGCGCACGGCGCTGCTGACGCTGATGCATGCGGCCGGACAATTCTTCCCGCGCGGCGACCGCTCGCCTTCCATCGTGCCGGTGACCGAGGGCGGGCTGCGGCGGCGGATTTCGTCCGAATCCGCGCTCGATGGCTTCGCCTGGGCGCGGAGTCACCGGATCAACAGCGGGTTCTACCTGTCGAACGCGGTGGCGCTGACGCGCTCTTCCCCTCTCCCTTGCGAGGAGGGGCCAGGGGTGGGGGTGGTTCAGGAGGAACCGCGGAGCCACATCCTGCGCGCCCCCACCCCTGCCCCTCCCCGCAAGGGGGAGGGGAGCCCGGTGGAGGCGTTCGATGAACGCGACCCAAAAACTCACCGCAGCCCTCATGCGCCTCGGCCCGGCGATCCTGCCCTTCGCGGATGCCGCCACCGTCGAGCTGCCGCTGGGCCGCCTCCTGCGCCTCGCCCTGTTCCAGGTCACCGTCGGCATGGCGGCGGTGCTGCTGATCGGAACGCTCAACCGGGTGATGATCGTCGAACTCGGCGTCCCGGCCTGGATCGTCGCGGTGATGCTGGCCCTGCCGCTGATCTTCGCGCCGTTGCGGGCACTGGTCGGCTTCCGGTCGGACACGCACCGCTCGGTGCTGGGCTGGCGGCGGGTGCCCTACATCTGGTTCGGCACGCTGCTCCAGTTCGGCGGCCTGGCGATCATGCCGTTCGCCCTGCTGATCCTGTCGGGCGACACGACCGGCCCGCTCTGGGTCGGCGACCTCGCGGCGGCCCTGGCCTTCCTGCTGGTCGGCGCCGGCCTGCACACGACCCAGACCGTCGGGCTGGCGCTCGCCACCGACCTCGCCCCCGCCCATGCCCGCCCGAAGGTGGTGGCGCTGCTCTGCGCGGCGCTCCTGTTCGGCATGATGGCGAGCGCGGTGCTGTTCGGGCTGTTCCTCGCGCATTTCTCGCCCGTGCGCCTGATCCAGGTGATCCAGGGCGCGGCCCTCGTCACCATCATCCTCAACGGCTTCGCCCTCTGGAAGCAGGAGCCGCGCGATCCGAACCGGACGCGGACGGCGCCGCAGCGGGACTTCCGGGCCTCCTGGCGGGCCTATGCGGGGCAGGGCACGGCCCGGCGCCGCCTCGTGGCGATCGGGCTCGGCACGGCCGGCTTTTCCATGCAGGACATCCTGCTCGAGCCTTACGGCGGTCAGATCCTGCACCTCTCGGTCGCCGCCACCACGGCGCTGACCGCCTTGCTGGCCGCCGGCGGCGGGCTCGGCCTTCTGATCGCCGCGCGCTGGCTCAACCGCGGCGGCGACCCGTTCCGGGTCTCGGCGGTCGGCGCCGGGATCGGCATCCTGGCCTTCTCGGCGGTGGTGTTCGCCGCGCCGCTGGCCTCCGCCGACCTGTTCGCCGCGGGCGTCAGCCTGATCGGGCTCGGCGGCGGCCTGTTCGCCCACGGCACGCTCACCGCCTCGATGAACCGCGCCGGCCCCGAGGATACCGGGCTGGCGCTCGGCGCCTGGGGCGCCGTGCAGGCGAGCGCGGCCGGACTGTCGATCGCGGCGAGCGGCCTCGTGCGCGACGTCGGCGGCGCCATCGCCCAGTCGGGGGTGCTCGGCGAGGGCATGAACGAGCCCGCCATCGGCTACCTCATCGTCTACCACATCGAGATCGCCCTCCTGTTCGCCGCCCTCCTCGCCCTGGGGCCGCTGGTGCGGGAGGACGCGCGAACAGAGGTTCGAGACCGCATTGCCGACGGCCTTGCCGGTCGGACGGCCTGAGACTCGGGGAGGACTGCCATGCCAACCGGCGCACTTACGGGTTATGTCGACGTCGCCCAGGTCGTGCTCTACGCGTTCTTCCTCTTCTTCGCGGGGCTGGTGTTCTGGCTCCGCCGCGAGGACCGGCGCGAGGGCTACCCGCTGGAGAACGAGGCCGTCGGCCGCCGCAAGGCGGACGATCCGATCCTGATCCCCCGATCCAAGGCCTTCCATCTCCCCGGCGGCGAGACGACCTACGCGCCGCAGGCGGTGCACGACCGGAATGACATCGAGACCGGCATCCCGGCCCGCAAGGTCGAGCCCTGGCCCGGCGCACCCTACGAGCGGACGGATTCCTCGCTCCAGGCCGGCGTCGGCCCCGGCTCCTGGGTGCTGCGGCACGACGTGCACGACCGGACCTGGGACGACGAGATCCGCATCGTGCCCCTGCGGGTGGCGAAGAACTTCATCATCCACGAGGACGGCCCGAACCCGATCGGCATGAGCGTGTTCGGCACCGATAATGCCCTGGCGGGTGTCATCAGCGACGTCTGGGTCGATCGCGGCGAGTCGCTGATCCGCTACTACGAGGTGGAACTGCCGACGGGCGGCCGCCGGCTGATGCCGACCACCTTCTGCCGGGCCGGCGGCCTGACCAAGACGGTGACGACCGAGGCGCTGCTCGCCAGCCAGTTCGCCGACATCCCGGCCACCCGCGACCCCGATAGCGTGACCTTCCTCGAGGAGGAGCGGATCGTCTCGTATTTCGGCGCCGGCACGCTCTACGCCACGCCCGAGCGCGCGGAGCCCATCCTGTGAGCGGCGATTTCCTCCCCGAGGGCACCCTGCGGGGGCTGCCCGGCCCGCTGCCAATGGGCGAGCGCATCCTCTGGCAGGGGGCGCCGACGACCGCCGGCCTGCTGGTGCGGGTGTTCCACGCCCGCCTGGTGATCGCATGGTTCGCAGTCTGCGCCCTGGCCTTCGGCCTCGCCGCCGGCTCGCCCGCGGCGGCGCTCGCCAAGGTCGGGCCGACGCTGCTGGTCGGCGCCGGTGCCGTCGCGCTGCTCTGGCTGCTCGCGTGGCTGACCCACCGCACGACCCTCTACACGGTGACCAACCGCCGGATCGTGCTGCAGGCCGGGATCGCCCTGCCGGTGACCCACAACCTGCCCTTCGCGCAGCTCGACAGCGCGGCTTTGCGCGCGTTTACGGACGGCAGCGGGGATCTGCCGCTGCAGTTGCGGCCGGGGCTGCGCATCGCCTACCTTCAGCTCTGGCCGCATGCCCGGCCCTGGCGTCTGACCCGGACGGAGCCGATGCTGCGCTCCGTACCGGAGGCGGACGCGGTGGCGGCGATCCTGGCGCGGGCGCTCGAAGCGCACGCCGCCGGGGCCGCACTGCCGGTGCGGGTGGCCCGTCTGCCGCAGGCGGACGAAAATCCCGGCCGCCTCGTCGCGGCCGAATAGGGAGGAGCGCGATGGGCGAGCGGGCGGAGAAGGCCGGCCGAACGACCGGACCGGCGCCGGCGCTGCTGATGATCGGTGCGGGAGCGCTGATGGGCTTCTCCATGCTGGCGGTCCTAATCGGCCGCAGCGAAGGAGTCGGCCTCGTCGCCCTGCCGGCCGCCAAGGAGGTGGCCCGGCTCGAATTCCGGGCCGAGGACCAGGTCGACGGCTCGATCGCGTTGCGGGACGTCTCCGACCGGCACATCGTCGCCTGGATCCGCCCCGGCGAGGACGGCTTCCTGCGCGGGACCCTGCGGGGCCTCGCCCAGGCCCGGCAGCGCGGGGGCCTCGGGCCGGAGCGACCCTTCAGCCTGACCCGCTACGACGACGGCCGCCTCGCGCTCGCCGACGAGGCCACCGGCCGCCAAGTGCCCCTGGAGGCCTTCGGATCGACCAATGCCGGGGCCTTCGCCCGGCTGATGCCCGGGCCGGGTGCGCCCGCCACGGAGACGCGGTGATGGGCCTGTTCGGCAGCCGCACCGTTACCGTGCCCTGCACGGTAGAGATCGAGCAGACGCCCGAGAGCCTGCACGCGCACGTCACCCTCGATGCCGGCTTCGAGATCGAGCCCGGCGACGCGGTTCAGGTCCACGACGCGCCGACCTCGGTGCCCTACGGCGAGCGGATCACCGTGCGCCGCACCGCCACGGTCACTCGGGCCGGCGCGCTGGAGCGGGCCTGGACCAAACTCATCGCCCATCTCGAGCTGACCGAACTCTACGAGGTCAGCTTTTCCGAGAGGAGGAAGCTGTGAACGCACCCGTCCCGCCGCCCTCCGACCAGCCGCTCCCGAAGACGCCGATCAACGAGTCGACCAAGGCCGCGCAGGAGACCACCTTCCTGTCGCCCCGGTTCTACACGACCGATTTCGCCGAACTCGACCGCACGAATGTCGAGCCGGTGCGACGCGACTGGGACGTGCTCATCGCCGAATTGCGCGCCGACCCCAACAAGCGCCACTTCACCCGCAACGCGGAGTTCGATTGCGACCTGTCGCAGATGGAGCCGGAGCTGCGGAAGGAGTTTCTGGACTTCTTGGTCTCGCCGATCACCGCCGAATTCTCGGGCTGCGTGCTCTACGCGGAGATGAGGAAGCGGGCCAAGAACAAGGACATCAAGGAGCTGTTCGGCTTCATGAGCCGGGATGAGGCACGTCACGCCGGCTTCATCAACGACACGCTCAAGGATTTCGGAATCGGCGTGGACTTAGGATTTCTCACGAAATCCAAGAAGTACACGTTTTTCCGGCCGAAGTTCATCTTCTACGCGACCTACCTGTCGGAGAAGATCGGCTACGCCCGCTACATCACGATCTTCCGTGAGCTTGAGCGGCACCCGGAGCGGCGCATCCATCCGATCTTCAAGTGGTTCGAGCTGTGGTGCAACGACGAGTTCCGCCACGGCGAGGCCTTCGCGCTGCTGATGCGCGCCAACCCGAAGCTGACGAGCGGCGTGAACCGCTACTGGATCCGGTTCTTCCTGCTCGCCGTCTTCGCCACGATGTACGTGCGCGACCATCACAGGCCGGCCTTCCACAAGGCGCTGGGCGTCGATCCGAGCGACTACGACTTCAAGGTCTTCCGGATCACCTCGGAGATCTCCCGGCAGACCTTCCCGCTGGAGCTCGACCTCGACAATCCGAAGTTCAAGGCGGGGCTCGACCGGCTGCTCGCCTGCTCCCGGGCGATCGCCGACGCCAAGGCGCGGGGCGGCCTCGTCGGCAAGGCCCTGCAGGGATTCCACGCCGCGCGGGCGGCGGTGACCTTCGCGCGGCTCTATCTCCTGCCCGTCAAGGCCAATGCCCTGCCGGCCGACATCCGCCTCCAGCCGGTCTGGTAGCATGGCGACCTATGCCGCCCCGGTCCTGTACGCGGTGCTGCTCTGGTGGTTTTCCACCGGGCTGATCCTGCTGCTCGACCACGCCCCGCGGCGGACCCATCCGTGGAGCATGGCCGGGGCGACGCTGCTGCTCGCCGGCGCCCTGGTGGCGATCCGCGCCAGCGCCGCCGATACGACCGCCACAGGGGCCTACACGGCCTTCACGGCGGCCCTGGTGGTCTGGGGCTGGCAGGAGATGAGCTACTACATGGGCTTCCTGTCCGGCCCGCGGCCTGTGGCCTGCGCGCCGAGCGTCCGGGGGTCGACCGGTTCCTGGCCGCGCTGGCCACCAGCCTGTGGCACGAATTCGCCATCGTGATCGGCGGCCTCGCCATCCTGGCGCTGGTCTGGGGCAGCCCGAACCGCTTCGCCCTGTGGACCTACGGCACCCTGGTGGTGATGAACCTCTCGGCGCGGCTCAACCTGTTCCTGGGGGTGCGCAACCTCCACGCCGAGTTCCTGCCGGACCATCTCGGTTACCTCGCCTGCTACCTGTCCCGGAAGCCGATGAACCTGCTGTTCCCGGTCTCGGTGAGCCTCGGGACCATCGCTGCGGCTTTGCTCGGCCGGGCGGCGCTCGGCGCCGACCTCCTGGAGCACGAGCTGATCGGCTTCACGGTCCTGGCGACGCTGACCGCGCTCGCCACCCTGGAGCACTGGTTCCTGATGCTGCCGCTGCCCTCGGCGGAGCTGTGGCGCTGGAGCCTGCCGGGGCGGGCGCCCGGGGAGGCGGCCCCGCCGCGGGATCGCGTGTAGGGCGAGGGATCAGATCCGGGCGACGCACGTCCACCAGTCTGGAACTGGTCTTGTGCGAAGTCCGGTGTCACAGGCGGGATCAACCCGCAGGGTTTGTTCGGGGAGAGGCGACATGGACTACGAGACCTTCTTCGGAGCCGAGATCGCCGGTCTCCATCGGGAAGGGCGCTACCGGGTCTTCACCGACCTCGAGCGCCACGCCGGCAACTTCCCGCACGCCACGCACCACCACGCCGGTGGCACCCGGCCGGTCACGGTCTGGTGCTCGAACGACTACCTCGGCATGGGCCAGCACCCGACCGTCACCGGGGCGATGCACGAGGCGATCGACCGCTGCGGCGCGGGCGCCGGCGGCACCCGCAACATCTCGGGCACCAACCACTACCATGTCCTGCTGGAGCGCGAGCTCGCCGACCTCCACGGCAAGGAGGCGGCCCTGCTGTTCACCTCCGGCTACGTGTCGAACTGGGCGGCGCTCGGGACCCTGGCGTCACGCCTGCCGAACTGCGCGGTCTTCTCCGATTCCGAGAACCACGCCTCGATGATCGAGGGCATCCGGTTCTCCCGCGCCGAGCGCCACATCTTCCGCCACAACGACCCGGAGGACCTGAACCGCAAGCTCGCCCTGGTCGATCCGGCCCGGCCGAAGCTGGTGGCCTTCGAGTCGGTCTACTCGATGGACGGCGACATCGCCCCGATCGCCGAGATCTGCGACGTGGCCGAGGCCCACGGGGCGCTCACCTATCTCGACGAGGTCCACGCGGTCGGCCTCTACGGCGCGCGCGGCGGCGGCATCTCGGAGCGGGACGGCGTCGCCCACCGGCTCGACGTGATCGAGGGCACGCTGGGCAAGGCGTTCGCGGTCCATGGCGGCTACATCACGGCCTCGGAGAAGCTGTGCGACTTCGTGCGCAGCTTCGCCTCGGGCTTCATCTTCACCACCTCGCTGCCGCCGGCGGTGGCGGCCGGCGCGGCGGCGTCGATCCGCCACCTGAAGGCGAGCGGTGTCGAGCGCGCCCGGCATCAGGAGCGGGTGGCGAAGGTCCGGCAGGCCCTGGAGGCCGCCGACATCCCGACCATGCCGAACGACAGCCACATCGTGCCGGTGATGGTCTGCGACCCCGTGCTGTGCAAGGGGATCTCCGACACCCTGCTCGACGAGTTCGGCATCTACGTGCAGCCGATCAACTACCCGACGGTGGCCCGCGGCACTGAGCGCCTCCGGATCACCCCGTCGCCGCTGCACACCGACGCCGACATCGCCCATCTGGTCACGGCGCTCACCACGATCTGGGGACGGATCGGGCTCCGGCAGAAGGCGGCGGAGTAGGGTGCTCTTCCCTCCCCCTCGCGGGGAGGGGTAGGGGTGGGGGTGGTGCAGGAGGCACCGCTCCGCTCAAGTCTGGACCACCCCCACCTCCGTCTTCTCCCCACCCAGATCGGGCTTGCCCGACCTGGGCAGACAGGAAGCAGATTTCGGACAGGTCCGAGATCTGCGGGGAGGAGAGGGGGCACAGTGCGAGTACTGCGTGCCCACCTTCCCCTTCTCGGCCATCGTCGGCCAGGACGAGATGCGCCAGGCGCTGCTGATCGCGGCGGTGGACCCGGCGGTCGGCGGCGTGCTGGTCTTCGGCGACCGCGGTACCGGTAAATCCACGGCGATCCGGGCGCTCGCCGCCCTGCTGCCGCCGATGCGGGCGGTGGTCGGCTGCCCGTACAATTGCGATCCCGACAGCCCGGCGGAGTCCTGCCCCCACTGCGCGGGCAGTCCGGGCGCGCGGAAGAAATCAGAAAAAAGCCGGTGCCGGTGGTGGACCTGCCGCTCGGCGCCACCGAGGACCGGGTCGTCGGCACCCTCGACCTGGAGCGGGCGCTCGGCGCCGGCGTGAAGGCCTTCGAGCCGGGGCTGCTCGCCCGGGCCAACCGCGGCTTCCTGTACATCGACGAAGTGAATCTCCTCGAGGACCACCTCGCCGACCTGCTGCTCGACGTGGCAGCCTCCGGCGTCAACACCGTCGAGCGCGAGGGACTGTCGCTGCGCCATCCGGCGCGGTTCGTGCTGGTCGGGTCCGGCAACCCGGAGGAGGGGGAGCTGCGCCCGCAGCTCCTCGACCGGTTCGGGCTAGCCTGCGAGGTCGCGACCCCGAAGGACATCCCGACCCGGATCGCGGTGGTCCGCGCCCGCGACGCCTACGAGCGCGACCCGGAGGGCTTCTGCGCCGCGCGCGCCGGCGAGGAGCGGAAAATTCAGAAGACAATCCTGCTGGCGCGGGAGCGCCTGCCCGGGGTGACCGTGCCGGATGCCGCCCTGGAGCAGGCGGCGCGGCTCTGCCTCGCGCTCGGCACCGACGGGCTGCGCGGGGAGCTGACCCTGATGCGCACCGCCCGGGCGCTCGCCGCCCTCGACGGCGCCGGGACCGTCACCAGCGACCATCTCCGCCGCATCGCCCCGGCCGCCCTGCGCCACCGCCTGCGCCGCAACCCGCTGGACGAATCCGGATCCACCGCCCGGGTGGAGCGGGCGCTGGCCGAGGTCTTCGCGTGACGGGCGCGCCGCCTCTCCCGCCCCCTCTGAAAGAGAGGGCGGCCTCCGAAGGGGGGCGGGCCGGAACGAAGTCCCGCAGGAGGGGAGCCCGGATTCCGGGCGCGGCGCGCGCCTTCACGAAAGCCGGGCCAGCGCCTGCACCGTCGATCCCCTCGCCCGATCCGGCCCGACGGCCGGCCCACGCTCTCCCGCAGAGGGGGAGGGAAGTCGCTCGATCTCTGGGCCGAAGCCCGCCTTGCCGCCGACCTACTCGCCGCCGAGCCACCGGGATACGGCGGCGCCGTGGTTCGGGCACCGCCGGGCCCGGTCCGCGAGCGCTGGCTCGAAGCCCTGCGCGACGGGCTCCCCGGAACGCCGTGGCGCTGCCTGCCGACCGGCATCGGCGACGACGCCCTGCTCGGGGGCCTCGACCTCGCCGCGACCCTGGCGGCGGGCCGCCCCGTCGCCCGGGCCGGGCTGCTCGCGGAGGCCGAGGGCGGGATCGTCGTCGTGCCCATGGCCGAGCGCCTGCCGCCCGGCACCGCGTCGCGCCTCGCGGCCGCCCTCGACACCGGCACCGCGTCGGGCCGGCCCGCCCGGTTCGGGCTGATCCTCCTCGGCGAGGGCGAGGGCGACGAGACCGTCGCCGAGACCCTGGCCGACCGCCTCGCCTTCCGGATCGACCTGAGCGGGATCGGCCCCGCGGAGACGCGGGCCGATCCGCCGGATTCCGAACCCGGCGCCCCGGTATCCGATCCGGTCGGCGACCTCTGCGCGCTGGCCGAGGCCTTCGGCGTCGCGTCGCTGCGCGGCCCGATCCTGGCGGCGCGCGTGGCGCGCAGGCTCGCCGGAGACCGGCCGATCGGTCGGAACGATATCGTCACGGCCGCGCGCCTCGTCCTGGCGCCCCGCGCCACCCGCCTGCCCGCGCCGGAGGAGCCGGCCCCGGAGACCGAGGCGCCGCCGGAGGAACCGCGCGCGGAGTCCCCGCCGGACGCGGCGTCGGAGCCCGCCGCTGCGGACACGCCCGACGACGTCGTGCTGGAGGCGGTGCGGGCGGCGATCCCGCCGCACCTGCTCGACCAGCTGCTGGCGGGTGGACCGAGGCTCACGGCCGCAAAGGCGGGCCGGGTCGGGCAGGCGGCGGCGTCCCGAACCGGGCGGCCGATCGGCAGCCGGCGGGGCGATCCGCGGCGGGGACGCCTCGATCTGCTCGGCACCCTGCGGGCCGCGGCACCGTGGCAGACGATCCGCCGGGGAGAAGGGGAGACGCGCCGCCTCGTCGTGCGGCGGGACGACCTGCGGATCCGGATCCTCAAGCAGAGGACCGAGACCACGACGGTGTTCTGCGTCGACGCCTCGGGCTCGGCCGCGCTGGAACGGCTCGCCGAGGCGAAGGGCGCGGTCGAGCTGCTGCTCGCCGAGGCCTATGTCCGGCGCGATCGGGTGGCGCTGGTGGCGTTCCGCGGCACGGGCGCGGAGCTGATCCTGCCGCCGACCCGCTCGCTGACCCGGGCCAAGCGCGGCCTCTCGGGGCTGCCGGGCGGGGGCGGGACGCCACTGGCTTCGGGGATCGACGCGGCGGTGGCGGTGGCGCTGGGTGTGCGCCGGGGCGGCAGCCGGCCGGCGATCGTGCTGCTCACCGACGGGCGCGCCAACGTCGCACGCTCGGGGGAGGGGGGCCGCACCCGGGCCGGGGCGGAGGCCCTGCAGGCGGCCCGGACCTTGCGGGCCGCCGGGCTGCCGGCGCTGGTGGTCGATACGGGCAGCCGGGGCGAGGAGGCCCGGCGGGTCGCCGAGGCGATGGGCGCCCGCTACCTGAAGCTGCCGCGCCTCGAGTCGGGAGACATCAGCGCGGCGGTGCGCGCGGCCCTGTGAGCGCGCGCAGCGACGGAGCCGGCTCAGAGGTCGCCGCTGATGCCGAGGTCGGCGAGGCGCTGGTGGTGGGACAGCCAGGAGTTCAGCATCTCGCGGACGATGGCGCTGAAGCTCCAGCCGCCGGTGGTCGGGGCGGCGATGTTCTGCGTCGAGGAGGTGAAGAGGATCATGGCCTGCTCCGAAGTTGGGGGACGCGTCTTGCTCTTGTCCGACCGGGATATGCGGTTTCTGCTGCAACGCAGCAATCGGTCCTGGATCAGCGGTGGCATGCGGCCGCCGCATGGGATTCTTCAGCGTTACGAAATACTTCCGGTCCTGAACGATAGCGCCGCCTCCCGGACATCACGGACGGGTGTTGATGCGCTGCGGGAGAACGCGGTGTGCTGAACCCCTTCGATGCCGACCGGCCGGACTGGGCCGTCGAGGGCCGGGACTGGCCGCACCGGGAGGCGAGCCGCTTCGTCGAGGCGGCGGGCCTGCGTTGGCACGTCCAGGAGTTCGGTCGGGCGGAGGCTCCGACCCTGCTGCTCCTGCACGGGACCGGGGCGGCGACCCATTCCTGGCGCGGGCTGGCGCCGCTGCTCGCCCGGGACTTCTTCGTGATCGCCCCGGACCTGCCGGGCCACGGCTTCACCGACCCCCTGCCCGATGCCGACCTGTCCCTCCCCGGCATGGCCCGGGCCGTGGCCGGCCTCGTCGCGGCCCTGGGCCGCCCGCCGGTCCTGGCCGCCGGCCACTCGGCGGGCGCGGCGGTGCTGGCCCGGATGTGCCTGGACGGCTCGATCGCGCCCCGGCTGCTGGCGGCCTTCAACGGCGCCCTGGCGCCGCTGCCGGGGCTGCGAGCCTCCTGTTCCCCAGCATGGCGCGGCTGCTGTTCCTCAACCCGTTCACCCCGAAGATCTTCGCCTGGACGGCCGATCGCTCCGCGGCCAAGCGCCTGATCGAGGGGACGGGCTCGCGCCTCGACCCGGCGGGCGTCGATCTCTACCGGCGGCTCTTTGCCCGGTCCGGCCACGTGCGCGGGGCGCTCGGCATGATGGCGAACTGGGACCTCGACGCGCTGCACCGGGCGCTGCCCGGCCTCGCGACCCGGACCCTGCTGATCGTCGGCGGCGACGACAGGGCCATCCTGCCCGACACCGCCTTCGGGCTGCGCGACCGCCTGCCCGACGCCCGCGTGGCCCTGATCCGCGGCCTCGGCCACCTCGCCCACGAGGAGGCGCCGGAGCGTGTGGCCGAGGTGCTGCTCGCGGAGGCCCGGACCCTCGGCCTGCCCTGAGCCGACGGGACTGGCGCCGCCCTTGCCTGGGCTTTAGAGCCTGCCGCTGGGGCAGGGACGAGGAGCAGTCGAGACGATGGCGAGACCCGTGATCGGCGTCATCGGCAACGCACGTCTGATCGACAATCGGTTCCCGGCGCAGATCGTCGGCGCCAACAACATGCAGGCCGTGGCCGCGGTGGCCGGCGCCCTGCCGCTGATGTTCGCCGCCGACCCGGCGATCACCGATCTCGGCGACCTCCTCGACACGGTGGATGGAATCCTGCTCACGGGCGGCCGCGCCAATGTCCACCCGGCCCGCTTCAACGCCGCGCCCTGCGCGGCGCACGAGCCCTACGACGAGGCGCGTGACGCCGTGGCGCTGCCGCTGATCGAGGCCTGCGTGGCCCGCGGCGTGCCGCTCTTCGGCATCTGCCGCGGCTTCCAGGAGATGAATGTCGCCTTCGGGGGCAGCCTGCACCCGGAGATCCGCAACCTGCCCGGGCGCCTCAACCACCGGATGCCGCGGCTCGCGAATGGCGAGATCCATCCGGACCTGGAGGTGATCTTCGCCGACCGTCACGAGGTCCGCCTGACCCCGGACGGTGCCTTCGCCCGGCTCCTGGCGCGCGAGACGATCCGGGTGAACTCGCTGCACGGCCAGGGCATCCTCGAGCCGGGAGCCCGGGTGGTGATCGAGGGCGTGGCCGAGGACGAGACCGTCGAGGCGATCCGGATCCGCGACGCCGCGGGTTTCGCGCTGGGCGTCCAGTGGCATGCCGAGCACGACCCGGCCACCAACCCGATCAACCGCGCCCTGTTCGAGGCGTTCGGGTCCGCCGCGGCGGCGCATCGCCGTGCGCGGACCGGCGGGCGGGGCTGATCCCCGGCATTCGCTTCACATCCGTGGTTGTGCCGAGCCGCCGGGCCAGCACAGCGCAGCGGCATGAGCGGCCGGACGAGTCGTCCGTGACCTAACCTATGTTTATTCGGGGCGGAAAATCTGCCTCGCATCTTCGCGGACGCTAGGCAGATCTTTCGTCAGCCCCGCGCGATTCACCATCATCCCCGGACGACCTGTCGCAGGACGGAACAGGGTCATCGCGGTTCAGTTGCCGGAGTCCCGAACAGCGGCCGCCTCGATCCCGGGCGGCTTGCGCAGGAGACGGGCAGAGACCGCATGCAGCTTCCCCGCGACGACCGCGAGCACCCCCGCGCCGAGGCCTTCCGCGACTTCATCCGAAATCCGCCTTTCCCTTGCGTCGGCGCGAAATCGGCGCTGTCGCGCGGGCGCATGCAGATCGTGGTGGCCCGGGACATCACCTCGGGCTGGGACGACATGCGCATCTACCCGGCGCTGCTCGCCTTCGTGGCGCGCTATCGCCAGCAGCCCGACCTGTTCCAGAGCTTCGCGGTCGTGTTCGAGGGGCCGGGTGATCTGTCCGAGGAAGCCTTCGAGCAGAACCTCTGGGCCCGGGCCCAGTCCCTGACCGACAAGGACGCGTGGCTCGGCCAACCCCACGATGCCCGCGTGGCTGAAGACCCCGAGAACCCGCACTTCTCCTTGAGCTTCGGCGGGGAGGCGTTCTTCGTGGTCGGCCTCCACCCGCATGCCAGCCGGCCGGCGCGGCGCTTCTCGTCACCGGTGCTGGTCTTCAACCTGCACGCGCAGTTCGAGCGGCTGCGCGCGGAGGGCCGCTACGAGAAGCTGCGCGCCTCGATCCTGGAGCGGGACCAGGCCCTGGCCGGCAGCGTCAACCCGATGCTGGCGCGCCACGGCGAGGCTTCGGAGGCGCGGCAGTACAGCGGCCGCGTGGTCGATGCGGACTGGCGCTGCCCGATGCAGGGCCGTCCGGCGCCCGGCGCCGAGTCCGACGACTGGCACCCGCCGGTCCTGCCCCTGGACCGGACGCTGCCCGGAACCGGAGCGTAAGCACCGCGGATCGCGGGGCCGGCCGGCGCGTTCCCGGACGCGGTCCCGCTGCGCCCCTCAACGGAGTGAGCCAATCCATCATGTGCCAAGCGGACGTGCAGCAGATCGAGCCGCGCTCGGGTGTCGCCTTCACCCTCGACCGGGGCCAGCGCCTCACGGTGATCGACCCGCGCGGCGAGCAGGTCGCCGACCTCGTCGCCTACAACCGCCACGACATCGGCGAGGTGATCTCGTCCGGGCGGACCCTCGACTATGCCAGCCGGATCTACCTGACCACCGGCGATCCGCTCTACTCGAACCGCTCGAACGTGCTCCTGCGCATCGTCGAGGACACGGTGGGGCGGCACGACTTCCTGCTGACCCCGTGCTCGGCCGACACGTTCCGCATCATCTACGGCGACACGAACCCGCATCGCGGCTGCTTCGGCAACCTCGCGGCCGCGCTCGCCCCCTACGGTATCGCGCCGGACGCCATCCCGGTGGCGTTCAATTGCTTCATGAACGTGCCGATCGACGGCAAAACCGGAGCCCTCACCGTCGAGCCGCCGTTGAGCCGGGCCGGGGACCGCATCGTCTTCGTGGCCGAGACCGACCTGATCATCGGCCTGACAGCCTGCTCGGCCCTGCAATCGAATAACGGCAGCTTCAAGCCGATCCATTACCGTGTCGAGACCTAGTCCTCATCCGTCACACCCCAAACTCTCTCGAATTCGACCGAGACCATCGCCAGCCAGATCGCAGCGATCCAGGGCGAGACGCGCCACGCCGTCGACGCGATGCAGGCGATCGGCGGCACGATCGACGCAATGCGCACGGTGGCGTTGAGCGTGGCCGCCGCCATGGAGGAGCAGGGCGCGGCGACCGGCGAAATCGTGCGGAACGTGTCGCAGGCGGCGCAGGGGACGCAGGCCGTGAGCGTGGATATCGCCGACGTCCGGCAGGCCACCCGCGAGACCGGAACGGCCTCCGGCCAGGTCCTGAGCGCCACGCAGGAACTGGCGCGCTACTCAGCGAACCTCGGACAGGCGGTCGCCACGTTCCTCGCCGAAGTGAAGGCCGCCTGAGGCGCGGGAAGCGCCGCTCACGCCTTCCGTGCAGAGGCATCGTCGCTGCCTCTCCCCGTCGTTGCGAGTTCGCCTGCGGCGCCCCGGAATGACGGCGCGGCTCACGCGATTCCGTCGATCGCCACCCGCAGGTGCTTCGGGCCGCGCAGGGCCGCGCCGGGCCGGTAGGGCGGCGGATCCTCGATCAGGCGCGGCGCCTTCAGGCGGGCGGCCAGCGCGGTCAGGGCCGCCTCGGCTTCGAACCGGGCGAGTGGCGCGCCGACGCAGTAATGCAGGCTGCCGCCGAAGCCGAGATGGCGGGTGCCCGTGCGGTCCGGGTCGAACCGGTCGGGATCCGGGAACACGGCTGCATCGCGGTTGCCGGAGGCCAGCAGCAGCACGAGGTCGGCGCCCTCGGGGATCGTCACGCCCGCGATGTCGATGGCCGACAGCGTCCGGCGCGTCCGGAACTGCACCGGCGGCTCGTAGCGCAGCAGCTCCTCGATCAGCCGCGGGGCCCTGAGCGGATCCTGCCGGAGGCGCTCCAGCTCGTCCGGATGCCGCAGCAGGGTCAGCAGGCCGTTGGTGATCAGGTTGACGGTCGTCTCGTGCCCAGCCACCAGCATCAGGATCGAGGTGGCGATCAGGTCGAAATCGCCCATCTTCACTCCCGCCGGTGTGGCGTGGTTGGCGAGCCCCGACAGCATGTCGTCCTGCGGATGCTTGCGCTTCTCCTTGATCAGGTCGCCCATGTAGCCGCCGATCGCGTCGAAGGTCCGGCTGTTCTCGGCGCGGATCTCGGGGTCGGACAGGCTGTCGGGTTCGAGCGCTGTGGCGAGCTGCGTCGCCCAGCCGTGGAACTTCGGCTCGTCCTCGCGGGGCACGCCGAACAGCTCGCAGATCACCGTCACCGGCAGCGGGTAGGCGAGGTCGCCGACCGCGTCGATCTCCCGGGCACCGCATTTCTCGTTGAGCAGGTCGGCCACCAGCCGGTCGGAACGGGCGCGCATCGCCTGGACGCGCTCGCGGCTGAACTGGTGCATCACCGCCGAGCGCAGGGCGTCGTGGTCAGGCGGGTCGCGGAAGATGAAGACCCGGTGACGGTCCATCATCCAGTCCTTGAGCGGCTTCACGATCAGGTCGGTGAGGGGGTTGCCGGTGCGCGGCCGGTCGGCCGGCGGCAGCGTGTCGGAGCTGACCCGCGGATCCTGCAGCAGGCGCGCGATGGTGCCGTGGGTGGCCGCCACCCAGGTACCCGACTCTGTGCCGTCGTCCTGGCGCGAGACGGGATTCGCCCGCAGCTTCGCGTAGATCGGGTAGGGATTCGGCCGGTTCGCGATGTCCTTGACCTGGTCGAGGAGGGTGGCGTCGGGCATGCGGTCTCCTTGGCGCATCAGCCCGAAAAGCGGCCGTCGGCCTTCGGGCAACGATGCCGCGACAGCAAAGGCTTCGCGCATCGTGGCGGTTCCGCTTCCGGGTGTTCGCCACCCGGGCGGCGCGGTCGGGCGGCCCCGGTTGCCGGCCGCAATGCGCCGGGATTCCGCCCCCCGCCCCGTCATCCCGGGGCCGCGCAGCGGAACCCGGGATCCAGAGCCGCCCACGCGCCAAGCCTTTGCGGAACCTGTGGTTCCGGCTTCCAGGGTCGCCCTCGGCGCCCCGGATTGACGGAGCCGCTCACCACGGCGAACGGCACGCACGGCGCGTCCGGAGGACGGAACGGCTCAAGGAAAGTCTGGCGCGAAGATCTCGATCTCCTTCGGACGGTCGGTGGCGCCGCCGCGGGGCGGGAACGGCGCGCGGGCGGCGACCAGTTCGGCATGGGCCGGCAGCCAGCGGGCCGAATCCACCGAGACCGCTGCGATGCACCGGCCTTCGCGGCCGTAGAGGGCGACGAAGCGGCCGGACGTCGGGTCGCCCTGCGTGATCGCCACCGCGTCCGCCCCCTCCGTCAGTCCGGCCGACTTGACTACGAGGTCGCCCTGGGTCGACCAGAAGGTCGGCAGCTCGGCATAGGGGCCTTCGGGCACGGCACCGGCGAGCAGCCGGCCGGCATGGATGCCCTGCGCCACCGCCTGACTCCAATGCTCCAGCGCGACGCGCCGGCCGTCGTAGAGCGGGTGCGGGAAGCGCGCCACGTCGCCGGCCGCGGCGATGCGCGGATCTGCTGTTCCGTCCGTATCGACGGCGTAGCCGCGCGCGTCGCAATCGACCCCGCCCGGATCCGCCGACAAGCCGGAACCCTCCAGCCATTCGGTGTTGCGCACCGCGCCGAGGGCGACGACGGCGAGGTCGGCCTCGATGCGGGTGCCGTCGACGAGGTGGGCGCGGACCAGCCGTCCGTGCTCGTCCTCCAGCCACTCGACCTCGCTGCCGCAGCGCAGATCGACACCGTGGCCTGCGTGGATCGCGCCGATGAACGCCCCGACGGTGCGGCCGAGGACGCGGGCCAGCGGCGTCGGGCCGGGCTCCACCAGGGTCACCGCCAGGCCGAGCTGCCGGCACAGGCTGGCGACCTCGCAGCCGATGAAGCCGCCACCGATCACCAGCACGCGCCGGGGGTCGGCGGCCAGGGCTTGCCGCAGGGCGGCGGCGTCGTCCCGCCCGCGCAAGGTGAAGACACCGGCGAGCCGGCCCTCATGGGGGTTCGGCCACGGACGGGCTCGCGTGCCGGTGGCGATCAGCAGGCGGTCGTAGGAGAGGGTGCGCCCGTCGGCCAGCCGGACGGCGCGGGCTTGCCGGTCGAGGCCGGTAGCCGGGCAGCCCAGGAGCCAGTCCGCGTCGAGACCGAGGCTGCCCGGCAGGGTCGTCGCGTCCGCGGGCGTCGCACCGGTGAGGACGTGCTTCGAGAGCGGCGGGCGGTCGTAGGGCCGGTAGGGCTCGTCGCCGACGATGGTCAGCGGGCCGGAGAAGCCGGCCGCACGCATCGCTTCGGCGCCGCGCAAGGCCGTGAGACCGGCGCCCACGATCACCGCCCGCTCGGACATCTGCGGCATCAGACGGTCTGCCCCGGATCCTCGACCCGGATCGCCTGAACCGGGCAGGCGACGCGTGCCCGCTCGATGTCAGCCCGGTGCTCGGCGGCGGGGGCGGGATCGTAGAACAGGGCTTCGTGCCCCTCGATGCGGAAGTGCCGCGGCGCCGCGTAGCAGCACTGGGCATAGGCCTGGCACAGGTTGAGATCGACGCTCACCCGCAGGCCGGGTGGGGAGCCGGAGGACGCATCGGCGGGGGCGGACATGGCGAGGCAACCCCCGCGAGCGCTGCGGGTTCCGCACCGCCGAAGCGGTGCACCATCGGTATAACCATGTACTCGCCGATCCCCGCGGAAATGGAAGGTCGGAATTCCCTTGCGTCGCCGTTCGCTCTATTGTTGCACCGCCCCGCGGACCGAGCCGATGCACCGCGATCTCAGGAGGGCACCATGCCGCACGGCGCACGCACGAGCCTCGCCGCCCTCATCCTGCTCCTCGGCGTCGGGGGCGCCACCGCCGAGCCCGCCGCGGGCTCGACTTGGACGGACCCGCCCGCCCACAAGTCGGCCGCCGAGCCGCCGCCGGCCGCCGACAAGAAGGCCGCCGCTCCGGCGCCGGCAGCCGTGAGCGCATCGACTCCGGCCGCGGCGTCGCCGGAGGTCCGGCCGCAGCGCGCCAAGCGGAAGGCCGTCGCGGCGCGGCGCGCTCCGGAGCGGACAGCAACGCGCAGGGTTCCGGCGACCAAGCAGGTCGCCGCCGCATCGCGCCGGACCCGGGTCGCGGCGACGCCGGCGCGGACCTTCCGCGAACCGCAGGTCGTCGCCGTCGCGCCGCCGCCACCGGACGGCTACGCGCGCTACCGCGCTTACGGGTACGGACCCGGCTACGGCCCGGGCTACGCCGACGAGCGCCTCGACCGGCTGAGCAGCGCGGAGGCCGCCGGCTACCTCGTCGTGCGCCGCCGGACCGTCCAGTTCCCGGATGGCCGGACCCTGCGGTACTACCGCCCGGACGACGAGAGCGAGCCGTTCTGATTCTCCTCTGACCCGGCAAAGACCGTCCGCAGCGGCGCGCGCAGGACCTTCCCGGCCGGGTTGCGGGGCAGGAGCCCGTCCCAGACCACGATCCGCACCGGCACCTTGAACGCCGCGAGCCGCTCGGCCACGAAGGCGCGGATCGCCTCCGGCCCGGTCTCGGCGCCCTCCGCCAGCACCACGATGGCGCCGGGCTCCTCGCCCAGCGTCGGGTGGGGGACCGGCAGCACCACGGCGTCGATCACGTCCGGATGGGCGTAGAGGGCGTTCTCGACCTCGCAGCAATAGATGTTCTCGCCGCCGCGGATCAGCATGTCCTTGATCCGGTCGACGATGGTCAGGAAGCCCTCGGCATCGGCCCGGGCGAGGTCGCCGGTGCGCAGCCAGCCGTCCGAGAAAACCTCCGCGGTGGCCGCCGGGTCGTCCCAGTAGCCGCGGACCACGTTCGGGCCCTTCACGCACAGCTCGCCGACGCTGCCCGGCGGCAGATCCTGCCCGAGGGGATCGAGGATCCGCACCTCGCAGACCGGCAGGGGCGGGCCGCAGGATTCCGGATGGGCGAGGTAATCCTCGCCCTGGTGGTGGGTGAAGGTCGCCGAGGTCTCGGTCATGCCCCAGCCGGTCCCCGGGACGACCCGCGGCAGGGCCTCGCCCAGCGCTCGCACGAGGTCGCCGGCGGCCGGGGCGCCGCCGTAGGTGACGCCCTCGAGGGTCGGCAGCGGCCGGCCGGCCTCCCGGGCCGCATTGGCGAGCTGCCACGCGATGGTCGGGACGCCGCCCGCGCTGGTGCAGCCCTCCCGCTCGATCAGGTCGAGGGCCGCGTTCGCGTCCCAGCGGTGCATCATCACCAGCCGGTGGCCACCGTAGAGGGCCGCCCCGAGGCTCGCGTGGCAGCCGGTGACGTGGAACAGCGGGATCACCAGCAGCGCCGCCCGCTGCGGCGCGGCCGGGTCGGGCTTCGGCGGCACCTCGCCCCGGCGCAGGGCGCTGCGCGCCGCCGAGTAGGGATAGGCCATCACGGTCGTCGCGGCCGCCCGGTGGGTGCCGACCGCCCCCTTCGGCTTGCCGGTCGTGCCCGAGGTGTAGAACAGGGTCGCGTCGTCCTCCGGATCGAGGGCGATGTCCGGCGGGGGCAGGTCGGGCAGGGCGCCCCAGTCCCGGACCGGCCCGACGATGGCGGCGAGCGGCGTCGCCCGGGGGTCCGGCGCCATCCGGGTGGTGAGGACCCGCTCCAGGGCCGGGCATTCGGGCAGGTGCGGGGCGATCCGGTCGAAGCGCTCGCCGTCGGCGATCAGCACCCGCGCCCGGGAATGCTGCAGCCCGTAGGCGAGTTCCGGCCCGGTCCACCACGCGTTGAGCGGCGTCGCGATCGCCCCGGCGAGCAGCGCGCCGAAATAGCTCACCGGCCATTCGGGCAGGTTGCGCTGCGCGATGGCGACGCGGTCACCCTTGCGCACGCCGGAAGCCACCAGCGCCTGCGCCAGGGCGGTGGCGGCGCGGGCGAAGCCCGTGAAGGTCACGCGCTCGTCCTGGTAGACCACGAAGGTCTTGTCCCCGTGGCCGCGCGCGATCCGGAACAGGTCGCCCAGCGTCGGTGGCGCCTTCTCCCAGATTCGGGTCGGCACGCCGCGGATCTCGACTGTCGTGATCGCGAAGGGCGCGCCCGAGGCGGTGAGCCGCGCCTCGGCCTCGCGGAAGGGCAGGGCCGGCCAGCCGGCGGGGATGCGGGGATCGGGACTCATCGCGCGATCGTCACGCCGCCGTCGATCACGAGCGCCTGGCCGGTCACGAACCGGCCGGCCGCGGAGGCGAGGAACACGGCGGCGCCCGCGATCTCGTCGGGCTCGCCGATCCGGCGTAAGGGCGCGGCGTCCGTGGTGGCGGCCAGCATGGCGGGATCCTCCCACAGGGCCCGGGCGAAGTCGGTCCGGATCAGCCCCGGGCAGAGGCAGTTCACCCGGACGTTGGCCGGCCCGTACTCCACCGCGTAGTTGCGGGCGAGCTGGAGGTCGGCGGCCTTCGAGACGTTGTAGGCGCCGATGACCGGCGAACCCTTGAGCGCCCCGATCGACGAGACGATGACGATCGCGCCGTCCCGCCGCGCGACCATGCCGGGGGCGACCATCTGGATCAGCCAGTGGTTCGACAGGACGTTGTTCTCGAGGATCTTCCGGAATTGCGCGTCGGAGATGCCGGCCAGCGGCCCGTAATAGGGGTTGCTGGCGGCGTTGCAGACCAGCACGTCCACAGGACCGAGCTGGGTCTCGGTCTCGGCAACGAGGTGTTCCAGCTCCGCCTTCACCGAGATGCTGGCCGGGATCGCCACGGCGCGGCCGGCCCCATGGGCGGCCTCGATCTCGGCCACGACCGCCTCGCAAGCCTCGCGCTTGCGCGAGGAGATCACCACCCGGGCGCCGTGCTCGGCCATCCGCAGGGCGATCGCCCGCCCGATGCCCCGGGACGAGCCGGTGACGAGGGCGACCTTGCCGGTCAGGTCGAACAGCGACATGGGCTAGACCCTCTCACCGGAGACGCGCGGATCCCGCACCGGCCCCGTCGTCCCGGGACGCCGCAGGCGAGCCCGGGACCCAGAGCCGCCGCGGCGCCAGGACGAGGTCGGCCAGCGCGTCTGGATCCCGGGCTCCGCTGCGCGGCCCCGGGATGACGGGCGGGGAGGGGCGGGTCACAGATCATCGGCCGCCATCCGCCCCCGCCCGCATCGACCGGCGCAGGCGCGCCATGCCGGCGAGCCAGCGCTCGGGATCCTCGGCGCGGCGGCGGGCGTATTCGGCCACCTGCGGGTGCGGCAGGATCAGGAAGCGCCCCAAGGCCAGCCCGTCGAGGGCGGCCTCGGCCACGACCTCCGGTGCCAGCACGCCGTCGCGCGACGCGGCGCTGGCTTGCCCCAGCATGGCGGTGTCGACGCCCTGCGGGCACAGGGCGGCGACCCGGATCCCGTCCTCGGCATGGGCGATGGCGAGATGCTCCAGGAAGGCGAGCGCCGCGTGCTTGGTGGCCGAGTAGGTGGCGCTGCCGATCTGGCTGAGCAGTCCCGCCGCCGAGACCGTGCCGAGGAACGCGCCCCCGCCCCGGACGCGCCAGAGCGGGACCAGCACCCGCGCCGCGTGGACATGGCCCATCACGTTCACCGCGAAGGCACGCGCCCAGCTCTCCGGGTCGGCGGAGGTGGCGAGAGCCGGATCGGGGTCGCGCTCCAGGATGCCGGCGTTGGAACAGTAGAGCGCGATCGGGCCGATCTCGGCCTCGATACGCGCCAGGACCGCACTGACCGCCTCCGCGTCGCCGACGTCGAGCGCGAAGGCCCGCCCGCCGAGTTCCGCCGCCACGGCCTCCGCCCCTTCTCCGTCCCGGTCGAGGGCAACGATCGTCGCGCCCCGGGCCTTGGCCGCGACCGCGAGCGCCCGGCCGATGCCCCGTGCGGCCCCGGTGACGGCGACGACGCGGCCGGCGAGCTCCATGCTCAGGCCCCCGCCCGCTCGGCGAAGCCCCAGGCCGCGGCGGCGAGCTTCGGCACGCGCGCCGCCATCGCGGAGGCGTGCTCGCTCGCGGCGTTGCCGGCCTTGGCGCGGGCGGCCACGCCCTGCAGGATGCCGACCAGCCGGAACAGGTTGTAGGCGAAGTACCAGTCGAGGTCGGGCAGGTTTTTCCGATCGGCCGCCCGGCAGTAGAGCGCCACCGCCTCGTCCCGGGTGGGGATGCCGAGTGCCGGCAGGTCGAGGCCGCCGAGGCCGCTGCGCCCGTCGGCCGGCAATTCCCACTGCATCAGCAGGTAGCTGAAATCCGCCAGCGGATCGCCGAGGGTCGACAGCTCCCAGTCGAGCACCGCGCTGACGCCGCCATCCCTGGAGAAGATCAGATTGTCGAGGCGGTAATCGCCGTGGACCACGCAGGCACCCTGCTGCTCCGGCACGGTCTTGGGCAGCCACGCGATCAGCCGCTCGACATCCTCCAGGCGCCCGTCCTCGGCGGCGCGGTACTGGCGGGTCCAGCGGTCGACCTGCCGGGAGAAGTAGTTGCCGGGGCGGCCGTAATCGGTGAGCCCCGCCGCCTCCGGGTCGATGGCGTGGAGGCGCGCCAGCGTGGCGATCATGCCCGCGTAGTGTCGATGTCGGGCATGGGGGTCGAGGCCCGGCAGGGCGCCGTCCCAGTGCACGGCGCCGTCGACCGCCTCCATCACGTAGAAGGCCGCGCCGATGACCTCCGGGTCCTCGCACAGCGCGAAGGGGCGCGGGACCGGAAAGCCCTCGCCGTAGAGGGCGCCGATCACCCGGAACTCACGGTCCACGGCATGGGCGGAGGGGAGGAGCGCGCCGAAGGGCTTTCGGCGCAGCACGTAGGCCTGGTCGGGCGTGTCGAGCCGGTAGGTCGGGTTCGACTGGCCGCCGCGGAACTGCTGCACGGTGAGCGGGCCGGCATAGCCGCGGACGTGGCCTTCCATCCAGGCGGCGAGCTTCGCCTCGCCGATCCGGTGGCGCGGCTCGACCGGCTTCACGCCGGAGAAGATTTCGGCGTCGCTCATGCCCGCTCCGCTTCCGGGGCTCCTGGCCGGGCATTGGTGTAGCGCCCGAATTCCAGCCGGGCGATCGAGCGATTGTGGACCTCGTCCGGCCCGTCGGCGAGCCGCAGGGTGCGGATATGGGCGTACATTTTCGCGAGCCCGAAATCCTCCGAGACGCCGGCCCCGCCATGGGCTTGGATGGCGTCGTCGATCACCTTGAGCGCCACCCGCGGCGCCGCGACCTTGATCATGGCGATCTCGAGCTTGGCGCCCTTGTTGCCGACCTTGTCCATCATGTCGGCGGCCTTCAGGCAGAGGAGGCGGGTCATCTCGATGTCGATCCGCGCCTCGGCGACCCGCTGCTCCCAGACCGACTGCTCGGAGATCCGCTTGCCGAAGGCGACGCGGGACACGAGGCGTCGCGCCATCGCCTCCAGCGCCACCTCGGCCGCCCCGATGGTGCGCATGCAGTGGTGGATGCGCCCGGGCCCGAGGCGGCCCTGCGCGATCTCGAATCCGCGCCCCTCGCCGAGGATCAGGTTCTCGGCCGGGACGCGCACGTTCTCCAGCACCACCTCGCCGTGTCCCTTGGGCGCGTCCTCGTAGCCGAAGACCGGGAGCAGGCGCTCCACCCGGACCCCCGGCGTATCCATGGGTACGAGGATCTGCGATTGCTGCCGGTGGCGGGGCGCCTCCGGGTCGGTCTTGCCCATCAGGATCGCGATCCGGCAGCGCGGGTCGCCGACGCCGGTCGACCACCATTTGCGGCCGTTGATGACATAGTGATCGCCGTCGCGTCGGATCGACGTGCTGATGTTGGTGGCGTCCGAGGAGGCGACCTCCGGCTCGGTCATCAGGAAGGCCGAGCGGATCTCCCCCGCCATCAGGGGCCTCAGCCACCGGTCCTTCTGGGCCGCGGTGCCGTAGCGGTGCAGCACCTCCATGTTGCCGGTGTCGGGGGCGGCGCAGTTGAACACCTCCGAGGCAATCCCGACCCGACCCATCTCTTCGGCGCAGAGGGCGTAATCGAGGTTGGTCAGGCCGGCGCCGCGATAATCGTCGGTGTCGTGCTCAGGCGAAGGCGGCAGGAACAGGTTCCACAGGCCCTCGGCTCGGGCCTTCTCCTTCAGCCGCTCCATGGTGGGCGAAGGATCGCGGCTCTCCGCACGCTCGGCTGCCACCGCGGCGGCAGCCGGCACGATCGCGTCGGCGATGAAGGCGCGGACGCGGGTGAGCCAGTGCGTCTGGGACTGGGAAGGGGTGAAGTCCACGGTGTCCGCTCCGCTCACATCCGTCGCTGCGGGCTTCTCTCCTCCCCCTTGCGGGGAGGCGTTGGAGGTGGGGGTGGCGCAGGATGGTGCGAAGCGGTGCCTCCTGCACCACCCCCACCCCTGGCCCCTCCCCACAAGCTCGAGCGATCCCGGGCAGGCCCGGGATCGCCAGGGGAGGGGAAATACCCCTCACAGATAGGCCGAGCCCATCTCGCTGGCGAAGCGTTGCGGCGGGCCTTCCCAGACGATCCGGGCCTGTTCCAGCACGTAGACCCGGTCGGCGTGGGGGAGCGCGAAGGTGACGTTCTGCTCGCCGAGGAGCACCGTGATCGGCGTGGTCTGCCGCAGCTTCTCCAGCGCCTTCGAAAGCAGCTCCAGGATCACCGGGGCGAGGCCCAAGGTCGGCTCATCGAGGATTAGCAGGCGCGGGCGCATCATCAGCGCCCGGGCGATGGTCAGCATCTGCTGCTCGCCGCCCGACAGGGTGCGGGCGGTCTGCGCCTCGCGGGCCTTGAGGATCGGGAACAGCTCGTAGAGCCACTCCCGCTGTTTGGCGCTCTCGGCCTTCGGGAAGTGCTGGCCGCCGAGGTCGAGATTCTCGCGCACGCTGAGGTCGCCGAACAGTTCGCGGGTCTCCGGCACCTGGACGATGCCGGCGCGCGCGATGGCGGCGGGCTTCATCCGGGAGAGATCCTGCCCGTTGAACCGGATCGTGCCGGTATGCGGCACGAGGCCCGAGATGGCGTTGAACAGGGTGGTCTTGCCGGCGCCGTTCAGGCCCACCACCGAGACGAACTCGCCCTCGTGGACGTGGATCGAGGCGCCGCGGAGCGCCTGCGCCTTGCCGTAGAGCACGTCGACGCCCTCGACGGTGAGCAGCGAATCCGGCTTGAACGCGGCTTCCGGCCGGGCCGCCGTCTCGATGCTGCCGCCGAGATAGACCCGGCGAACCGTCGGGTCGGCCATCACGGCCTCGGCCGAGCCCTCCGCGATGCGCTCGCCGAGATACATGGCGAACACCCGGTCCACGAGGGCCGAGACGCTCTTCACGTTGTGGTCGACGAGGAGCACGGCCTTGCCCTCGTCGCGAAACCCCCGGATCAGCTCGGAGAACGAGGCGACCTCGCCGCCCGTCAGGCCCGCGAAGGGCTCGCCGACCAGCACCACCCGGGGATCGCGGGCGATGGCCTTGGCGAGCTCCAGCCGGCGCAGGTCGGCGAAGGGCAGGGTGCCGGGGCGCCGATCGGCGACGGCGCCGAGGCCGACGCGCTCGGCGATTTCTTTCGCGCGCCGCGCCACGTGGGGGTCGGCGGCCAGCCGGATCAGGCTGTCGGGCAGGAGCGCGAGGCTGATATTCTCCAGCACGGTCTGCCGCTGGAGCGGCCGCGCGTGCTGGAACACGAGGCCGATCCCGGAGCGCGCCACCCGGTGGGCCGGCATCCCGCCGATCTCCTGGCCGTCCAGGCGGATCGAGCCGGCGCTCGGGCGCTCCAGCCCCATGATCAGCTTCATCACGGTGGACTTGCCCGAGCCGTTCGGGCCGATCAGGCCCAGGATCTCGCCGGGCCGCAGGTCGAGGTCGATGTTCTTGACGGCGACGAGGCCGCCGTAGCGCTTGGTCAGGCCACGGACGCTGAGGCAGGGCTCGGCCAGGACGGGCGACACGGCCGGCGGGGGCGCGACGGCGACGGTCATCGGGCTCTCCGGAGCGATCCGAGGCCGAGCAGCCCCGAGGGCACGAACAGGATCACGAGGAGCGCCACCGCCGAGACCACGAAGGTCGAGAGGGCGCCGAGCGGGCGCAGCAGCTCGCCCGCCGCGATCAGGAACACGGCGCCGAGCGCCGCGCCCACGATGGTGCGCCGGCCGCCGAGCACCGCCGCGATGATCACCTGCACGCCGACCGCCGTGTCGATCAGCGTGCCGACCGAGGCGGTGCCCATGTAGAAGACGACCAAACCGCCCGCGAGGCCCGAGAAGGCGGCACTCACCGCGAAGGCCGCGAGCTTGTGCTTGGCGACGTTGAAGCCGAGCGCCCCGGTCACCACCGGGTCCTGCCCGGCGGCCTGGAGGATCAGCCCCGCGGGCGAGCGGGCAATGGCCGTGAGGATCAGGCCGGAGACGGCCATGAAGCCCAAAGCCAGCCAGTAATTGGTGTCGGCGTCGATCGAGATGACGTCGGGCACGGTCAGGCCGATCTCGCCGCCGGTGAGGCCGGAGAAGACCACGATCATGTTCTGCAGGAGCAGCACCGCCACCAGGGTGATCAGGCCGAAATAGGGGCCGCGCACCTTCAGCGCCGGCAGTGCCAGGGCGAGGCCGCCGACCACGGCGAGCACGGTCCCGGCCGCGAGGCAGTAGGGGATCGGCAGTTCGTAGCGGTTGTTGAGGATGCCGGCGCCGTAGGCCCCGAGGCCGATCAGGAAGGTCGGGCCGAAATTCACCTCGCCGGCGAAGCCGAAGAGCAGGTCCCAGGCCATGGCGAACACGCCGAAATAGTAGGCGATGGTCAGGAGGCCGAGGATGTAGCCGGAGACATACCAGGGGAGGGTGGCGGCGGCCAGGACGGCGAGGACCGCGATCCAGAAGCCGGGGGTGGTGAGGAGCTTCATGATTGCTCGCTGCGGGCGGGACTTTCCCTCCCCCTCTGCGGGGGAGGCTGCCGGATTCACACGTCTGGGTCTGAGAGCAACGCCCTGAAAAAGGAGCGCTTTCCCCTCCCCCTGGCCGGGAGGGGGTAGGGGGTGGGGGTGGTGCAGAAGGCACCGCACCGCCCCATCCTGCACCACCCCCACCTCCGGCTCCTCCCCGCAAGGGGGAGGAGAGAGCCCCGCGACCAGCGATGCGTGAATACCCTCCCCCGCAGAGGGGGAGGGAGAGCCGCGGCTCGAAACAGCCTTGAAAACAACCATCACCGCCGCCCCAGCAGACCCTGCGGGCGCAGGTACATGACGGCCACCAGCAGGAGCAGAGCCGGGATCACCCGGTAGGCCGGCGAGATCAGGTAGGCGGTGGCGGTCTCCAGATACCCCACCACATAGGCGGCGATCAGCGAGCCGGTGACGCTGCCCAAGCCCCCCAGCACCACGATCGAGAAGGCGCTCGCGGTGAGCGGCCCCACGGAATACGACGAGACCCCCAGGAACATCCCGAGCAAGACCCCGGCGATGCCGGCGAGCAGGCCGTAGATCGCCCAGACCGCCACGTAGATCTTCGCCATGTCGTGCCCGAGCAGCGTCACGCCGCGCGGGTTCATCGAGGCCGCGAGCAGGACCTTGCCGGCCCGCGCCCGGTTCACGAACAGCCAGAGCAGCCCGATCACCACCCAGCAGATCAGCGCGGTGAACAGCTCGTTCTTCGGCGTGCGGACGCCCGCGATCTCGACCACGCCCTCGATGAGCGGCAGCACGGTCTTCGGGTTGTCGGTGAAGAAGTAGGCCACCAGCTCCTGGATCATGATGCCCCAGAGCAGCGTGCCGGTGAGGACGAAGATCTCCTTCTCCTCCCGCGGGATCGCGCGGCTGCGCTCGATCGGCGCCACGACGGCGAAGTAGGTCACCAGGGCGCCCGCGAGCCCGCACAGCACGCCGATCGCCGCGCCCGCGTAGGAGCCGAGCCCGAACAGGGCCGAGGCCGCCCAGGCCGCCACCGCGGCCATGACCATCAGGGCGCCGTGGGTCAGGTTGAGGACGCCCGAGACCCCGAAGATCAGGGTGAAGCCCATCGCGCCCAGCGCGTAGAGGGCCGAGATGGCGAAGCCATCGACGAGGATCTGGAGGCCGATCACCGCGCTCTCCCGCTCCGGCCTACTGGACCGCCGGCTTGACGGCGGGGGGCAGGATCATGGCCCCGTTGGCGGTCGCCGCCGGCCAGATCGCCACCTGCTTGCCGTTCTGCCATTGCCCCAGCACGCTGGTCATCAGGCCGGGCCCGTACTGGATCGAGTGGGTGAACGGCTCGTCCTTGCCGTAGAACTTGAGATGCCCGACCGTGCCGACGTAGTCGGTCTTCTCCAGGGCCTCGGCGAGCTTGTCGGCCTCCGTGGAGCCGGCCCGCTTGATCGCCTCCGCGGTGTAGTGGACGGCGTCGTACGCCATGTAGCCCGCGTAGGAGGGCGCGCCGCCGAAGCGCTTGGTGAAGGCGTCGGCGAACGGAATCGTCTTCTCGGTGAGCGCCACCCCCGGCAGCGCGACGCTGTCGAACAGCACGCCCTGCGTGCCGCCGTTGGTGTTGGCCCAGAAGGTCGAGGAGGTCGCCTCGCCGCTGATGCCCGTCATGGCGATCGGGACCTGCTGGTTCTGCCACTGCACGGTCGGCTGCACGCCGACATGGGCGATGCCGGTGACGATCAGGTCGGGCTTGGCCGCCTCGATCTTGTTGTAGATCGGCGTGAAGTCGCCCGTGTCTGGCGAGAAGCGGACATGCTCGACCACCTTGAGCCCGGATTTCGGCAGGCATTCCTGGTAGGCGGCGTCCAGCGGCCGGGTCCAGGCCGCATCCTCGCTCATGATCGCGGCGGTCTTGGCCTTGAGCTTCTCGACCAGCACCTCCTTGGCCGAGTCGCAGACCGCCTGCGCCAGGGCGTGCGAGGTCAGGTAGCCGTGGAAGGTGTACTTGTTGCGCGCGTAGTCCTTGTGGACCGCGACGCTGATCTCGTTCGAGGCCGCGCCGGGCGTGATCATCGGCGTCTTGAGCCGGGCCGCCCAGGGCATCAGCGCCAGCACCACCTCCGAGATGTAGCTGGCGATGACGAAGTTGACCTTGTCCTCAGAGACCGCCCGCTGGAAGGCGCGGACCGCGTCGGAGGCGGAGGACTTGTCGTCGTAGGTGACGACCTGGATCTGGCGCCCGTCGATGCCGCCCTTGGCGTTGATCTCGTCGGCGGCGAGCTGCACCGCCTGCGGGATCGAGGCCCCGGCCACGGATTGCGCCTCGGCGATCACCCCGATCTTGATCGGGTCGGCGGCGTGCGCAGGCCCCGCCAGCATTGAGCCCGCGGCCAGCAGCGCGGGCAGCATGCGCCGGATCTGAACGCGCCGGGGAACGGCGCGCGCGGGCTCGGACATCAGCGTTTCCTCTGGTCGTGCCCGCATTCTTTATTCGCAGGCTTGGCGACGACTGTATCCGGCGCCTGCCGGATCACAAGGGGTCGGCGGCGCGGGGCGGGTGACGTTTCCGGCCAGTCGTTGGCTGCGCATGGCCGCGCCCGGAACGTTGCGCCCCGACAACACGCGCTCCGATTCCAGCGGCGCCGGATGCCTGCCGTCGCGCGCGGCGCGCGCGGGTCCGCCGGAGTCCAGCTTCGGCACAGCGCGATGGTGTCGCGTCCCCTCCCGACCGAGCCCGGACGCAGGTGCGCCGTGCAGCATCGGATCGGGGGGACGCCATGCGCACACGAATGACCGCCGCGATTCTAACGGTGGGCGCCCTGCTGCTGGGCGCGACGGGCCAAGCCCGCGCCGCCGCCGTGACTCAGCCAGGAGAGCAGGTCGGCCTTGCACCGGGCTTGCCGCTGCCAGAGGGCTTCTATGCCTTCGACACGTTCAGCTGGGGACGGGCCAACCGCCGCGACGCCGCCGAGGTCGGGGTCAACATCCCGTTCCTGATCTATGCGTCGCCGCTCAAGGTCTTCGGAGCGCGGATCGAGCCGGTGGTGGCGGTCCCGTCGGTGTTCATCGACACCCACGCCCCGGCCCCGGTCCCCAACAAGACCGTGAGCACCTTCTACACGCCATTCCTGGGCAACATCTTCGCCTGGAACCTCGGCGGCGGCTTCGGCGTGTCGTACATCGCGGGCGCCTACCTGCCCTACGGCGACCGCGGGTCGCTGGGTCTGGGGCTCCGGGGCACGCCTCTGATCCCGGCGGCCGCTTCCGGGACGCTCAGCCAGCGCGTCGCCGCCACCTATGTGGGCGACGGCAGCCTCAACCTCTCGGCGGTCCTCACCTACAACCGGCCGTTCGACGCGCATGGACGATTCGGCGGCCCGGTCGGGGCGGCGATCGGCCCGCTGCCGCTGGCGGACCAGATCAACCTCGACCTGACCGCCACCAGGAAGTTCGGGCATCTTGAGATCGGGGCCGTGGCGTACGGCTACACGGACCTGCCGGTGAACCGCCGCGACCGGCTGTTCGGCCGGTTCCAGCGGGACGGTTCCATCGCCGCCGGCGGGCTGGTGGGCTACGATTTCGGGCGCGTCATCCTGCAGACCTTCGTCACCCGCGAGATCGTGGCTCGCGACACCATCGATCCTGCGGGGCACCGTCAGCACAAGGAGGAGACCCGGGGCTGGTTTCGGGTGATCGTTCCCTTCCCGACGGCGGTCGCGGCAGCGCCCGAGCTGCTGATCCGCAAGAACTGAGGCGCGCGGCGGGTTTCACGTGGGCCGCCCTGTCCGCCCCCGGGCTTCCGGACCCGGTGCGGCCGGCCTAGGCTTCGGGAGATCCCGCGCCGAGCGGACCGGACGGCCTCGAAGAAGGGTGCAGACAGGTGAGGAACGCACGCGCGGCCGTGCCCGGGAGGCTCCCGGGCCGCGGCCTCCGGCCACGCCGGGATTTGCATCGGTGAGCCTGCGCTGGAGCCGGCGGCCCGAGGGCTCGACCTGGGGGATTTCGGCCCCGACGACGAGCGCGGGCGCCTCAACCTGCTCACCCCCGAGAAGGTGCTGCAGGGCATCGCCGAGGTGCGCGAAGGGCTCACCTTCTGTCTCAGCCTGCCCCTCGATCTTCCGGGCGGCAACGTCCTGAACCCGCGCCGCCACCCGCCGCAGATCACCCCGACCCGCCGCGCCAACGGCCGGCCGAACATGAACTTCCCGGTCTGCGAGGAGGTCGACGGCGCCACCGACGTGATCTGCGACGACCGTGCGCTGATCCACCTGCAATACTCGACGCAGTGGGATTCGCTCGCCCATGTCGGGTCGCTCTTCGACGCGGACGGCACAGGAGCGGCGCCGACCTTCTACAACGGCTTCCGCGGCGGCCGCGACATCGTCGGGCCGAGCACGCCGGAAGCCGCCGACCAGCCGTCCCGGGCGAAAAGGCTCGGAATCGAGCGCCTGGCCGAGACCGGCATGCAGGGCCGGGCGGTGATGATCGACCTGCGTGCCCATCTCGGCGATGCCAAAGCCAAAGTCGGCTACGACCAGCTCGCCCGGATCCTGGAGGCCGACGGGGTCGTGATCGAGCCCGGCGACATGGTCTGCCTGCACACGGGCTTCGCCGAGCGGCTGATCGGCATGGGCGGTGATCCGGACCCGAAGCTCGTCCGCAACCTCTGCGCCGGGCTCGACGGCCGGGACCCGCGCCTGCTCGACTGGATCACCCGCACGGGCCTGTGCGCGCTGATCGCCGACAATTACGCCGTGGAATCCTACCCGGCCGGGCCGGGACCCGCCTGCTGCGCGACGCTGCCGCTCCACGAGCACTGCCTGTTTAAGCTCGGGGTCAATCTCGGGGAGCTGTGGCACCTGACGCCGCTGGCCGAGTGGCTGCGCGCGAACGGCCGCAACCGCTTCCTGCTCACCGCCCCGCCGCTCCGCCTGCCCGGGGCGGTCGGCTCGCCGACGACGCCGATCGCCACGGTGTGAGGGGAGGGGGAACATGACCGAGATCGCGATCATCGGCGGCGGCCTGATGGGGCACGGCATCGCCCTGGTGCTGGCGCTCCACGGGCACGCGGTGCGGATCACCGACACGTCGACTGAGACCCGCGCCCGCGTGCCCGGCCTCATGGAATCGGCGCTCGCGACCCTGCGGGAAGCCGGAGCCGCCCCGGAGGGCTGGGATGCCGAAAGGCTCGGGCAGGCCGTCCGGGTCGAGGCGGATCTGGACAAAACGGTCGCCGGCGCCGGCCTCGTCATCGAGGCGATCACCGAGAACCCGGACGCCAAGCGCGCGCTCTTCTCCGAGCTCGACCGGCTCTGCCCTGCCGAGACGATCCTCGCCAGCAACACCAGCTACCTCGACGTCTTCCCGCTGATTCCCGAAGCGCGGCAGGCGCGGGCGCTGATCCTGCACTGGTACACGCCGCCCTACATCGCCGACCTCGCCGACGTGGTGCCCGGCCCCGGCACGGACCCCGCGGTGGTCGCCGCGATGGCGGATCTCGTGCGCGGCCTTGGTCAGGTGCCGATCGTGCTGAAGCGGTTCATCCCCGGCTACGTCGCCAACCGGATCCAGCAGGCGATCAGCGCCGAGGTGTTCCGGCTCCTCGACGAGGGCGTCGCCGCGCCCCGGGACATCGACGACGCGATCATCCACGGGCTCTCCTTACGCATCCCGATCCTCGGCCACCTCGCCAAGGCGGACTTCACCGGCCTGGAGCTGACGCAGCGGGCGCTGGCCAATGGAAGCTACGCGCCGCCGCCCCCGCGCACGCGCTCCGAGACCCTCGACGCCCTCTGCGCCGAAGGCCGGATCGGGGTGATGGCGGGCAAGGGCTATTTCGACTGGGGCGGTCGCCCGCCCGAAGAGCTGTTCCGCGAGCGCGACCGCAAGCTCCTGGCTTTGAAGGCGGCCATGGCCGGGATCGGCCGGATGGAGGGCACATGATCGGGGCGGACCTGTCGGGACGGCGCGTCCTCGTCACCGGAGCCTCGTCGGGCATCGGGCTCGCGACGGTGGAGATGTTTGCGCGCAACGGCGCCACAGTCGCGCTGAACCATCTGCCCGACGATCCCCGCGGCCCCGCCGAGGCCGAGCGGCTCGCCGGGGACGGTCTTTCGGTGATCGCCCTGCCCGGAGACGTGTCGGCCGCCGGCGCCGCCGAGGCCATGGTGGCGGCCGGCATTGAGCGGCTCGGCGGGCTCGACGTGCTCGTCAACAATGCGGGCACCTCGGGCACGACCACGCCCATCGCCTTCGAGGATCTCGACGCGATGAGCGAGGATTTCTGGGCCACGATCCTGGCGACCAACCTGCTCGGGCCGTTCCGCTGCGCCCGGGCCGCGGCCGCAACCCTCAAGGCGAGCCGCGGCGCCATCGTCAACACCGCCTCGGTGGCCGGGCTCGGGCGGCGGGGCTCGTCGGTGGCCTACTCGGCCAGCAAGGCCGGGCTGATCAACCTGACCCGCAGCCTCGCCCGGGCCCTGGCGCCGGACGTGCGCGTCAACGCGGTGGCGCCGGGCCTCGTCGCCACCCCCTGGACCGAACCCTGGTCGGAGGAGCGCAAGGCCTCGACCGTGGGGCGCACCATGCTCGGCCGCATGGCCCGCCCGGAGGACATCGCCGAGACCATTTTCTTCCTCGCGGCGGGGGCGGCCTACATCACGGGCGAGACGATCACGGTCGACGGCGGAGCGATCTGACGCTCGGGGAGCACACACATGTCGAGCACCACCGTCATCACCTGCGCCCTCACGGGCTCCTTCGACACGCCGAAGAAGAACCCGGCCGTGCCGGTGAGCCCGAAGGCCATCGCCGAATCGGCGCTCGAGGCCGCCGCCGCCGGGGCCGCGGTGGTCCACATCCATGTCCGCGACCCCGAGACCGCCGCGCCCAGCATGGAGCTCGCCCATTACCGCGAGGTGGTGGAGCGGATCCGCGAGAGGAACGACGCCGTGATCCTCAACCTGACCACGGGGGCAGGGGGCCGGTTCGTGCCGGGCGACCCCGACCCGTCGGTCGCCGGCCCGGGCACGACCTTCGTGGGACCGGAGGCCCGCACCCGGCATGTCGGCGCGCTGCGGCCGGAGATCTGCACCCTCGACATCGCCACGATGAATTTCGGCGAGCACCTGTTCCTCAACACCCCCGGCCATCTGCGGGCGATGGCGGGTCACATCCGCAACGCGGGTGTGAAGCCGGAGATCGAGGTGTTCGACCTCGGCCAGATCGAGCTGGCCCGGCACCTGATCGCCGAGGGGCATCTGGCGCGCCCGCCGCTGTTCCAGATCTGCCTCGGCATCCCGTGGGGCGCCCCGGCGACCCCGGAGGCGCTGGTGGCGATGCGCGCGCGGCTGCCGGAGGACGCGATCTGGTCGGCCTTCGGCATCGGCCGGGAGGAGTTCCCGATCCTCGCGGTGGCGGCCGGGATGGGCGGCAACGTCCGGGTCGGCCTGGAGGACAACCTGTACCTGTCCCGGGGCCGGCTCACGCCGAGCAACGCCGCGCTGGTGGAGAAGGCCGTCAGCCTGCTGGCCCACATCGACCGCGAGCCGGCCACGCCCGATCAGGCGCGGGCGATTTTTGGATTGGCGCCGCTTGGGTGATGACCCGCGCCCCCTCTGCGGGCTAGCAGATCCATACTTCTCTGCCGGACGCCAAGGGCTTGAAAATCAAGCGCGTTTCCCCTCCCCCTTGTGGGGAGGGGCAAGGGGTGGGGGTGGTGCAGAAGGGACCGCCAGGCTCGATCCTGAGCCACCCCCACCTCCAACCCCTCCCCGCAAGGGGGAGGAGAGAGCGCCTCGGCCAGCGATGTGTGAACATCGTAGCTCTGCGAGGGAGGGAGGAGCCGTAGCGCTTACGGATTAGTGACATCCTCACCCGCGCCGGTATCAGCCGCTAACGCCCACGGATACTCTGTCTTCGAAGGCCGCGAGCGCCGATCAACGGCGCCGCATCCAACAAAAAACAGGGAGAGAGACATGACGCTCCGCCACCTCGCCGCGCGGCTGCTCGGAAGTCTGTGCGCGCTCGGCGCCGGCGCGGCGCTCGCGGCCGACCTCGTACCGGTGAAGATCGGCGTGCTGAACGACCGCTCCGGCGTCTACTTCGATTCCACCGGCGAGGGCTCGGTGGTCGCCGCCCGCATGGCGGTCGAGGATTTCAAGCCGGAGGCGCACGGGCTGAAGGTCGAGGTCGTCGCCGCCGACCACCAGAACAAGCCCGATGTCGGCGCTTCCATCACCCGGCAATGGTACGACCGCGACGGCGTCGACGCGGTGTTCGACGTCCCCACCTCCTCGGTGGCGCTCGCCATCGCGCAGATCACCAAGGAGAAGAACAAGGCCTTCATCAACTCGGGCGGCGGCACCGCCGACCTGACCGGCCCGGCCTGCACGCCCAACACCGTGCACTGGACCTACGACACCGCGGCGCTGGCCAATGGCACCGGCAAGGCCATCCTCAAGCGCGGCGGCAAGTCTTGGTACTTTATCACCGCCGACTACGCCTTCGGCCTCGCCCTGGAGCGCGACACCAAGGCGGTGGTGGAGAAGAACGGCGGCAAGGTCGTCGGCGGCGTGCGCACGCCGTTCCCGAACCCGGACTTCTCCTCGTTCCTCCTCCAGGCCCAGGCCTCGGGCGCGCAGGTGATCGGGCTCGCCGATGCCGGGTTGGATGCCGCCAACGCCATCAAGCAGGCGCACGAATTCGGCATCCGCCAGGGCGGCCAGACCCTCGCCGCCCTGCTGATCGCCATCACCGACATCCACTCGCTGGGCCTGGACGTGGCGCAGGGCCTCGCCTTCACCGCCTCGTTCTACTGGGACCTCAATGACGGCACCCGCGCCTTCGCGGAGCGGTTCGAGAAGCGGATGCCCGGCAAGAAGCCGACCTCCTACCAGGCGGGCGTCTACGCCAGCACGCTGCACTACCTGAAGGCGGTGGAAGCCCTGCACTCGGCCAAGGACGGCGCCGCGGTCGTTGCCAAGATGAAGGAGCTGCCGACCGACGACCCCCTGTTCGGCAAGGGCACGATCCGGCCGGACGGGCGCAAGATCCACCCGATGTACCTGTTCGAGGCCAAGGCGCCGTCCGAGTCGAAGGGCGAGTGGGACCTCTACAAGGTGCTGGAGACGATCCCGGCCGAGCAGGCCTTCCGGCCGATGAGCGAGGGCGGCTGCCCGATGCTGGCGCAGCAGACGGCGAAGTAGGAGCCGTCATCCCGGGGCCGCGCAGCGGAGCCCGGGATCCAGACGCGCCGACGCGCCAATGCTTTGCTCCGTCGGTGGTTCTGGATTGCCCGCCTCCGGCGTGCCCCTCCGGGTCCGGGCTCGCCTGCGGCGCCCCGGAATGACGTGTGGGAGGACAGGTCGTCGAGCGGCACGCGTCGCTCACGCCGCCCCGATCCGATCCAGCGCCGCCATCGCCTCATCCGGGAGCGCGAGCGCGGCGGCCGCGAGGTTCTCGCGCAGGTGGCCGAGGGACGACGTTCCCGGGATCAGCAGGATGTTGGGCGACCGGCGGAGCAGCCACGCGAGCGCCACCTGCATCGGCGTCGCGCCGAGACCGGCCGCCACCGCCGACAGGGTGCCCGATTGCAGCGGGCTGAACCCGCCGAGCGGGAAGAACGGCACGTAGGCGGTGCCGGCCGCCGCCAGATCGTCGATGAACGCGTCGTCGCCCCGGTGCGCGAGGTTGTACTGGTTCTGCACGCAGACGATGTCGGTGATCCGGCGCCCGTCGGCGACCTGACGGGGCGTGGCGTTGCTCAAGCCGATCCGGCGGATCAGACCCTTCCGCTGCAGCTCCGCCAGCACCGTCAGCGGCGCCTCGATCGAGCCCTCGGCGGGGCCGTGGACGTCGAACATCAGGCGCAGGTTGACCACGTCGAGGGCGTCGACGCCGAGGTTGCGCAGGTTGTCGTGGATCGCCTGGGTGAGGTCGTCGGCCGAGAAGGCCGGGTTCCACGACGCGTCGGCCCCACGCACGGCACCGACCTTGGTGACGATCACGAGCCCGTCCGGGTAGGGGTGCAGCGCCTCGCGGATGATCTGGTTGGTGACGTGCGGCCCGTAGAAGTCGCTGGTGTCGATGTGATCGACGCCCGCCGACACGGCCGCGCGCAGCACCGCGACCGCTTCGGCGCGGTCCTTGGGCGGCCCGAACACGCCGGGCCCGGCGAGCTGCATGGCCCCGTAGCCGAGCCGCTTCACGGTGCGGTCGCCGAGTCGGAAGGTCCCGGCCTGCGCGATGTCGGTCATGACGTATCTCCTGTGGCGCCCCGGATGTAGACGCCCGGTTTTGCGCCGATAAGCCGTGACAATCGGCACGGCCTGTGCGGATTCTCGAACGATGACCCAGGATCTCACGGACCTCGCCGCCTTCGTGACCGTGGCGCGGGCCGGCGGTTTTCGCGAGGGCGCCCGCGCCGGGGGCGGGAGCGCGTCGAGCCTCAGCGAGGCCGTGCGTCGGCTGGAGGCGGGACTCGGCGTGCGCCTCCTGAACCGCACCACCCGCAGCGTCGCGCCGACCGAGGCCGGGACCCGCCTGCTGGAGCGGCTCGGCCCGGCGCTCGCCGAGGTTGAATCCGCCCTCGACGTGGTGAACGGGTTCCGCGACCGGCCGGCGGGCACGCTGCGGCTCAACGTGCCGCTCAGCGCCGCCCGCCTGGTGCTGCCGGCGCTCGTTCCGCCCTTCCTGGCGGCCTATCCGGAGATCCGCCTGGAGGTGGTGGTCGAGGACGGGTTCGTGGACGTGCTGGCGGCGGGCTGCGATGCCGGCATCCGCTACGACGAGCGGCTGGAGCAGGACATGATCGCCGTGCCGATCGGCCCGCGGCGGCAGCGCTTCGCCACCGCGGCGTCCCCGGCCTATCTCGAAAGGCGCGGCCGGCCGGACCACCCGCGCGACCTCCTCGGCCACGCCTGCCTGCTCGGGCGCTTCCCGAGCGGCGCGCTGACGGCGCCTTGGGAATTCGAGCGCGACGGCGCAATCGTCCGCGTGGACCCGTCCGGGCCGCTGATCGTGCGGGTCGGCGCCAGCGACCTCGCGGTGGCGGCGGCGGTCGCCGGCTCGGGGATCGTCCACCTGTTCGAGGACTGGCTGCGCCCGCATCTCGACAGCGGCGCCCTGGAGCCGGTGCTGAAACCCTGGTGGCAGGACTTCTCCGGCCCGTTCCTCTACTACCCCGGCCGGCGGCACCTGCCGGCGCCGCTGCGCGCCTTCGTGGACTTCGTCGGCGCGCAAGGGGCGCGCTAGAACCGGAGGGTGAAATTGCCTTTCACCGCCTGGTCCTGCGCCCGTGCGCCGGTCTGGCCCGTATAGGCCACGCCGAGCGTCGCGTTTGGCGCCACCGCCAGATCCAGCCCGACCTGCGCCACCAGCGCGTCCCGATCGATCGGCACGCCCGCGCTCAGGAACGCCGGGCCGCCCGCCCCGAAGGCCAGCAAAGCCGTCGGCACCACGTCGCCGAACGCCCGCCGGTAGCCGACGAGACCCCGCAGCGTCACCGGCAGGCCCAAGCCCAGGTCCAGGCGCGTCTGCGCCCGCACGCCCACAGTCGCCGCACCGAGATCATAGTCGCGCGCAAAGCTCACCAGCGCCGCGGCGCCTCCGGTCTCGCCGAACCCGTCCCGCCGGATGCCGATATAGGCCCCGCCCACGAACGGCTCGACATACGAGGCCGCCGGCTGCACCGTGCCCGCCGCCCCGTCCTTCGACACCGGCGCCGCCGCGGCCGGCTCACCCAGCGGGATCGTCCAGCCGATCTCGCCGAAGCCCTGCACGGTGGCGCCGCCGCCGTGGCCGCTCAGCGTATCGGACAGCCCGTACAGCACCGCCCGGCGCGTGTGCGCGTCCGTGTCGGCGTAGATCGCCCCCAGCCGCAGCGACAGCGGGCCGAGCTCGTAGCCGCCGTAGACGCCGCCGAAGCCGCTCTTCAGCGTGGCGCTCTCCGCCCGGCGCGTGCCGCCGACCCGGCCGGCACTGTCGAGAGACGCCTCCGTGTAGCCGCCGACCACGCCGAAGCGCAGCCCGCTGGACAAGCGCACATCCGCGCCCGCCGCGAAGCCCGCGATCTGCCGGTCGAGGTCGAACGCGTTGCCGCCGCCCTCGGCCGTGCCGAAGGCGCCAAAACCCTGGCCCCACAGCCCGAACACCTGCGGGTCGAGCGTGCGCATCGGCACGTTCGCCACCACCGGCTGGCGGCCCGGCAGGTCGGCGGTGTAGGCGGCGGGCAGGGTGCCGTGATTCAGACCGGTGCCGGGATCGCCCCAGCGCAGCCGGTCGAGCACGGCCTCGCGCACGAAGAAGGCGGTCTCGTAGGCCGCCAAGACGGTGCCGGCGTGGATGTCGCCGGCGAGCGCCCGGAAGGCGCCGCCCGCCTCGGCGGCGGTGAAGCCCACCGCCGCGTCGGTGAGCCGGCCGGCGCCGGCCGCCTGGATGGCGTTGGCGGCGGCCGCGCCGTTGCGCGAGGTGGCGCTGGCGGCGAAGGGCACGTCGTTGCGGGTGAGGGTCAGGTCGACCGCGTTGGTCAGGTAGCGCAGGCCCGGGGACAGGAAGGCGAGGTTGGAGGTCACGCCCGCGAACTGGCCCGAGACGCCGCCGGTGGCCGACAGGATCGTGTAGGTGGTGCGCGGGTTGTAGGAGCCCGAGGCGGCCAGAACCTGGACGATGCCGCCCGACAGCGCGGCTTGGCCCCCGGCGGTGATGCGGTCGGCCGGCCGGCGGCGTTGGCCTCGACCCTGTAGGTGGAGCCGGCCGCGAAGGCGGCATTGCCGGCGATGGTGAGCGTGCCGATGGAATTGCCCGGCGCCACGGTGCCGCCCGCGAGCACGCGGATCCCGCCCACAGTGCCCGAGCCGCCCAGTCCCGCCCCCTGACGCACCGTCACGAGCGAGTTGGCGAGGGAGCCGTTCACGACGAGCTGCCCCGCCTCGACCGTGGTGGCACCGGTCAGCGTGCTGATGCCCGTGAGGGTGAGGGCGCCCGAATTGGTCTTGGCCAGGGTCCCGGAGCCCGCGATGGCGTTGGCCATCGTCCCGTCGACGGATTGGTCGACCACGAGCGCCGCGTTGTCGAGGATCGCGCCTGTGCCGAAGGCGCCGGCATGGCCGACCAGCGTCCCGCCACCGATCGTGGTGCCGCCCGCGTAGGTGTTGGCGCCGGTCAGGACCAGCGTTCCGCTGCCGAGCTTCACGAGGCTACCCGCGCCGCCGATGTCGTTGCGCCAGACGTCGTAGGCCGAGAACCCGCCCTTGGCGGCGTCCAGGGTGACGGTGACCGTGCCGTTGAAGGCGCCGTAGCCGTCCGCGGCGGCGAACAGGTTGATGCGGTCGTAGCCCAGCCCGTTGTCGAGGAAGCCGCCGGACGGCAATTCGGTGGTCGCGATCACGTCGCGGCGCTGCGCCGCCGTGAGATAGGGGAAGCGGGTCGCGAGCAGCGCCTCGGCGCCCGCCGGAACCACCGGCGGCAGGTCCGTGGGCCCGACCGGCGGCAGGCCGTAGGTCAGGCGCGCCGTGTAGGCGGCCTTGTTGCGCGCGTAATCGGAGAATCGGTCGGTGGCGGGATCCACGGGCGCGTGGGCGCACCGCTCCAGCGGGCCGCCGCAGGCTTGGCTCAGGTAGCTCTGCGCCTGCGCGAAGGCCTCGCCCAGCAGGGCCGCATTCGCCGGGTCGTTGAGCGCCCGGATGGCGAAGTAGGTCGCCAGCACGCGCCCGCCGATCACGTCGGTGGGCGCGTGCATGCCCGCCTCGATCCGGTTGTCGCCGAGTTCGCTCGCGCGGGTGAGCAGTTCTTGGAACCGCTGCGGGACCGCGTAGGCCAGGGCGAGGGCCGAGAGATAGGCGGCGTTGGTGTGGCCGCTCGGGAAGCCGCCATCCGTTGCGGGGTCGGGCTCTTCTCCGGCCCAAGGGAGGGCGGCACGACGAGGCCGAGGCTCTGGCCGTTCAGGCTCTGCCGCCAGGGGCGCGGATAGCTGTAGGCATCCTTGGCCGGGCTGGTGGAGGCGTTGGTCCGGAACGCGTTGACCAGCTGCACGACCTTCCCGAGGGGCGACGTCGTCACGCCGGCGCCGGTGCCCTGGTCGACATACTGGACGCGCGAGGTGGTCGCGTCGAAGGTCGGGATCGTGGTGGTCGCCCCCGATCCCGCCAGATAGGCCTGGGTCAGCGGCCCGAGGCCGTCGATGACGCTGTAGCTCTGGTTGCGGCGGTCGTCGTAATAGGCGGCGATCTCCTGCGCGCGGGTCCGCTCCTGCGCCCGCTCGGCGACGATCTGGATGTTGCGCAGCAGGAGGGGCGTTCCGAGGACCGTCTGTGATCCGGTGTCGTAGGTCCGTCCGGGGATCCAGATCCGCCGGAAGCCCGACAGGATGTCGACGCCGTTGCCGGCACCCGGCGTCTGCGCCTGGGCGCCCGAACCGAGCATCGTGACCGCCAGAGCGGCAATTGAGACCCCATATCCCCGTTTCATGACGCGCTCCCCAAAGCCGCCTCAGCCGGCCGGTCGCGCGCCCCTTATCCAAGATCATCGATGGCGGATCGTCATAGTTCGTTCAAAATTCAAGGTCTTTCCGATTCGCATCCTCGAAGCAACACTCTGAAAGCCGACTTATTTTCGGATAAATAATTTGTAAGTCCGAATTTTTTATTATATAAATTCTCTGAACAGCACTGGATCGCGGCAATCGATTGCCGCGCACGGCGCGGCTTCGCCTGAATAGACGTACCCGAGGTCGGCTGCCGGCGCCGATGGCGGGGCCTGGCGGGACGGGAAATCGGCCCGGGATGGACCTCGGCCGATGCCGCGCGGGAGCACTTCGGCGGGAGGGGGGCGAATCGCGGGGCGGCGCGAGCAGACGCCGCCGGCGACCGGCTCACTCCGGCAGTTCGAACACCGTGAGCTGCCCGCCCGGCGCCGTATACTGTGACAGGGCCGCGTAGCCGCCGACCGCCCCCGAACCGTCGGCGGGGTCGGTGAGCCCGGCCGCCAGGCCGATCCCGGCCCAGCCGCCGATTCCGGAGAGCACCGCCACGTACTGCTTGCCGGCGTGCAGGTAGGTGGTGACGTTGCCGACGATGCCCGACGGCGTCTTGAACCGGTAGAGCTCGTGCCCGTCCCGGGCATCGACCGCCTTCAGGTAGCCTTCCAGCGTGCCGTAGAAGACCACGTCGCCCGCGGTGGCGAGCGCCCCCGACCAGACCGAGAACGGTTCCGGGATCGTCCAGGCGATCCGGCCCTTCGCCCCGTCCCAGGCGATGAACGCCCCGGTCCGGTCGGTGCCTTCGGGCGGGTGCAGGGTCAGGGTCGCGCCGACATAGGGCTGGCCGGGCGTGTAGGTGACCCGGAACGCCTCGTAATCCATGCACATGTGGTTGGTCGGCACGTAGAATAGCCGCGTCCGGGGCGAGTAGGCGGCCGGCTGCTGGTTCTTGGCGCCGAGCGCTCCGGGACAGATATTTTTGGTTGTTTCGTCCTCGTCGGCCTCGCCCGGCGCATAGCGCTTGTCGACCACCGGCTTCCCGTAATCGGGCGCGGCGGGATCCAGGCTGATCCGGCTGGCCCAGTTCACCGTGGGGTCGAACTTCTCCGCCACCAGCAATTCGCCCGTGGCCCGGTCCAGCGTGTAGCCGAAGCCGTTGCGGTCGAAATGGGTCAGCACCTTGCGGGGCCGACCGCCGATCACCTGCTCGGTGAGGATCATCTCGTTGACGCCGTCATAATCCCACTGGTCGTGGGGGGTCATCTGGTAGACCCAGCGGGCGATGCCCGTATCGGCGTCGCGGGCGATGATCGCCTGGGCCCAGCGGTTGTCGCCCGGGCGCTGGGCCGGGTTCCAGGTCGCGGGATTGCCGGTGCCGTAATAGACGAGGTTCAGGTCGGGGTCGTAGGAGAACCAGCCCCAGCTGCAGGCGCCGCCGGTCCGCCACTGGTCGCCCTCCCAGCTCTTCAGGGAGGACTCCGTGCCGACCGGGCGCCCGAGCGCGGTGGTCTTCTCGGGATCGACCAGCATGTCGGCATCCGGCCCGGTGGCGTAGGCGCGCCAGAGCCGCTTCCCGCTGGCCTGATCGTACGCGGTGACGTGGCAGCGCGCCCCGTACTCGCCGCCGGCCAGCCCGACGATCAGCTTGCCGTGCACCGGCAGGACCGTGGCGGTGTTGGTCTCGCCCCGGCCCGGATCGCCGTTCTTCACCGACCACAGCACCCGGCCGGTCTCCGGATCGAGCGCCACCACGGTGGTGTCGGCCTGCTGCAGGAACAGCCGCCCGTCCGCGTAAGCGAGGCCGCGGGAGACGGTGTCGCAGCACATCACGGCGATCACGCTCGGATCCTGCCGCGGCGCGTAGCGCCACAGGATCTTCCCGCCCTGGTCGAGATCGAGGGCGTAGACCACGTTGGGGAACGGCGTGTGCACGATCATCACGTGCCCGACCACGATCGGCGCGCCCTCGTGGCCGCGCAGCACGCCGGTGGAGAAGGTCCAGGCCACTTTGAGGCGGCCGACAGTGCCGGAATTGATCCGGTCGAGGTCGGAATAGCGGGTGTTGGCGTAGTCCAGGGTCTGGAGGACCGGTGCGTCGCCGGCGGCGGCCGCACCGGCGAGGCAGGCGAGCGGCAGGGCCGCGAGGGGGAAGCGCGCATCCTGGACATCCTCTCGCCGCGCGGCGGCCGACGCGCGGGATCCCGCGCGGGCCGCCTCACATCCGCTGCTGGACGATTTCCTCGGCCTGAGGATCCGGCTCGTGGCCGGCCTCGCGGAGCAGCGGCACCACCTCGGCCGCCTCGCGGGCGACGAGGTAGCTGAGATCGAGCCCCTCGCGGATGAAGCCGTGGCCGCGCATGTGCTCGAACAGGGCGAGCAGCGGCGACCAGAACCCGGCGACCGAGACCAGCACCACGGGCTTGCGGTGCCGCCCGAGCTGCGCCCAGGTCAGCTGCTCGGCGAGTTCCTCCAGGGTGCCGATCCCGCCCGGCAGGGTCACGAAGGCGTCCGAGCGCTCGAACATCAGGCGCTTGCGGGTGTGCATGTCGGGCACCACCACGGTCTCCTGGATGTCCGCCAGCATGTGCTCGCGCGCCTGGAGGAAGTCCGGGATGATGCCGGTGACGTGGCCGCCGGCTTCGAGCGCCGCCCGCGCGACCGTGCCCATCAGGCCGACATCGCCGCCGCCGTAGACGAGGCGCATCCCGGCCTCGGCCAGCGCGGTCCCGAGCAGCTCCGCGGCCTCGCGGAAGGCGGGGTCGCGGCCGAAGCCGGAGCCGCAATAGACACAGACTGTCCTCACCGGGGCCATCCGGCGCCCTCCTGCGCGTCCGTTGCGAGCCGTCCAGAAAGAGCCCCGCGTCCGGCGCTTCCCGCGCCAAAGTGCTGACATCGCGTGGGATTCACCCGCCAGGGCGGCGGGACGGCTTGGTGTCGGGAGCATGTACGGTATTATGGCCCACGCCGTCGACGGTTTTCGCGCGGCCCAAAGCCCGCAGCGGGCGGCAACAGGATCAGGGGAGGCCTTCGTGGCGATGTCGGGACAGGTGCGGCGCAGTCTCGCCCTGGCGCTCGCCGGCCTGTTCGGTGGCCTCGGGCTCGTGGCGGCCCTGTTCGGCGGCGAGTCCCTGCGCCGGCTGACCGGTCGGGATGCGGCGGAGCCACCGGCGGCCGCCACGACCGTGCCGCAGGGCAGCGTGCCCGGGCTCGCCGATCCCGGGGCGATGGCGAAGGCCACCGACCCCGCGATCGATTTCCGCAACGATCTCCCCAAGGCTGCCATGCCCGGTTCGGCCGGGCCCAGTCCGGCCGAACCCGGGGCGCCCGCATCGCCCACGCCCGGCGCCCGATCCGCCGGATCCGGCCGGCCGGCGGGGGCGCCCGGAGCCGCCGAGGCGCCGCGCTTCGACATCGTCCGGGTCGAGCCGAACGGCGACGCCGTGGTGGCCGGCCGCGGGGCGCCGCATGCCGAGGTCGAGATGCTGGTCGATGGCAAGCCGGTGGCCAAGGCAATGGCCGACGCCAGCGGGCAATTCGCGATCGTGCCGCCGGCGCTGCCCGCGGGTTCCAGCACGATCCGGCTGCGCATGACCGCCAAGGACGGGCAGGCGGCCAGCTCGCAGCAGAGCGTGGCGGTGAGCGTCGCCCCGGGCCGGGACCGCCAGCCGCTGGTCGCCCTGACGGCACCGGACGCGGCGACCGTGGTCCTGTCGCAGCCCGACGCAGCCGGACCGGCCGCGCCCGCCAGGATCGCCAACGCGGCACCCGGACAGCCGACAGCGCCCAACAGGCAAGCGGCCGGGGACGGCCGCGCGGCGGCCCATCCCGGGCCGGCGCAGCCGACCCGCATCGTCAGCGTCGACGTGCAGGGCAACGGGCGCCTGTTCGTGACGGCGGCCGGCACGCCCGGTGCGACGCTCCGGCTCTACCTCAACGACACGCTGATCGCGCCCGGCAGCATCGGCCCCGATGGCCGGGCGAGCTTCACCATCGGGCGCGGGGTCAAGCCCGGCCAGTACCACGTGCGGATCGACCAGATCGATGCGGCGACCGGCAAGGTGGCGTCCCGCGCCGAGGTGCCCCTGGCCGTGCCCGAGCCGGCGCCGGTCGCGGCCCGCGAGCCCGCGGCGCCGTCCGGCGGCCAGGGCATCGCCCGGGAGGCCCCCAGAGTGGCCGCCAGGGAGACCGCTCAGACCCCGGAGGCAGCCGCGCCCCGGCAACCCGCGTCGCCCGCACCCGCGCCCGCCGGGATGGCCCCCGCGCCCGACGCGACTCCCGACACGCGCCATCTGGCGGCCGAGACCGGCACCCCGGCCAGGGCCGGGGCCGTGTTCGTGCCGGAGATCAGCACGGCCCGGATCACCCGCGGCGACAACCTCTGGCGGATCAGCCAGCGCACCTACGGTCGGGGCGAGCGCTACACGGTGATCTACGACGCGAACCAGACCCAGATCCGGGATCCGGACCTTATCTACCCCGGCCAGATCTTCGTGCTTCCCCCCGACAAGCGGGGCTGATCGGCCGTCGTCCCGGCTCGACCCTCAGCCTGCTCACGGATTCAGCGCGGCTTCTGCTTTCCGCTTCACCCGGTGGGTGAAGATGACCGAGAGCCAGGGCACGACCTCGTGCTCGACCTCGATGGAGAGCAGCACCTCGAGGTGGAGCGCGTAAGGTAGGGTGAAGCGGAAGCCGCAGCGGGCCTCCTCCATGGTGGTCGGCATGTCGCCGAGCACCGCCGCGATCACGTCGGGCCGGTGGACGTCCACGGGGATGCGCTGGACCTCGCCGTCGACCTCTGCGACCAGCGTCGCCTTGGCGCGGCTCGCCGAGACGACCCAGCCGGCCAACACCACCTGCCCATCCTGGATCTCGGCCCAGACCCGGTCCTGCGGCGCCTCGAGGTTCGCCCGGGCAAACGAATCCGGCAATTCCCCGTCGAGCTCGGCCACGGTGCAGCCGACCTCGTACTTCTCGAAGCCGCGCCCCTCGCCGAAGATGCCGGCGAACTGCTTCTGGTACTGGGCGATCCGGGCGTTCTTGATGTTCTCGGGCAGGCCCGACCACTGGCCCTTTTCCTGGATCGTGTAGACCGACAGCAATTCGCGCAGGAACGCGATGCGGCCCTTGTCGGCGATGTAGAGGTTCATCAGCCAGTCGGCCGCGGCGGCGTTCTCGTAATACGCCTCCGGTACCCGGCGCAGGGCCTCGGCGCGGTAGAAGCAGCAGGAGAAGTTCGCGGTGAGCGGCGAATTGGCCAGGACCGGGAAGCTGATCGTGCCCGTGGGATAGCGGCCCTGCTCGTCGTGCGGCACGTAGGAGCCGGTCGCCGGGTAGTGGAGCAGCACCCAGTTGAAGCACATGTCGAGGGCGCGGTCGTTGCGCAGCATCCGCATCTGCAGGGCGATCTTGCGGTCGGACAGCCAGTAATCGTCCGCCTCGCAGAACGCGATGTAGCGGCCCGTGCAGGCGGAGAGGCAATCCTGCATGTTGCGCAGCATGCCGAGATTCTGCGGCCGGGGCCGGACCACGATCCGCTCCGGGTCGCGCGCCCGGTAGCGCTCGACGATCTCGGCCGTCCCGTCGGTCGACTTGTCGTCGCCGATCACCACCTGCATCCGGAACAGCCCGCGCTGGCTTAAGACCGCGTCGAGGCAGCGGCCGATATCGGCGGCGTGGTTGTAGGCCGTGACGACGACGCTAACGGTGAGTTGCTCTATCAGCCAGCCGCGCAGGGCGTCCGGGTCGCCGGAGAGCGCGTCCGGCGCATCAAGGCCCATGTCGCGCAGGGCCGTCCGGGCGATGTCGGGATTGGCGTCGATCAGCCGCCCGAGGCTCGGCACGTCCTCCTCGTCGAGATAGGCCTCGGCGAGCCGCCGGAAGATCGATTTCTGCGCGGCCTCGTAGCCCGCCGCGTAGCGGCCGCCGAAATGGCCGCGCAGCTTGCGGAAGAACGCGATCTCGGCATTGCCGAGCTTCTTGTGCCGGGCGAGCTCGGTCGCGTAGGTCGCCCACATCCCGGCCGCGTGCTTGCGGTAGACCGCCATCACCTCCGGCAGGAAGCCGATGCGCCCGACCTCGGCATGCATCAGGTGGACGTACCAGTCGCCCGGGGCGATGCCCTCGCCGAACACGAATGCCTCGGCGCCGTGGTAGCGCCAGCGATACAGCACGCTGTTGGTCTGGACGAAATTGTGGGCGACGAGGTCGGACAGCGACGGCTGCGGGCTGCACTGCTCCGGGTAGATCTCCTCGATCCCCGGCATGTCCTCGTAGACGACGCGCACCGGGTGGAAGCAGAGGGTGAATTCCGGCCGCGCCCGCAGGAATTCGACCTCGGCGCTGGAGCTTGCGTGGATCGGTCCAGTAATCGTCGCCCTCGCAGATCGCCACGAACTCGCCGCGGCAACGCTCCGTGAGGTCGGCGAAGTTCTTGTTGGGTCCGAGATTCTCAGGCCGCAGCACCGCCACGAGGTTGGGATGACGCGCAGCGTACTCGGCGATGATCTCGGCGGTGCCATCGGTGGAGCGGTCGTCGCCGACGAGCAGCTCGAAGGGGAAGTCCGTGGCTTGGCCGAGGATGCTGTCGAGCGTCTGCCGGATGAACGCCGCCTGGTTGTAGGTGATGCACAGGACGGAAACGACCGGCCGGTTCCAGGCCGGCGCCGGCTCGGTCTCGGCCCGCGCGAGGATCCAGGCCGCGAAGGGATTGACGAAGCTGCCGTCGAAGGTCTCGTCCGGCGGGGCGGTGAAGTCGGCCCGGGGCTGGCGGCCGAGGCGGGCGCCGTACTTCACGTAATGCTCGAGGGGCGACAGGTCGGTCAGGCCGACCTCGGGATAGCGCGTCGCGTACCAGATGTGGTCGAACAGGCCGCTCGCGTAGATCGTCGCGAAATCGTCCTGCCACGGCTCGAGCGCGGGTGCGGCCTCTCCTGCCCCGTCCTGCATCACTCCGATCCCTCGCAGATCCCTCGAACGCGCAATCAGCCGGCCGCTTCCCCAGACCGGACCCTCAGAGGGTGCTGGGGAGGCGTCCTTCCTCGGAGCCGTGGTTGTAATAGTGCTGCGTCGGGTCGGCGCCGGCACCCGCGACGTCGTCGTTGCACGTCAGGTAGAACTGGCGGTCGAACAGGCCGGAGGTTTCGAGCCATCCGAGCATCGTCGCCTCGGGGACGACGGGCGCGCGTTCGGGGGAGGCGGACGCGGCCTCCCGGTACAAATGCGCGAACCGGGCGATACGGGCCGCGACCTCCTTGGCGGCCGGGCGGCGGACCGAGGACGCGACGACGCTCGATTGCTCACCGGGACGCCGGCGCTGAAGATCGGCCTCGGCCAGGCGCACCAGACGGGCGAGTTCGCCCTGCGCCTCTTTGAGCCGTGCCTGGGTCTCGGCGAGCTCGGCCCGCAGCGCCTCTACGTCCTCGCCCAAGGTCGGCTCCGTCTCAGTCACGACGCTCTCAGGAGCTCACGCGCATCGTCGCACGGCGGGATCGACCGGATACCGGCGCGACAGGGCTCCCCTGTGAAGTGAGGCGGGGTGATACGATCGCCTCCTAGACCGGTCAACCCTGAGTGACAGGCAGTGCGTGGGCCGCAGCAGGGTGCTCCCGGCGCTAACCGGCTCTGCCAGCAAGGCACGCCGGACGGTCTGGCGATCGCCCGGCTAGCGTGCATCGCCAGGCTCCCCTTCCACGTAGACCTGGGTCACCATGCCTACATCGTCCATGACCACGATGTCGGCCCGCAGCCCGGGTTGAAGCGCCCCACGGTCTTTCAGCCCAAGATAGCCAGCCGGGAGTGCCGAGACTCGGCGCGTCGCGTCCGTGACGGTCAATCCCAGTGCCCGCAGGTTGCGCCATGCGACGTCGAGCGGCGCGGCTGAGCCGGCCAGTGCGCCTGCGGTATTGCTGACCCGGTCCCCCCGTTTGCGAATGGATACCCCGCCGAGGCTGTAATCGCCGTCCGGCATACCGGCAGCCGCCACCGCATCTGAGACGCAGAAGAGGTCGGAGATCGTCCGTAAGGCGGCGCGCAGCGCGCCCGGGTGCACGTGAATGAAATCGGCGATGATCTGCGCGCTCGTCGCATGTGCCAGTGCGGCCCCGACCACACCCGGCTCCCGGCCCTGCAGGGGGCTCATCGCGTTGTAGAGGTGGGTCACGCCTGAGCCGCCCGCGGCGAAGAAGGCAGCAGCCTCGTCGTAAGTCGCGTTGGAGTGGCCGAGCTGCACGCGGATGCCGGCCTCCCTCGCCAAAGCCGTCACAAGTAGCGCACCTGGAAGCTCTGCAGCCAAGGTCAGGACGCGCAAGGGAACAAGGGCATGCAAGCGGCTGACGAGGTCCCAACTCGGCGCGGCGGTGTGGGGGCCGTGCGTGCCGCGCCGCGTGGCGCTGATAAAAGGGCCTTCGAGGTGTAGACCCGCCATGTCCGACTCACCGAGCTGGCTGTCGGCACGTGCTGCGGCGACGGAGCGGGTGACGCGCTCCAGCTCGTCGGCCGCTTCGGTGATGACCGTGGGCAGCCAGGTTGTAACGCCTCTGGTGCGATGGAAGCGCCCCGTACCGCGCACGGCGTCCGGGTCGCCCGCCATGATGTCGTGGCCGCCGCCGCCATTCACCTGCAGGTCGATGAAGCCCGGCAGGATCAGTGGTGCATCCTCATCCACCGGGCCCGGACGAGCCTCTTCGATAAGGCGGCGGAAGCGGAGTTCGCCCGTCACCACACCCGCGGGCGTGACGATCCGGCCGGCGATGCTCGCACACCCGGACACCAGCGCCGGAGCGCTGACAGGAGCGTCCGTCTCACGAGCCATGGAGAGGGCTCCGCGGATCACGGCGTCAGCGGTGATCCGTATGGGCCGGCGCGTCGTTTCACTGAGCCAGGGCCGCAGAGGCGCCGCGAGACCGCCCGTCACGGCCAGGGGGAGCTCGCCGCTGGGGTCGGCTCGCTCGGCAAGGTGCACAAGCTCGCGTGCCGCCGAACGCAGGATCGCTGATGCGGGCCCGCCGCTCCCGACGAGGTCGAAGGCGATCGGCGCCAGGGTCGCGTAATCGGCCGGACTTGCGATCGGCAGCCACGCGTGCAGTCGCGCGATATCGCCGCCGAAGCGGTCGAGAACGGCATTCGCGAGTGCGTCGAGCTCTGCGGTATCGGTTCTGAGCAGCGTATGTCGGATCAATTGCAGGCCGATCCAGGCTCCCCCGCCCTCATCCCCGGCCGGGAAGCCGTGCCCGCCCGCTTTCGTGGTCTTGCCTTGCCGCGATCTGGCCCAGGCGACGGTGCCGGTGCCAGCCGCGACCATGACACCCGCTTCCGTTGCACCGAGACAGCCGCTCAGGGCGGCGAGACCATCCGACACGATCTGGAGACGCCCGAACCGGGGCGAAGCCGCGCGGGCCGCCGCGAGCGCGGCCACATGCTCGCCACCCGCGATGGCCAGACAGCAATGCAATTGCTGGGGCACGAGCGCCGAGCCCACCTCGGCGAGGGCAGCAGCGGCGGTCGGCAGGACCACGTCCCAGACCCCTGCGCCGAGCAGGCCGATATGCGCACCCGCTCCCCGCGCCCGCGATAGCTCGGCTCCGTGCGCGTCTGCCAAGACCGCGATCGTCTTGCTGGCTCCCGCATCGATAGCCAGCAGCCTGATCCCATTGCTCTGTGCGGAGAGGGATGGGTGTGGAGCCTGCATGATCACGAGACCCGAGGGAACCGGCGCATGGCCGCAAAGTCTCGGTGCGCAGGCGCAGGAGCCAACGTCCGCCAGCGTGTCGACAAGTGCCTCATGACGCCCAAACAGCACCTCCGGGTGAGCTCTGAGCCACGTCCGTCCTGCACGGGTTGATCCATGGGATCCTGTTCTCTGAACGAACGAACCTGCCTCTAGACCGTTTCAGGGTGCTTGCGCGTTTTTCCGAGACTCAGCCCGCGGGTGGTGTACCCAGGCGCGCGGCGGGGATGACGAGATCGAGGGCGCTCACAGAGTCTCCGTGATCTTCGTGAGGCCCACAGGCGCGTCCGGATCCAGACCGCGGCGGCGGGCTTCGCGCTCGATCGCGCGGTAGGCGGGCACCAGCATGGCGATGGGGTCGCAGGCGGCGTGATCGGGCGCAAGCCAAGGCAGGTTACCGTTCGGCCCGCCACAGGCGTGCACGCGCAGATCCGCGCGCCGGAGGTCCTGCACAAGCGCGTCAATCCCCTCGGCGAGCTGATCGTCCTGGCGGAATGCCAGCACCGGGGTCCCGGGCTGAATCGCGGCACGCGGCCCGTGCCGCAGTTCCGCGGCGCTGTAGCCGAGGGCCGGCAGGCGCAAGGTCTCAGCAAGCTTGAGCGCGATCTCCCGCACCGAGCCCAAGCCGTGACCGCGGCCCGTGACGAAGGCGGCCGGCGCGCCCGCGAGATCGGCGGTCCAGGCGCTCCAGTCGAGGTTGGAGGCCGCAGCGAGGCGACCCGGCAGAGCCGCGAGGCCACGGATCAGCGCGTCGTCGCCGGACCAGCGCGCGACCAGTGCGGCGCTCGCAACCATCGAATTCACCACCGTCTTCGTTGCCGCGACCGCCCGCTCAGGCCCGGCTTCGATCGGCAGGACCAGATCGGCGGCCGCCGCGGCGGGTGAGGCCGCATCGTTCACGAGCGCGAGCGTGAGGGCGCCGCACTGGCGTGCGGTGCGCGTCGCCGCGACGAGGTCCGGCGACCGGCCGGATTGCGAGATGGTGATGAAGAGCGCGCCCTCCATTCGCGGCGGGCGATCGTAGCCGGTGACGACGGAGGGGGCCGATGCCGAGACGGCGAGCCCGCATCGGGTCTCGATCAGGTAGCGAAGGTAGACGCCCGCATGACCCGAGCTTCCGCGACCGCATACGACCGCGAACGGGAAGCGACGGGCCCTGAGGACTGAGGCGACGCGCTCCGCCTCAGCCCAGCCGGCGCAGAGAGGGGCGGCGACCGCGGGCACCTCGGCGATCTCGCGGGCCATGGATGTTTCGGGCCCATTCGGCATCGGCGCGGGGTCCCTCATGCCGGCCCCGCTTCGGCCAGAGCCGCGCGCAAGTTGCCGCCGTTGCGCATGAGCAGGCTGGCCGCGTCATCGCGGTCGATCCCGAGAGCGACAAGCACCGCGCGCGGGATGTCCCCCTCGGCCGCGGCCAGGGCGCTGGCCGCGGTTTCGGCATCGCAGCCGGCGATCTGCGCCACCATCGCGACGCCCCGTCGGCGCAGTTTGGTGTTCGTGGCGCGCATCGCGACCATACGGCCGCGATAGACGCGCCCGAGCCGGATCATGATCAGCGTCGAGAGCAGATTGAGCACGATCTTCTGCGCGGTTCCCGCCTTCATCCGCGTCGAGCCGGCGATCGCTTCTGCGCCGGTCGCCACGAGAATCGGATGGGTACAGTCACGCAGAATTGGCGTGTCGGGATTGTTCGCGATCCCGATGGTGACGGCACCGCGATCGCGGGCACGGCGAAGGACGGCGAGGGTGAACGGCGTGATCCCGCTTGCGGACAACCCGATAACGACATCGTCCGACCGGATCTCGGCGTGCTCGGCCCAGAGCGCCGCGTCCTGCGTCGAGTCCTCGGCCCCCTCGACCGCTTGGACCAGCGCACCTTCGCCGCCCGCTACGGCGAAGCCCAGGCGTTCCTCCGGCCAGTCGAACGTCGGCGGCAGCTCCGCCCCGTCCTGGACGCCAATCCGTGCCGAGGTGCCGGCCCCTACATAAAGGAGGCGCCCGTCGCGGCGCAGGCCGGCTTCGGCGGCCGCTGCGGCCGCTTCCATGGCCGGAAGCGCGGGCCCGATCGCGGCGACGGCCGCGAGTTGTCCCTCCCAGAGCGCCTGCAGGATGTCGGCACTCTCCCAGGCGTCGAGTTCGCTGAAACGGGGGCTCGCCCACTCCGTGCTCATGCCTGGCTGTTCCTCCGCAGGATCCCGTGGCTGAAGAACGGAGATGGCGGACGAACGCTCCGCCGTCTTTCGCGTCAAGATCTCATAAGCGGTGCCCGAGCAGCCGCTCAGGCCGGGAACGTCGCTACGACCGAGGAGGAAGTTCGTCCGATCGACGGCTTTCGGGACGAGCCGGTTTGTGGGTCCGACACTGTCCGCCTACCACCAACTGTCCGACCGGACACCCTCCCTGTAAGATGGTCGCGATGGCACTCCCTGCGTTGTGCTCTGTTGGTCCCGCGGAGATGTGAGGGCAGTCTATGCTGAAGGTGCTTCGGTTTGTCCGGGTCTGGTTTCTCGCCTCAATTCCCGCTGCTCTGTTCATCGGCAGGTTCATCGAGGTGGGCAAAGGACCATCGCTGCGGGATGACGATCGTCGGTAGAGCGGTCGGGCCTCACGCCGTAGTCGCGAACTGCATCCGGTCCTTCAAGCAGATGTCGATGAGGAAGGTCTGGGTGCGGCCTGTGTTGTCTGGGACCAGCATGTTCCGGGGCTCTGCCGTCACATCGGGCGTCGTGCCGAAAGAGCACCAGATGTTGGTACTCTGCAGATTGCTGTGCGGCGTGACGAACACGATGCAGGTGCCGGTGAAGCTCGTGCCGCCCGTGAGGAGCGATGCCACCGCGGGCAAGGCATTCGGATCGGTCGGCGTGGTGGCCGAGATCGACAAGGTCGCGCTGGCGAGCGGCGCCGGGCTGCGGTGGCTCGGCGTGGTGCCGGGCGAATGGATCTCTACGCTGAGTTTGCCGGTGGTCATGGTGCCGTCCTCGATGTCGGAGGAGACCGCAGCGGCGTAACCCTTCCGCCGCTATCTTTGATGGATGGTCCCTGCTTGGTCAGGGAGTGCAGCCGTGCCGGCCTTCGGATCCCCGGTCCAATGGTGATGCTCGTGTCGGGGACAGACTGGCTGCCGTTGTTGAGAGGACTGCGGCTCTCTCAATGGCGCAGGCAGGAAGCCCGTGAGAGCTTGGACCCACGCAATCCGGATTAGGCCACGCGCTTCCAGCGGGAGCCGTCAGCGGCATAGCGCTCGGCGCCATCGTGGCCCGCTCCTTGCTGCCACGTACTCCAGATCCGTGTTGCGAACACTGATCAGTTGCGTCATCCGTTGCCTATTGGGGAGGCTCCGATGCCGTTTATCTACCGGCTGATCGCCAAAGCGTTTGATTTCATTGTCAGCGACACTCGGGTGCGTCGGGGCGAGTTGCTGCCCGCAGAAGATGAAGCTGAGATTGCCAGCAAGAAGCCCCATCGCAGAGCCCGCGATTTTGATCAGGACTACACGCAGGCCATCAGAATGCTCAGAGATCGATTGGATCGTAAATTTCCGGATGGGCAGTACGCTCACCGGAGATTGCGAATGAGCATTCCCTACGATCACGGCGAAGATCGCGCTCAAGCCGTCGACAAGATGTCGGCCGTCATCGCGATGGCATTGCGGAACGGTGCTACCGTGGAAGAGGCGGCCGAACTGGGCGCGATGAGCGTGAGGATCTAACCGGCTTAGCAGGGGCCCGGTCACCGGCCGCCGCTGGCGACAACCTGATCTCAACCCTTGCCTGTCACTCCTGCTAGCCTGTGCGTCGAGCCTTCTATTCCTGATCCCGCTCGGCCTGCTGACCGAGCGAGGGGTTTGGAGGCGTTGAATGACTCAAAACTGGGATGCTCATTTCACCGACGCGATCCAAGGCGGAACGGTGCTGCACCTCGCCACTTCGCAATCCAACCACCAGACGACACCAGCCATAGGTGACACGTTCCGCATCACTAACAGCGACAACACGCTCACGCGGGGCGAGGTCGTATCGCGCTTCTCGCGGACCGTTGATGTGGAAATCGAAGGCCACGGCCTCATCACGATACGGCCGGCACCCACTAAGCTTCTGGCGCGTCGCAGCAGGGCTTGGTCGGGTCTGCGGATCACGAAGTGGGTCATCGTGTGATCGTGCGGACAAACCGGACGTTCCGGACAGATGTCCGATTTGTCCGGCAGCGGGTACCGGACGGACAGGACAAAACCCGAGGGATCTATCCTGTCCGTCCGGTCGATCCGGTCATTCGGCCGCCTCAATCAGCCAGAGATAGTCGATGCCGTTGAGAAAGCTGCTGGAGGGCTTGAACGGCTTCAAGAATGACGAGGACTAAACCCGTCGCATCGCCTCGTGGAAGAGGCGCTGAAGGCGCGGCGTTCAGCAGCCAATGCAGACGTGCGGATCCCATTTCGGAAGCGGCTTCAACGGCGGCAGAGGCCTGGATGCTAAGACGTAGGAAGTGACGCTTAGCTCAGGCAGGATCACTGATGTGGTCCGCCCAGGCTCAGTTAGAGTCGGGTCAGTGATCACCGAGCGGGCGTGCAGAGCCAAGTGAGCGTCCAGCATAAGATCGGTGCTGTCTGTCCGCTCTGGGTCAGCTGCCTGAGCAACACCGAGGTTGAGAGAGACGGCCAAGCTGGCGACGAGTAGCCGAATAGTGACCATGGTGACGCTTGCCGACCCAACGAGATTCGAAAGATTGGATGCCGTGCGCAGGTTCGCACCGGCTGCCTGTGTTTGGGTTAACGCGGTGGGCGGAGCCTGAAAGCGTGCGATGACGCACAGCGAACGACAAGGGACGTCATTTGCAGGCTTGCGCCATCGTCATCGTGGAGAATGGAGGGAGACAAGGAAGCGGCTACCAAACTGTGGGGCCTGCCCATCTACTGGTCTGCAGCGATATGGCTGGCGGAACTCGCGGATTGGGTTTGCTTCGGTTTAGCGGGGCAGGGCTGGATGGCGCTGCGCTTCTGAGGACTCAACGGGACTGACCGCAACCGGCGCGCAATATGGCAGGAGGGATTGTTGAAAACGTCGATGTCGCGCGACGGAGTCTCGGGCGCTTTTAGGCCAGAGGCTAAAAAGCGGTAAGTCACTCGAGCTCGTTTTCGGCGTCTTGAAGAGAGGCTCTGATCCAGCCTCACGAGGATGATCCGCTCCTTGATGGTGACTGAGCGGTCCTGCTTTGCGCCGGTTGCTGAGTGATGCCTCTCGACGCCCTAAGATGTAGGAGCGTCTTGCCGCTCGAGATCAACAATGACGATCTCGGGCGGCGCACCCAAGCGTAGCGGGCGGCCAGCTACGAAGTGGGATCCCAGACCAGCCGATATCACGAGATCGCGTCCCCGCTCGACAACATGGCCATAGGCGTATCGCAGGCCGTAGCGTGATGGGATCCAGGGCGACCAGCCCAGGATGCGGATTTGGCCGCCGTGCGTATGACCCGATAACGTCAAGACCACCCGTGGGTCGAGGTCTAAGGCGAAGACGTCCGGTTCATGCGCCAGCAGGATGACGGGCTCGCCTACCGGTACATCCCGGAGCGTTCTGGTGAGGGTATCAAGGCGGAACCACTCAAACGGCTCTTGCGCGCGCGGCGTGTCCTCGCTTTCCAGCCCGGCCAGCCAAAGCGGCACGGGTAGGTCGAGTTGCACCGCCGTGTTCTCGATGAACGGTATCCCGGACGCCCGCAGCGCTCGTTCGGTACGCGTCGGGCCATGGCCACGGCGGCGCGCTTCCCGATCGTCGCCCCAGTCATGGTTGCCCTGGATGGCGTAGACGCCCTTCGGTGCCGTGAGGTTGCGCAGAATACCGGCAATGGTCTCGAGGGGCACCGGGCCTGCGCTCTGCGAGCCGTAGTCTCCCAGGAGCACCGTGAGATCGGGAGCGAGCGCGTTGGTTCGATCGACCACAGCCGCGATTTCAGCCTCGCCCATACATCGCGGGTGAGCGTGGAAGTCGGTCAGGAGTGCGATCCGCAGGCGCAAGCCGGGCGGCCAGCCCTGGGGCGACAGGCGATAGGTGGTGACTTGCACACGATATGGCTCGAACGCCATTGCGTATCCTGTGCTAATGAGGCCGCCTGCCGTGACCAGGGCGCCGGTCAGGGCAGGGCGGGAGAGCAGTCCGCGTCGCGTGAGCATTGAGGGTGAAGCGTCTGAGCTCTGCAAGGTTCATGTGCGATAGCTATGGACGGGTTTCGAACCCATCACGATCGCGTAGCACCTTCCTCCCACAGCCCACGGCACGGGTACAGAAGGCTTGTCAAGCTTACGCCGGATCGCGCCTGAGTCGGCCACCGCATCGTGCAGCTGGCACGCATTGTGAATCGCTGTGCTGGTCAGGCTGAGGCTGCTGACGGCGGCCAGTCGCTCCCATCTTGAAGGCCCATGCTGCCATCTTATGGCCGGCCATCTGGGGTCGTGCGGCTGTAAGGCATCGTACTCATCGGCGAGCCGACACTTGGCAAAGCCGAGATCTCGAACGACAAAGCGACCGAGCGATGCTCCTCCGTCCCTCCTCACCGACCAGACCCGCGGGGGCACGAGCCTGAGCTGTTCAGTACCTAGCACGCTCTATGTTGCTCAATTGGTTGGATGTACGTAGACAGCTACCTGGTGCCATACCGATTTAGTGCGACATACTAATTATGGGCGCTGATACGTGGACGCTTCTTACGGACCCCCTCGGCCGTGCGTTGTTGAGCCTTCTGACGACAGACCACGGCCTTCCAGGAGATCCGCGGCGGGAGACGCTCCTGCGCGAGCTTCAGGAGCTCCGCGCCCAGGCTGAGGCCCAGCGCGCTCCGACTCAGGTGAAAGGAGCCATTCGCTCAGCGTGCTGGGCTTTACGGGGCGAGTTTCCGAGCGCCTACTCGGTTGTACCTGACGTCTCGACGGGACTGTGAGAGCGAGGCCGTGTCGCCGGCAGCTTGCATCAACTCGTGGCGTGCTACGGTGTCTGCGGCAGTCGAAGGCTGTGGGGCGGCACCGTCAGTCGGGTAACGTGAACACGGATTGAGCGAGTAGGGATGGGTGACTCTCAGGCACACGTGGATCAGCAATTTTCATCGGGCTGATTCAGCGGCGATATAGGGGCACTAACTTACATACAAGTTGAGTATAGAACTTCGGATGCCAGATCATTACTGTATCAACCCGCTTGACCCATATGCCGACCAGGAAGTGCTCGTCACATATGAGCTGGGTTGCCCTCTCGTATTGATACGGTCCGTTTTAAATGAGGACGGATACAATATCCTCTCAGAACTGTCGGACGAATGCGTCAGGATTTTGCAAGTTGAAATTTCTGTTTATTACGAATACATCAAACCTTATGAGTGGGCGCAGGACGCGATTGACACGATTAACGTGATTGTCGCGCTACGAGCCACATGAGCACGCAGTCGATCTCCTTTTCGTCAGGATCGGGGCTGGAATAAGTCGGGGCATCTGGCAGTACTCAGCGCTGCTTCAAAGCAAGTGGCAATGAGAAGTACACTCAGTGATGCTTGATCTGCTCAGTTTCTTCGCTTTCGGATTGAGGATGTTCAACTCGATTCGGGATAATACGCATTTTTCGATCATGAATTTTCCTGATGTAGGCAAGGGCAAATCCCATCAGAGCAGTACTGACTGTCGCCCCCAGCGGAGCGATTAGGATCGAGTACAATCCCAGCCAATGCCAGGCGCAAGCAATAGTGGTGATTCCTCCGAGTAAGCTCGCAAATATCAGAGTGATCATGTCTCCCCCGACGGTGGCGGTTCAACTTTGCTGTACGCCTGCATCTAAGCCACATTTCGGCGCTTCGCGCCTTCCTGGCAATGAGGACACTTTCAAGACGGTTCCGCAATATGGGAGCGGCATAATTAACGCTGGCTAGCTCTCGTGCGGCGGCTTGTTAACCTTGTTAACGCGCGGCTGTGGGTAATCCGCAGACACATCGTCTTATCCATTCTTCGGGGATAGCAGGATCGCGTTCTCGACCGTGTGGCCATTGTCGTGCTGTTCGGACGGTGGTGAGCGAAAGAACACCATCGGAAGTGTTTGCCGCCGGGCACCCGCGCTGGCTGATGCCGAGAGGGCGCGCGGCCCCTACTGGTTGGTCCTTCATGCGAGTCCGCAGCATGTGACCCGCCGCATCAGGTGCCGGACACATGGCAGCACTCGATCACGCGCAGCACCTATTCAGAAATTCTGCTTGCAGGCGGGGGCGTCCGCCCATGATCTTGGGGCACGCTCATCCGGCAGCACTCGCCCCGCGGAGTAGGCCCATAGCGCCGGGCTGAGACGGTGTTGGCTGCGGTACCGTGGATGAACACGAGGCAATCTGGGTCGAGGTCGAGCCGGCCCCCGAACCCCGCCTCGCGCGGCTCTCACGTCTGGCCGCTTCTGCTCGGCCGCTTGAGCACTGCCCATTTTCGCGAGATGCCGTAACGCCTAAAAAGGCGCGATGCCCCGCTTCGGGTGAAGCAGATGCCACGCGCAGCCAGGGCGGTCCATAGCCCGTGCAGGTAGAGGACGGGTTGCGCCTCGTATGGGGGGATCAGGTCGGTGTGAGCTTTAATCCATTGCGAGTGGTGATCGGCGCCCCGGACCTGGCGTGATATGGCCCTTCGGGCGCGCTGCCTGCACCAGCGGCTCGTTCTGAACCAGTTTGCCGCGAACGTTCTACCACTTGGTATCGGAACGCGCCCGCCTCGGCGGCACGGAGTACGCCCTCACGCAGATGGACTAACAGGGGTGAGACCATTGGCGCTCGCCTTCGGCCAATACCGTACCGCTCCACTCTTTCCGGCTCGCTCGGTTAGCGCTCCAGTTACCGCGATGGCGCGTCGTAGCCGCGGGATGCCTGTACGAAGAAATCTCCCGCTGAAATTTTGCAACGGTTTTGGCCGTTCAGGGGTTCATGGGCCAGTGCGGCGCACCATCAGGTGCGGTTCGCGCACGCCAATTGTGCCGATTGCGTCCTGTGTGCCTTCAGCGCTGTGGCGCTGGGCTCGCGATCGTGCCTCGCCGCCATGTCGGGTCTCGACCGTGAGATCAGGCGGCCAGGATGGCTACGTAACATATACCTAACGCGAAGCCGCGCGAGGGGCGTCAGCGCGCCCACAAACACGGAATATGAGCACTATACAGCGCATATTGGTCGGTTTTGTGGCACTGCGAGATGGCTATATTGCCTTGCGGAGACTGATTTTCTGGGCTAGGAGCACTGCAACAACCAATCGTTAACCAACCCGCCACTGGCCTCGCCAAAGGAGCTGAGACCATGCTGACTCGCGCCGAAGCCCTTGCTCATCCTGGCTTTTCTGCATCGCAGCGTAGGTCAGAGGTGACCGATAGGGCCGAGCAGGCGGTCGGGCAGGTCAGCGGAGCGGCTGAGCTCGTGGCCGGGGCGGTTCTGCCGGAGGCGCCGTTCGTCGCGCGCGGCCTGCGGCTGGACTGGGCGGCCAAGCGGGGTCTGGACGTCAGCGTGGCGGTGACCGCGCTGTTCCTGCTCCTGCCGTTGCTCCTGCTCATCGCGGCGATCGTCTGGGCCGGCGACGGCAAGGCGCCGATCTTCCGCCACATGCGCATCGGCCGCGACGGACGCCGCTTCGGCTGCCTGAAGTTCCGTTCCATGGTCACCGACGGCGAGGCCGTGCTCGCCGCGCACTTGGCTTCCAGCCCGCAGGCCCGAGCCGAGTGGGCGGAGACCCACAAGCTCAGCGACGACCCGCGCATCACCGCGATCGGTCACGTGCTGCGCAAGACCTCGCTCGACGAGCTGCCCCAGCTCTGGAACGTGCTGCGCGGCGAGATGAGCTTGGTCGGCCCGCGCCCGATCGTGGCCGCTGAGATCGCCCGCTACGATCACGCATTCGCCACCTGCTTTGCCGTGCCGCCCGGCGTGACCGGCTTGTGGCAGGTCTCAGGCCGGTCCGACACGACCTATGCCGAGCGCGTGGCGCTGGATCTCGACTACGCCACCCGCTGGAGCCTGCGCCGGGATCTCGCCATCATGCTCCGCACCATCCCAGCCGTCCTCGCACAGCGCGGAAGCCGATAGACGCGCGCCCGGGCAGCGCCATGCACGACGACAACCCGCTCTGGTACGACTCGCGAATCGCACGCCGCTGGCGCTTTTAATTCGGACCTTCGGAAAGCGTAATCACAGGCTATTTTATAACCTCTGCATGGCCGCGGTTGGCTGCAGAGGTCGACCTCGCGGCACGATCGGTGCCTGGGTAGGAGTCCTACCTGCGGCCTTCGTAATCAAGACGCCAAGATCGGCCTCAACCATGAGCCTGCACAGCGCATGGAGGTCCGTGGCGAGGGTGCCTGCCGGCTAAGGGTTTTGTCCGCCTCGTTATGATCGCAGATTAGACCATTGATCCCTGCAGGGCGAAAGAAGGTGGCATCGACTCGAGCACTCATCTCCCACACGGGTGGATCACGGCGAACTCATTAACGCCCAGAGTGGATGTTCATGACCGCCAATTACGGGCAGCGCGATTGCTAGCACGGCCGTAATGGTGCCTGGCGTGAAAGCGGTCTAAGACGCTGACCGGCCCAGGCAAGTCTGAGAACAATAATGAAGGCGCTGCTGCTGAATGCGCTGCTCGGGATAAGTCTAGGGCGGTTCGGCTCCGTGTGGTGGCTCCTACTGCTCCTACCAATCGTCGCGGCCGAATTCGCCTACGGCATTTACGTCTACCATCTCGGCCTGGGCTCAGGCTTAGTCCGGCGCGCCATGGCCCTGATGATCTGTGGCCAGCTCGGCTTTTTACTTGGGGCGCTTCTCCGTCCGATGCGCGGCGAGCGGTGATGGCGCGTCCCGGCGTCTGGTCAACCACCTTCACGATGCGGTCACGGCACGGTTCACGTCGGCCGATGGACAGCCTTGTCTCAGGACGTGACAAGCGGAGTGGTAAATGATTTGCTAACACCTCACGCCGCGCTCAAGCGACGCGGTGAAGAGGGGGCCTACCTTTGAACGAGGACGATTCGCACGGGCTATTAGACCCACTCTGGTACGATCGAGCTGAGCCTGACGAGCCGCCAGGCCTATTTCTGAACGCTGCAGCCTACCTCTTTCTATTGCTGATGACCGGCTTCAGGGTGGGTGTGCACGTCTACTGGCTTCCCGACCAGCTATGGTGCTGGGCCTCCGACCGCATCAGGCGCAATCTGACGGCGGGGCACTAACGTTCCTGAGCTTGGCGATGCACCGCCGCTTGCTGCTGGCGAGTTTTCGCTGCAGCCAGGGCGCTCTCGGAAGCGGTCGCGAAGTGGCTCTCGGAGATGCGCGACTGCGGCGTCGCCGCGTTGGAGACCTTCGCGGCTGGCCTGGCGAAGCCGGGGCGGCGGTGCAGGAGGTGCTGGCGACGTCTTGGAGCAACACGCGTGCCGAGGGACAGATCAGCCGCCTGAAGATTCTCAAGCGTACTATGTACGGTCGCGCCAGCTTCGCACTCCGCCGCCGCGTGCTCCTCGCTGCCTGATCTATGCGAAGTGCGGAAAACCACAAAAACCGGGCAATCCCAAACCCTAGCCCAAACACGCCGGAGCTCTCGGGCGAGCGGGCAATCTCAGCTCGGACAGACGATGTTGTGTGGACCCGGGGGAAAGATGGCGAACATCGGCAGGCCATCCTGGTGGCAGGGCGGCGCACACCTCGTACCGCCACGCGTAAGCCTTGATCGCCCAGTGCGACACGTCCCAACGACGTTCCGCAGCTAAATAAATAGCTTCATCGTCCGATGCCGCGATAGGTGAATCCGTGACGTGCGGCGCTCGCGGGATCGTAGATGTTGCGCAGGTCGATCAGGACGGGGGCGGCCTCGCCGAACGCCATGGTCTGACGCAGGCGGTCGAGATCGAGCGCCCGGAAGGCGTTCCACTCGGTGACGATGACCAGGGCGTCGGCGCCCTCGGCGCAGGCATACGCATCCTCGGCGTACGTCACCTCCGGCATCAGCGCGCGGGCGTGGGCCATGCCTTCCGGATCGTAGGCCACGATCCGCGCCCCGGCATCCTGCAGCCCGGCCACGATCGCCAGCGAGGGCGCGTCGCGCATGTCGTCGGTGTCGGGCTTGAACGTCAGCCCGAGCAGCGCCACCGTCTTGCCCCGCACCGAGCCGCCGCAGGCCTTGATCACCTTGCGGGCCATGGCGCGCTTCCTCTGGTCGTTGACCGCCACCACGGTCTCGACCAGCCGCAGCGGCGTGCCGGCATCCTGGGCGGTCTTGACCAGCGCCAGCGTGTCCTTGGGAAAGCACGAGCCGCCGTAGCCCGGTCCGGCATGCAGGAACTTCGGGCCGATGCGCTTGTCCAGGCCGATGCCGCGCGCGACCTGCTGGACATCGGCCCCGACCGCCTCGCACAGGTCGGCGACCTCGTTGATGAAGGTGATCTTGGCGGCCAGGAACGCGTTGGCGGCGTACTTGGTCAGCTCGGCGGTGCGCCGGTCGGTGACCAGGATCGGCGCCTGGTTGAGGTAGAGCGGCCGGTAGACCTCGCGCATCACCGCCTCGGCGCGGGCGTCCTGGGTGCCGACCACGATCCGGTCAGGCCGCTTGAAGTCGGCGATCGCCGCGCCCTCCCGCAGGAACTCGGGGTTCGACGCCACCGAGACCTCCACAGCCGGGTTGGCCTCCCGGATGATCCGCTCGACCTCGTCGCCCGTCCCCACCGGAACCGTCGACTTGGTCACCACCACGGTGAAGCCCGATAAGGCGCCGGCGATCTCGCGGGCGGCGTCGAACACGAAGCTCAGGTCGGCGAAGCCGTCGCCGCGGCGCGAGGGCGTGCCCACCGCGATGAACACCGCATCGGCGTCGGCCACGGCCTCCCGCATCGACGTGCTGAATGCGAGCCGGCGCTGGCGCACGTTCTCGGCGACCAGCGCGTCGAGGCCCGGCTCGTAGATCGGCATGCGGCCGGCGTTCAGGCTGGCGATCTTGTCGGGCTCCCGGTCGATGCAGACCACGGTGTGGCCGAAATCGGCCAGGCACGCCCCGGAGACCAAGCCGACATAGCCGGCCCCAATCATCGCAACCTTCATTTTACCTCCAGTGTCGCTACACATCCCGCCGTCCCGCGGGGCTTGGATGTCTTTTCGCTCTCGTGTGTAGGAGGCGCGCTGGGGCTCACCCGGACATCAAGTCAGCGTAGGCCTGTGCTGTTGTTCTCCATGAAAACCGATTTACTCTCTGCCTACCAGCGGCGATCAGCTCCCCCTCAGATGCTGGGAGCGTCGAAGCGTTTCGATATGCCTAACCCAGGTCGCTGGGTCATCGGGCGCAGCCATTAAAGCTGCGTCTCCGCAGACCTCGGGCATGCTCGCGCGATCTGAGGAAATAACAGGGCAGCCACGCGCCATCGCTTCGACGATTGGGAGCCCAAACCCTTCCGTCCAAGATGGGAATAATAGGCACAGCGCGCGCTCCAACAAATAAGCCAGGTCGTTGTCGTCAATTCGGCCAGTGAACAGGACGTTCTCGCCACCCGTTAGGGCGTCATCGGAGTATATTTTGGCGGATCCGCCGACAACGATGACGTCGATGCCGTCTTGGCCGAGCTTCGGAGCGATATCCATGATGAGCCGCAGGTTCTTGTGCGGCGCACGTGAGCCAAGGGCTAGGACGAACGGGCGCTCCGCACCACCGCGTCGGCCGCTCACGATGGAGGGAGCAGTCTGGGCGAATTGAGGTTCCCAATCGAGTGCGTGCTCGTGGCCATTGGGCAGCACAATGATCTGAGAAGCTTTTAGCGGGAGATGCTTGGCGATCTGCGCCGCTGAGTCAGACGAGACGCTAGTTATCTGGGTTGATCTCCGAACTATGACAGATTGAAGAAGCCGGTAATAGGCCCGGAAGTATACGCTGTAACTTTCTGGTCTAATGAAAACATTCGCGTCGTGAATGCAAACTACCTGCTTGGCTTTGATAGCTGGAGCGGTGTTACACAGGTTGAGGAGATTTCCATGCCATCGCGCGGGCAGGGCGAACTGCTCCCAAGCGTGCCCGCTGATGCGGCCGAGTTCGACGACGGGCATCCGCGGCAGGTGTGGGTCAGTGGTGCGGACGGGCGCGAGGATTGGAGCTGAGGCATTCAGCGTGTCGAGGGCGTCATTGAGATGACGCGCGACGTTCCAGGCGTACCTCTGAACGCCGGTTAGGTCCTGGGTAAGAAAGCGCCCGTTCATGGCGAACCCGTGTCTCGGTTCCATCACGTTGTTCCTGAGATTGCGGGCTTTAAACGTGTACGTAGAGTACCACGGGCGGATGAAATGCGCTGTGCTGGCCACACTGGCAATCTGTCTTGCTCAGGGCCGTGACGGCGTCAGTCGGGACGATCTGGTGCGACTTCCGCAGGTGACCAGCAAAGGGCCGCGTGCCGGGGGGGCCGGCACGAGAGCCGGAGCAATGGCGGCCTGGATTGACCGCGTCGGATCCTGTCGCCCGGTACGGGTGCTCGCTCCGGCAGACCCGATCCCCCGGGGGCACAGGCTGGCCGCCGCAGGCAGCGCCGGCGCAAGACGGCGACGCAAGACCGTGCGCCAAGACCGCGCTCAATGCTAGTCGAGTTCGCTGGGCAATTTGGGCCGTGCGCCGGCAATGGATATCTGCGGATGTGTGGCTCGCAGTGGGATGTTTTAGCGCACGTCGGGGACGTTGATACGCCGTCGTCACAGGCCCATCGTGCCCTGTCACGTCTGCATAGCTCGACAACGCTCTCCACCGGACCTGCATTCTGCCTCCGTAGCCCAGTTTCACCTGCTCGGAAACATGCCAACGAGCCGGCCGAGGGTGCGTTACCAGAACTTATCTGTTGCAGGGTGCTGGAGGAAATCCACAGGTTCAGCCCAGTTCAGGACGGACATGCCGAGGGTGAGGGCCTGGGGGCCTACGTGCGCACCGCTCACACCGAAAGGCGCTGCGCGCCGCTCTGCTCGCCGACTGCCTTGGCCAGCGAATAAATCGCATTTCGTCCTATCGGGAACGCTGCCCGCAGTTTAGAGCAGTGGGAAACCTCCAACCATGGTCTATAGCTGCCTGTGAGGCCGCCTGTCCGTGGCCGACCAAACGTCTTGGCAGAAGTCCGATCTGCCAAGCAGGCCAGGAGTCGAATTTCAGAACGGGATTAATTACTCACCATTGGTTCATCCGGTGCGCGTTGAGAGCGCGCAAGCGGCACTGCGGGAAGCGGTTCACTCGAAGGAACGCGTTTTATGAAGGTTGCGATTATACACTATTGGCTTGTCGGAATGCGAGGTGGGGAAAAGGTCGCCGAAGCGCTCTGCAACCTCTACCCGGAGGCCGATATCTTTACACATGCATACGCCCCGGACGCCATATCGCCAATCATTAACGCTCACCGAGTTCAAACATCTTTCATTAGCAAGCTGCCTCGCGCTACCACAAAGTATAAATCTTACTTGCCCTTTATGCCGATGGCATTAGAACAGCTCGACTTGCGCGGGTACGACCTCATCATAAGTAGCGAATCTGGTCCCGCGAAGGGAATTGTCCCGCCGTCCGACGCGGTCCATATCTGTTACTGCCACTCTCCGATGCGATACATCTGGAATATGTATCATGACTACCGCGACCGGACGGGTCCACTCACGCGCATGCTCATGCCGGCCCTAGCCCACTATGTCAGGAACTGGGACGCAATTTCGGCAGGTCGCGTCCACGAATTTGTCGCCAATTCGGCCACAGTCGCTCGACGGATTGAGACGTATTATCATCGTCCGGCGGCAGTCATTCACCCCCCAGTCGACACGAAGGCTTTCGAGAGGGTCTCCGGCGAGGAGATCGGCGATTATCACCTGATGGTCGGAGAACTCGTACGCTATAAGCGGCCGGAATTGGCAATCGAGGCGTTCAATCAAATGCGCAAGCCGCTCGTTGTGATCGGCGGCGGCGAGATGCTCCGGGAGCTGCGCGGCATGGCCGGCCCTCACGTGACGATGCTAGGTCCGCAGCCCTTCAATGTTCTGAAGCATCATTATGCCCGGTGTCGCGCCTTGATCTTTCCGGGAGAGGAAGATTTCGGCATCGTTCCCTTGGAGGCTATGGCGAGCGGGCGACCAGTCGTGGCTTATGGCAAAGGCGGTGTCACTGAGACAGTCATTGACGGTGTCACGGGCAGCTTCTTCCACGAACAGTCTGTCGAGGCGCTGATCGACGCTGTCGGCCGGTGCGAAGCGTTGATGCCGGATCCGGATCGGCTCGTGCGCCGCGCGGCGGAGTTCGGCATCGACCGCTTCTCAGAGGAGATCAGCCAATTCATCGGTAAGGTTCTGAAGGGCAGGGCGGCTTCCAACCATGCCCAGCGTGAGACTAGTAACGCGCATATGCCCAACGATCTGGTCCGGTGAATTACCGCCGGCTGGTACATCCGGTTTCGAAAGTATGCCGCGTCCTAAAGGGATTGAATGCATGTATGAAGGTCTGGCGTCCATCCACCCGATGATCCTGTGCGGCGGGACGGGGACGCGGCTGTGGCCGGCCTCGCGGGAGAGCATGCCGAAGCAGTTCGCCCGGCTGGTGGACGCGGAGCGCTCGACGTTCCAGGCGACGCTGGCACGGGTGTCGGACGGGGCCGTGTTCGCGAAGGCGACCGTGATCGCCTCGGCCGAGGCCCGGTTCATCGTCGCCGAGCAGCGCGACCAGCTCGGCCTTGCCGCCGACATCCTGCTCGAGCCGCAGGGGCGCGACTCGGCCGCCGCGGTGGCGGTGGCAGCGCTGCACGCGGCGGCCACCGACCCGCAGGCGGTCGTGCTGATCATGGCCGCCGACCACGTCGTGCCCGACACCGCCGCCTTCGTGGACGCCGTGGTGCGCGCGTCCGCCGGCGCGCGGGCGGGCTACACCATGACACTGGGCATCGAGCCGGACCGCCCCGCCACCGATTACGGCTACATCCGCCGCGGCGAGCCGATCGCCGAGGCGCCGGGCGCCGCCCGCGTCGCCCGCTTCGTCCGAGAAGCCCGACCGGGCCGGCGCCGAGGCGCTGATCGCGGAGGGCGCGCTGTGGAACTCCGGCTACTTCCTCTTCCGCGCCGACCTGATGCTGGCCGAGCTGGAGGCGTTCGTGCCGGACGTGCTCGCGGCCGCGCGCGCGGCCCTGGAGGCCGCGGTCACCGACCTCGACTTCGTGCGCCTCGATGCGGCGGCCTTCGCCCAGGCCCCCAAGATCTCGATCGACTACGCGGTGATGGAGCGGACCGCCCAGGCCGGCGTGCTGCCGGTGTCGTTCCCCTGGTCGGATGTCGGCACCTGGGACGCGGTCTGGCAGGTCCTGGACCACGATGAGGCGGGCAATGCGGTGCGGGGCCGGGTGTCGCTGATCGAGACGAAGAACAGTCTAGTCCACAGCCAGGGTGAGGGCGTGACCGCCGTGGTGGGCCTGGAGGACGTGGTGGTGGTGTCCACGCCCGACGCGGTGCTGGTGACCTCGAAGGCGCGCTCGGGGCAGGTGAAGGAGCTGGTGACCGCGCTGCGGGCGAAAGGTGAGCCGGAGGCGGATGCGCATCTGCGGATGTACCGGCCGTGGGGCTGGTACCAGCGGATCGACATCGGCGAGCGGTTCCAGGTGAAGCGGATCCAGGTGGTGCCGGGCGGCCGCCTGTCGTTGCAGAAGCACTACCACCGGGCGGAGCACTGGGTGGTGGTGCGCGGCACCGCCGAGGTGACGATCGACGAGCGGGTGGTTCTGGTCCACGAGAACGAGGCGGTCTACCTGCCGATCGGGTCGATGCACCGGCTGGCCAATCCGGGGAAGATCCCGCTGGAGCTGATCGAGGTGCAGGTCGGCTCCTATACCGGCGAGGACGACATCATCCGCGTCGAGGATATCTACGGACGCTAAAGAAACTGCCACGAAAGTGAAATTGCTTTTGCCATGCGCGACATCAACCGGAATCGATCAAAGAGATTGACTTTTTCTTTAGGCACCTCGCTAAAAAAATTGAAGGCAAAACATCCATGATCGACGGAAGTTTCATGGCAAACACGGATGCATCCACATACAGCGAGCCTCATTCTCGAGCAATAACAAACGGAGTGGGGGCTTCAATTGAGAGATTCGTAAAACTTTTATCGAGGTCGAAATACGTTCTAAGTGGCTGGATTTTGTTTTGCCTAATTTTGGCGGCGTTCTATATAAACGCTACAGCGCCGGTTTACACCGCCACTGGCACACTTTTGCTCGATCCAAGACGAAGCACAACAATTTCGTCCGACGCACCTAGCATTGCTTCTCAAATAACATTGGACAATGCGCAGGCCGAAAGCCAGCTTCAAGTTGTTAGATCAGAGCGCCTATTGGCAAAAGTTTTTCAAGCCCTGAATTTGGAAACGGTCGGCGAGCTTCACCCCAAAGGGTTTAATGTTAGGGAGACAATAGAAGGTCTATTCAGGTTACATTCGAGCGGATTGATCAAGCAAGATGCGGATCAAAGACGCAGAGAAATCGCCGGTGCTTTTCAAAACTTCATGTCCCGGGTTGGGGCTAGACGTGTCGGACAATCATACGTTATCGAAGTTTCCTATACATCCTCCAGCCCAAACGAGGCGCGCAGACTTGCAAATGCTGTTCTATCAGCATTTTTGAGCCAACAAATTTCTTATAAGTTGGCTGCGGCGCAAAACGGCGCGGAATACCTGCAGGGGCGCATTATCTCGTTGAACAATCAATTAAAGGCAGCGGACCAAGCCCTATCTGATGGACGCGTCCCTGATAATTTCATGCCAGATGCTGACGCCCGTATCATTGGAGCGGCCTCTGAGCCACTTGGACGGGCTTGGCCTAAAAGTGGATTGATATTCGCCGCTACTTTTGCCTTTAGTACCTTTATAGGCGTGCTATTCGTTGTTATATATGGAAGCCTCGATAGAAAAATAAGATCTCCGGCCCAAGTTGAGGAAGTGCTGAAATTGAATGTAATCACATGCGGATTGCGCAAGAAAAAGCGCATCGACCGCCTCAATGCTTTGAGCATGCCCAACAAACACTCAGGTGAGCAGGCAGCTGAAAATATTCTCCATCCGGATCTTAGATCGACCATCACCGAGATAGAACTAGCGATCACCAGCAAAGAAAAGTGGTCTGTTGGATTTATATCATGCGGCAAAAAAAGGCATGGGGCAGTTATAGTCGAAAGCTTTTTCGATATAATAAGAAGATTTAACAAAAACTTAGTATTGGTCGATTTGTTCGAAAACATGCGAGGGCTTTTTACAGCTGAGTCCGAAGGCGTGAGAAATATTCAATTTGAAGCAGCGCCAGCAGACGCGATTGAAACTAAGAGTTTTGAGCCAATTTGGCTGATGGGTGGGGGCGGATATATCTCTGGTGCCTACATCAGAGAAGTTCGCGATACCGCAAGTACAGCGCTCAATACTCCGGCAATGATTATTAAACAGATGAATCGAGCTGTACCAATTGTGATAGATCTAGGATGTTCGGGTTTGGGAGCTGAATATCGCGCCATGACGGGCGTTATAGATCATGTATTTATCATTTGCGAATTGGGCGTAACAACTATCCCGGAATTGGCAGAAATGAAGCGAAATATTCTCAAAAGCAACTCAAAGGCGGACATCCACATCATGTTAACCTCGGAGCGTTAGGCGGATGAATTATCTGCAGTGCTCGGTCCATGACTATTGTTGGTCCCGCTTCGTCAAATCCGCGAAACTTTTCCTGAATTTGTGACTTGTCTGATCTTTGAGCGGGTTCGAAAAATAGGAGTTTGGAGGCATGCTCATGGTTGGAGATTCGAGCGCACGCTTACGGACAAAAGTCGCTTATGTGGTGCTTGCACATTCCGACCCGCAGCTATTCGGCCGCCTAATCAAGCGCATTGCGGGACCTTTTGTCTCGTGCTTCGTTCATGTTGACGCGAAAGCACCGATCGAGCCGTTTTTAGCTAGCGTTGCCGACGTACCGCAAGTGTATTTCGTAAAGCCGCGACTCCGGGTAATGTGGGCGGGTTTTAGTCAGGTGGAGTCCACGCTCCTAACAATAGAGAAAGCTCTAGAAGGAACTTGTAAAGAGTGTTCACACATTGTCATAATTTCAGGCGCGGACTATCCTTTGGCCGGAAATGAAGAAATTATAGATTTCTTTCAACGAAACAAACAAAAGCAGTTTATACGAAGATTCCTTGTGGCGAGCTGCGGTGACAGTCGACAGCTGTGGCGAGTAAGGGGCAGACATTTTAGAGAGCTAGCAGACCGTTTTACGCACAAAAGAAAACCGCTTTTTGCTCTTGAGCAATTTCTTAAACTTTGGCCAAGAGATCTTCCGAGTGAATTCGAAATAGCGTTGGGTTCTAACTGGGTTGCGCTGACTCGCGAGTGCGCAGCATTTTGTGTAAAAGAGGCGAGAGAAAATAGGATGCTGAAAACGTTTTTTCGCCCGGCGTTTGGACCCGACGAAATGTTTTTGCATACGATTGTGCAAAACTCAGAATTCGTGAGTCAAGCTTCTCCCGTAGAGCATTACGTCGACATTACCGGTCCGGGCGGCCCATTTCACTACGGCAACGTGCATGCTCTGGTTCCTAAGGTGCCGATTGTCGATTTAGATGAAGCCAGATCAATCGTGAGAGATCGCGGGCAAAAACTGTTCACAAGAAAGCTGTCCTCGAAGTTATCGCTTGATGTGCTGGCTTACCTCGACTCAGTAGCAGACGTTAGCGACCAACAGTATTAACTCGTCTTATGCGCGCAAACTGTCCGGCATGCAATTTCTACGTAGCTGGAGAGCTTTCGGTAGACACTGCTGTTGGTGGGGAGATAGACTTTGAGCATAGCGCCAATTGGCTTGATCACTATCTTCCTCGGGATTGTTTGCCTACAGTTTGGACAGAAATCGTCGCTGTACGTTTTTCTGATCACCTGCCTGCTCGGCTCTTCTTCCGCCATAACGCTCGGCTCGAGTGGTCAAATCCAACCCGTGCACCTGTTTATCCTATTTTTAGTTCCATATCTTCTTCTATCTCAGTCAAGGTGCGTCGCCGCAATTGATGCTATAACCTTCCCAAACCCCGGTTTTTGGCTTCTGGGGTTTACAGTCGTTTCAATTTTCGCAGCTTATTTTTACCCGCGCATCTTTGAGGGTGCCACCAATATTTTTGCGGTAGGCGCTACCGAGAGTGGGCAAAGTTTGATGCTTACTCCGCTTGCTCCGGTTGGGGGCAACACGACGCAGTCAATTTATTGTATGGCTAATTTGACGTGTTTCGTTGTGGTGCTGGCCATAGTCGAATCGAAGAGCGATATGGTTGCTTTAGCGACTGCCTTCCTGTTTTATGGCGCGGGAAACATTATCTTTGCGTTTCTCGATGTTGTGACTTTTTATACCGGGACAGACTATTTGTTGTCAATAATCAGAAACACGACTTATGTTATGCACGTAGATGAAATCTCTAACGGTTTGAAGCGCATAGCTGGATCTTTTACTGAAGCGTCATCATTCTCGACTGCCACCCTCGGCGTGTTTGGGTATTCAAGTGTTTTGTGGCTTTATGGGGTAAAAAGTTTTTGGTCCGGATCTATTGCGCTCATTTCATTGGTTATGCTTCTAATATCGACTTCCTCGACAGCAATTGTCTGCGCGCCCGCCGTGCTGGCGTTACTTTACTTTTTAGCCATGAAGGAAGCGTCCTCTTCCAACGTCTCTGCTAGTGCCATCGTCGTGGTCGTCGGAATCCCATGTTTAATTCTGTCTACGGCGTTGTTGCTTGCTATCAACCAGACCTATCTGGAAGGTTTGAATGATTTTCTGGCGACGTTGATCTTTGACAAAGCACAGAGCCAGTCTGGGTTGGAGCGCGCGGGATGGAATGCTGCGGCTCTCCAAAATTTTATAGATACACGGTTTTTGGGCGCGGGCTTAGGAAGCGTGAGGGCATCCAGCTTTATACTTGCTCTCCTCTCAAACGTCGGAGTTCCAGGCGCGATTTTGTTTTTTTTGTTTCTGTTTTCAGTGCTGTTCCGCAAATCAGATGTCACCGACGGCTTGTCGCCGGTGCGGTCAGCTGCGAAAATTGGAATGCTTGGGCTTTTGATGTCGTCTATAGTTTCTGGCGCACTAGTGGATCTCGGTTTTCAATTTTATTTGTTTTCTGCCCTGGCTTGTTCCGAAAAAAAAACGAGTACCAGGTTCTCGTCGCAGTAGCTGTGTCTTTGTGAAGTGAGCGCCGACGAGGGCTACGACGCCGATTGGCTGCGCGCTGACCTACGCAGAAGCGGCATCAGGCCGGTCATCCCGGGCAAGCGCGGCCGCAAGAGAAGGATCCGCCGCGACAAGCGGCGCTACCGGGAGCGCTGGCGTATCCAGGCGACGTTCAACCGCCTCAAGGACTTCCGCCGCATCGCCACCCGGTACGACAAGCTCGCCCGCAACTACGCCTCAGCCGTCGCCCTGGCTGCCGTCATCGCCTTCTGGTGCTGATCGAGTCCACAGCCCCTCCTGTACCAGGAGCGCCAGGCCGTTCATGCCGTAGCGCATATCGGTGAAGTCTGCGGCATCCAGACCTGGGCAGCCGACGGGACCGGAATCATCGCCGGTCCAGCCCGTCGAGAACACGGGTGAGCGCTGCGGCATCCACGCCGGCGTTGACGACGACGCGTCGACCCCGGCCCAGCACGATCACCATCCCGATGACGGCACTAGCAACGACCGGTACGGTGGCGGCCCGTCCTTCATTCGGTAGCTCGGCGTTCGCGCGAACGTTGTCCGAACTGCTTCTGTGCCCTAGCTTCAACAACAGAGGACTGGCAGCTAACAGCTTAGAGAACTACATGAAGATCTCAATCATTACTCCCGTCTTAAATGCGGAGCGTTACATTATAAAATGCATCGAGAATGTAAAATCAGTCAATGCGGGTGATATTGAGCATATTATTGTCGATGGCGGATCTACCGATCGAACAATTGAGCTCATCGAAGTCTTTCAGAAAAAGTATGAGTTGTTGAAACTCATCAAGGGTCCGGATAAAGGTCAATCTGATGCCATGAATAAAGGGGCGCGATCAGCAACTGCGCCTATCATCGGTATGCTAAACGTAGACGATACCTATGAAAACAACGCCATCGACGAAGCTTGTTTTATATTAAAGCAACAGATGTCACCGTCGTTAGTGGTTGCAAATTGTAAGGTTTTAGATGAGGATGGACGGTTTTTATTTTGGAATAAACCTTCTGACCTAAGATTGAAGCGACTTTTACTGGGAGGTGACGTAGCGCAGTTCCCAGCTAACCCAAGTGCCTATTTTTACCATGCCGCTGTTCATGATATAATCGGTTATTACGATGAGAATGAGCACTATGCTATGGATGTAGACTTCATCTTTGCGTGCTCGGCGAAAGTGAATGTGCTATACCATAATGCGCACTGGGGTAATTTTTATATGCGCGCTGACAATAAAACCGCAGTCGATCTGCCAAATTCACGTCGAAGAATTCGATTATTGAAACGTAAATATTTCAAAAAACTATCATTGACCGATAAACTATATGTGCTATTTAATGTGATATATCGCAAAGTGTCAAGATAGCTGCACATAAATCTGATTATGAGGCGGGTTCTCAGACGCGTTGAGTAATGCAGCTTATCTTGTAGAACTTAGTTGCGCATTGTGTTGCAGCCCACGGCGTGGATGCAGTGGCCGCCGAGCATTGGCTCTCTTGCCTTCGGCATCGGCACGAGCGGTCTTAGCGACCGCGTCGCTCTCGAAGCTCTCGGAGACCGAGATGCCGACAATGACCGGGAAGCGCTGGCGACGGCGGCCTTCAGCTGAGCGACATCGACCGCTACCCGCTGGTAGCTCGTAACCTTCGTCTGAGTGGCATCTTTTGGCTGACCGGTTAAGCGGGGGATAGGTAGCGCCCGAGGAGCTCCGTCAGATTTTGATGTCAGGGCGAGTGGGTATGTCGGAGCCGACCCGGCGCTTGGAGCTGTTCACCGGGGCTGGCCGGCGGCGGACGTGGACGGATGAGGAGAAGGCCGCCATCATCACCGAGAGTGACGGGCGAGGCACCTCGGCCAGCGCGGTGGCACGCCGACACGGACTGAGCGCCTCGCAGCTGTTCACGTGGCGGCGTCTGGCGCGTCAGGCTGGGAGGCTCGATGACCGGACCACACAGCGCCACCGCTTCGGACGTCGCGCCGAGAGCCTGCTTGAGGATCAACTCCTGTTCGGGCTGGATGAGGCCGAGCAGGTCGAGGCCGCGGGCTTTGCCGCCGAGGAGAGCGAGCCCACCAAGAACGAGGAGAGCGAGCCCGCCAAGAAGGAGGCCCGGAGGGCCAAGCGGCGCACGAACCGTGGGGCGCTCTCCGCTCACCTGCCGCGGGTCGAGTGCCTCGCCGATATCGACAGCACCGCCAGTCCGTGCTGCGCAGGGACCCTACACCGGATCGGTGAGGACGTGTCCGAGTGCCTCGACGTGGTGCCGGCTTAAAGTACGAGTGCTGGTGATCCGCCGCCCGCGCTAAGCGTGCCGGGCTTGCGGGGACGCGGTCGTGCAGGCCCCGACGCCGGGGCGGCTGATCGAGGGCGGTCTACCGACCGCCGCTCTCGTCGCGCAGGTGCTCGTCTCCAAATACGCCGACCACCTGCCGCTCTACCGGCAGGCGCAGATCTTCGCCCGCCAGGGCGTCAGCCTGGATCGCCAGACACTGGCCGACTGGGTCGGACGCGCCGCCTTCTTGGCTACCGGCCCGTGCACGAGCGGCTCTTGGAGACGCTCAAGCGCTCGGGCAAGCTGTTTGCCGACGAGACCACGGCACCGGTGCTCGATCCGGGCCGCGGCCGCACCAAGACCAGCCAGCTTTGGGCGTATGCGCGCGATGACCGACCCTGGGGCGGGACGGATCCGCCCGGCGTCGCCTACGTCTACGCCCCCGACCGCACGGCTGGACGACCGATCGCGCATCTCTGCGGGTTTGCAGGCGTCTCCAGGTCGACGGCTATGCGGCCTATGAGAGCTTGGCCAAGGGCGGCGCCGTGCAGCTGGCCTAAAGCTGGAGCCATGTGCGTCGGCACTTCTATGACCTCGCCGCCGCCTCGCCGATCGCGACGGAGACGCTCTCCCGCATCGCCGTGCTCTAGCGGATCGAGGCGAGATCCGCGGTCGCCCGGCCGAGGAGCGACGGGCGGCCCGTCAGGAACGAAGCCGGCCCATGATCGAGGCGCTCCAAGCTTGGTTGCGCGAGAAGCTCGGCCTCCTGACCCGCACACCATCGAACGCATGTTCGGGCGCCTGAAGGACTTCCGCCGCATCGACACCCGTTACGATCGGCTAGCCCGAAACTACCTCGCTGTCCTCTGTCTTGCGGCTACCGTCTGCTATTGGTCTCTGAGTCCGAATGGTAGCGCTCGCGCCCGTTCTGTTATACCCCTTCTAGAATAAGGACCGGTTATGAGATGCATTGCTGTGGCGAGTGCTGCGATTTCCAACAGCGGAGAGTAAATGCTAATGAAGGCTGCGAAGAATTCTGCGTTCTGTTATGTTACGGATATTTCGTATCTAGCTCCCACATTAATCTCAATTTCATCGCTAAGAAAAAAGCTATCTACCTTCTTACCTGTAACTTTAGTCCTAACATTGAAAGAAAATGAAAGCGTGTCAGACTTAGAGGAGGTTTTTAACCAACTTTCTATTCACGTTATACGTATTGATGCTAAGGATGTGGAAGGGATTTCTAAAGTCTGGGCACCAGGGCATGTCTCAAGAGCAGCGCTCGGACGTCTTCTTCTGCACGACATCCTTCCAACCGATATTGAGCGAATAGTATACCTTGATGGAGATACCGTCGTATTAAACGATCTTCTTGAGTTGGCACTCGCACCAATGTCCAGCGGGACTGTGGGGATGGTCGAAGACGCGATCTCGTTTTTTAGAAATGATAAATCAGATAACGGGCGATCGACCCGAGAGCACTTAAGCCGGATCGGCTTAAAGCCAGATGATCCATACGGCAATTCAGGAGTTATGGTTGCCAATCGAGAAGATTGGAAGAGTCTCTCGCTTGATGCGCTCGAATACTTACAGCATTCATCCGAGTGCTGTCCACCTTATCACGATCAGAGCGCAATTAACGCTGTTATTGGGCGTCGGCGTGCTTGCCTTTCAACCAGATGGAATTGTCAATCACGCTTTGCGCAATGGGATGACACCGCTCTTTCAAAGGCTTCGCTTTTGCATTTTACTGGTGCAAAAAAGCCTTGGATGGGATCGGTTTACCCCTGGCAACCCATCTTTGCCGAAATTAACGAGCTGAGGGACGGCTTGAATATACCTAGTTTGCCGCTGAAAACTATGAGCGCCGATGAATTAATCTCTTACAACTCGCAATTTATTCGTCCAGCCTCCATTTTGCGGAAGTATTTTGATCTCAGGCTCCGGCGCAGGCCTCAACTCATATCAAAGTACGACAACACCTGCATCATATAGGTGCGCGCATATTAAGCGATCCATGGGCGCAACTATTCACAAGGCATCACTTGTCTTAGAATTGCGAAATGGCGCAAAGATTTTGATGGACGGGAAAAATATCTTCCTGATTTTCCGTGATACCTATGATACATGAAAGGCGATGCGGCTCATTCAGGCATGATTGAAATATATGGCCTGTCCCTCCTATATTCCTATTCGGTCATCTGTGAGACACTGCTTGAAAATGGGCTGAACAGCTAATTTTTTGGGTGAGCAGCAAACATCACTGGTGTTAGGGGAGTGTAAGCGCTCGCTGACGGGCGCCTTGTGCGATGAGATCCTGGACTTGGATACAGAGCTGTCGCGAAGGCCTGTATCCGCCCTATGTCTGGACCTACGATCTCGCCCCATATCGTCGTAGCCGGCACGCGTCGCTCGTGGACGCGCGAGGACAAGCGGGCGATCCTCGCTGAGGCGGAGAGCACCACCGCCTCGGTCTCTCCGTGGCGCGTCGCCATGGTCTGACGCCATCGCTCTTCTTCCGCTGGCGGCGCGAGGCCTGGGACGAAGAGCGTGCAGCCTCCTTGCCGGTTCAGCCTACTTTCGTTCCGCTCGCGCTGCCGGCGCCGCCGAGACCGCCGGCGTGTGACCAGTCTCTGCCGCGCTGCGCCATCGAGGCGGAACTGGCCGACGGTCATAGGCTCCGTGCCGAGGCCGGGGCTGATCCAGCCCTGGTGCGAGATCTTCTCGCGGCGCTGCTGGATCGATGATCCCCGTTCCCTTGGGCTTGCGCGTGTGGTTGGCCACCGGTCACACGGACATGAGGAAGGGCTTCGACGGGCTTGCCGCGCTGGTGCAGGACCACCTGCACCGCGATCCGTTCTCCGGACAGGTCTTCGTGTTCCGCGGCCGTGCGGGGCGGCTGATCAAGGTCCTGAGGTGGGACGGTTAGGGGTTGTGCCTCTTCTCGAAGCGGCTGGAGAAGGGCCGCTTCGTCTGGCCGGGGATGGCGGGGGCCGCGGTGGCGCTCACACCGGCCCAGCTCGCGATGCTGCTGGAGGGGATCGACTGGCGGGCACGCGACCGGGCTCGGTGGCGAAATCCCCGTCGATCCTGACGGCCGCGGCCGGGGTGAAGCCCCATTCAGCGTGGCACGCCACTGCCGCAGCATCGAGGGCTGGATCCCGAGCTCGGCCGCGACCTGCATCTGCGGCCGGCCGCTGCTCTCCAGCAGGGCGACCGCTTCCCACCCGTGCGCACGGCCAGTCCAATGGAGTAGGTCAGAGCCAGCATCTCGGCCACGGTGTCGGTGGAGTGAGGCGGCTTGCCGGGCGCGCGAGCCTTGTCGCGCAGGAGACCCTCGACGCCTTCCTCGCCGTAACGCTGCTGCCAGCGCCATAGCGGCGGACTATGCTGGATGAGCTCGGCATGAGCCTCAATGTGGCGGGAGCGCTGGTCGCCGCCCAACGGCTTGGGCGCGACGCGGCCCAGGCGCCGCTTCTGCTGTGACCAGCGGCTGGAGCTAGCCCGGCTCCAGCCGAAACACCCGGTGGCTTGCCGGCCGGCGGCCCCAGCGGACACGACCGAAGCCACACGCTGACGCAGATCAACGGACAAGGTTGTCGGCATGTTCGCCTCCTGCCCCATCACCCCCCAGCCGCCCAGCGCAGCTTCCGACCGAATGAGCCCCGCTCTAGATCGCAGTCCGATTATACCACCAAACGCGGCGACTAGGCCTTTTTCAAAGCAGCAATGATTCCCATCAATGCCTGAAAATCACCGCGAAGAGTCTTCTTGAGCAAAGCAAAAAGACAAGAAAAGTATACCAATCCGCCTACGCAAAACTCCGCCCCATACGTCGGCCACCCTAAACTGCTGAAACTATCTATGGCATACACGATGCCTCCAGCGACAGAAGCGGAAAGCAAGATAGAGACAAAATTTCTTAAAAGAGCCGCTTTTTCAGCGCCAGCGCCATCAGGGACGACAACAGTTACTGCTACCGCTTGGATAACAAAGGAGATGGCAAGAAGCCAAGCGATCACGACCACATCAAACCAGATGCCGGATGCGATAGCGATCACGCGAAAAAGATTTACCGAAACAGTTATAAAAGCGCTCCGAGCAACAATACCATTCCGCAGCAATATTTGTCCGCTGAGCCAGGAGGCTCCTGCGATCGCATAGGGCAATAATAAGATGCGAACGAATCCCGCAGCGTGATCCCACTGACCGCCAAGCACAGATGGGAGTATTTTCGGAGCAATGATAGACATGAACACCGCAAAAGGTACCAAAATAACGAGGATCAGACGCGAAAGAAAAAGATGGATTCTCGCAATCTCCGACGCGTCGTGGCGAACTGCATGGGAATAAAAAGCGCTCAGGATTGGATTGGTGACAGATTCACATGAGAATCGAACAAGCTGAAAAGCCAACGTGTAAGAACCAAGTAGGTCGGCGCCGAACAACCGACCGAACAAGGAATTCTCAATTATCTTACCGACGGTATCACTTACCCGCATCACAATCAGCCAACCGCCAATCGATAGATGCCCGGAAAGCGTCGAAATATCAAATTCAAAGTGAGGACGGGCTCGTGCCGCTATATTTAGAATAAGGGCTCGAACTGCGAGAGATGAAACATACTGCGCGGCCAAACTCCAAGCGCCACCACCGTGAAATGCACAAGTCAGACCAACAGCGGCTCCCGTAAGCAAACCGCACAAATCAGCTCCGCAATGGAACAGCAAATTACCACGTCTAATTAATCTTGCGTCGGCTACAATCGAAAAGGCAAGCAACGGAAGAGACGCGGATAGAAGAGCCATGAGTCCGACTAGCGTCTGTTCGCCCGAGACCGAGGCCAGTATAAATCCGGAGCAGCAAACTAAAACTCCCATCAAACAACAAGTAGCTAGAAGGGTCCAAAATGCCGTGGACCAAAGAATACGATTGTTTTCACTCTCTCGGGCTAAAGATGCGCCCAATCCACCATCCGCTAGAATTATGAAAAGGCTGACTGTCGGCAAGGCGAGTGCGTAGATACCGTAGTCTGACGGGGTCAGTAGTCTCGCGAGTACAGGTAAGGTTACGAGCTGAAGAGAAACACGAATTATGTTGACGAGAGTTCCCGCCCCTACATTTGCGATAAATTGTTTGCTTTTGCCGCGGCTTTGAACATTTCCGGTCTCGAATTCTCCACCCGTAACTGTAGTAACAGAATCTGTCTGCAACAAAGCTTCTGTCGATACATCGCTATTGAGCCCCATTTGTCTACCTTTTGCGGCAGTCGAAACGGATCTCTGCCGGCTGTAGAAACCTTCTTCGACCACTCGGATGGCGGTGTTCAATAACGCAATTTCACGTTCACCGGACCGCCTGTCTGAGAGGCTTCCGATGTTTCTAAAATGTTCATGTATAGTATTGCGTGCGCAGCTATATATCTCACTGCGACCAGCGAAACCTGTCATTCGAGACTTAACAATAGCGTCGGACAATATCGAGGCATATTCGTCTACGGTAGCCATCTTTAACCTTATCGGACCACCCTGACTCAGCGGGATCGTTGCCTATAAGCGCGAACATACTCGACTGACATCACGGCGGGAGATATCATTTTATCGATAGGCCATCCACCACCCAACGCAAAATTCACCAAAATGTACATTGGTTGGCGTAGCTCATCAGGCGTAGGAAACTCTAGATATTTCCGACCATCTAAAAAGAATTTTGTTGAGGTTTCAGTGATCAAAACACCATAATTATGGTACGCACTCGTCAACGATTTTGGAGGAACATCAACAACATACCCAACGTGTCTCGAATCGACCTTTTTCCAGAAATGCAAGACGGTGTGAAACCCCGCATTGAACTGGCCGTAGTACTCCAGAACGTCGATCTCTGTTGATCCATTCACTTTATCGGCTCCGACGAGCCAGAATGCCGGCCAAGTTCCCGCTCCTTCAGGCAACTTAGCACGCATTTCGAAGTAACCGTATTTCTGTGTGAAGCCTTGCTGACCGGGACCGTCCCGATCTACCGAGCAGATCAATCCGGACGTCCATTTCCCCTCGGGGGATTTTCGAGCAATGATACTCAAACCATTCTCGGAGAATGCGAAAGGACCGTTGCCGCCGGGATCGCTGAATTGAGCCTCTCCAAAATCGCCATTCCAAGGAGTATGCGCCAACCATTTTACATGATTATTGAAGCTCGAAAATGGCGCCCGCCCAACTACGCTCGGCTCAGCGAAATTGTCTTCGAAGGATAGTTCCATGTTTTTTAGGTCAATCTGTTCCTCTCCTGGCTGCAAGTGAACTTGCTCCTCTGCAGCGCAGGGGCCTGAATTAACTCCGAGAAATACTATTGAAAGAAGAAACAGTTTGTACAGCAGCGCTTTGCGGATTAGCATCCCCATGGAGCTCGACCTCTCATTATCGGTTAGAAGATGTCCTGTTGCTTGAATTTGTCGGCGCTGAGTTCAGCTGCGTCGACACTTGCAAAACGTCGCCTGGTTCCAGTCGGGTCATTAGGTCGGCAGCAGCACGTTCACCGGACGCTGCCCGTACTATACTATATATTATTACTCTGTCGTCATCTGTTGAAAGATCCAGCGCTCCAAACAACTTGGCTTCTTCGATCAAACCGGACGCCGTGCTGATTTTCTGCTGATTCTGATCCAAGCGAGATCTGATTTCAGAAATCTCCGCCAGAGCGTCAGTCCGAAATTTAGTAGTCAGTGTGACTATATCGCGGTCAGCTTGGGATAAGTCCTGTTGCGCCCTCAAAGTGGCGATCTGAATGTCTAGTTTGTTACCTTCCAACGACGCAACGTTTTGCTCTGCAGAAATTTGCCGCTGAGCAATCACCATACCCTTCGACGCTAGCTCGTTGACATTTGATAGATCTTTGCGAGTTAATGATATTTGACGCGAAATATTACTATCTTTAGTTTCCAGTGATGCCAGCTGTGATTGAAGGATTTTCTTTGCTTGATTTATTGTGGCGAGTTGCGCCTCTAAGGCCTCGCGTCGACCGAGAAATAACGAAGTCTCCTGTTGCATCGCCAGTTTCGCGCCAGGGCTTGCGGCCTGTTGCATAAGCTCGTGCGGGTAGGTGACCGAACTTTGCCCGCCGATTTCTGCATTAAGCCGAGCCTGACGCGCTAATAATCCGATGCGCTCGACTCCTAAAAGCCGAGCGTCCCCGCTTCCAGTGATCACCTCTCTTTCGGTCCTCGAGTTGTCTCGAGCGCGACGCATACCCTCGGCGATACTTATAGCTTGCATCACTGTAAGTGACGGCACGTAGTCGTATTTTCCAGGACGCTGGACGGCTCCTGTAATATAGAAAGGCCGATATTTTACGATTTGAACGGATGCTGTAGGAGTAGTAGATAGTCCAACTTTATTTTTCAACTGGGTTCCCACCGCTAACGCAAGTTCGCTCGTGGTGAGACCTGAGACGACCACATCGCCGATAAGTGGCAACGAGAGACGCCCATCGGCGCCAACGATAAATTCACCGGTCAAGGCAACCCATTGATAGGGATCCCCGTTTCGCACATCCCAGACTTTTAGGGCGACACGATCTTCCGGACCAACTGTGTAACGCACCTGCGAATGTGCGCTAGTCGATATAAGTCCCGTAATAGCCATCTGGAGGAAAAACCATTTGACTACGTAATGGCTTTTGGTGTATTTTCGGTTCTGCCTTGTTGAGGATGTCATAATTCTTCCTTCTATCGAAATCGTTCACTGCCTTGTTTTGTTCACTGCTGCCTGTCTATATCATGCTAGGATGCCGGTTGCAGAGGTACACTCTTATTTTCCAGGATTGCATGTGGCCCAATCATGAGAAGCATTAAGTTTTGCCCTTGGCATTCTGATAAGATGCGACGCGGCCATTTTCTTAGAAACGTTTGCAGGTTCGTGGCGGTATTCTTCGGCGGAATGGGGCGGTGTGGCGACATGAGGCCTAGGAATTGAATGATGAAAATTGTGCATTTTTTAAAACATTGTGATCTAAGCAACGGCCACGTTCATGTGGTGGTGGATCTAGCATGTGCCCAGGCTTCTAGAGGACATGACGTTGTGGTCGCCTCGGGAGGCGGCGCATACACTTCCTTTTTAGAGTTGCACAAAGTTAGACACGTAACGATCCCTCAGTCGGCTCGCCGCGCACCCATTGCTGTGGCCGCTTTTCATAGCCTACTCAGAAGGGAAAATCCAACCGTCGTTCATGCGCATATGATGGGCTCGGCAGCAATTGCTTATTTATCGACGCGCTTCAAAAAAATTCCGCTTGTCACGACCATGCATAACTCCTTCGACAGACATTCATTCCTTATGCGGTTAGGCGACGCCATAGTTGCAGTGTCAGAGTCTGAACGTCGGCTTCTCCTGTCTCGCAAATATGATTCGCGAAAGTTAAGAGTGGTTTATAATGGACCGATAGACTCTGTGAGGGAGAGCTTGAACCCTGGGAATCTTGTAACTATTCCGGCAAAGTCAATCATTTCAGTCTGTGGTCTTCATGGGAGAAAAAGGGTAAATCTGACCATCGAGGCGTTTGCTCAACTTTCAGCCACTTATAGTGATTGGTATTTAGTTATTGTTGGCGATGGTCCCGATATGCAGAAGTTGAAGGATTTGAGTATGGCCCTTGGTGTTGAGAGTCGTGTGATATTCCAGGGTCACCATCCGAATCCGCAACAGCTCCTACGTCAGGCTGCCATATTTGTAAATTTCGCCGACGCTGAGCCATTTGGCCTAGCAGTGGCCGAAGCGCGAGCGAGTGGTTGCGCAATAGTAGTATCGGATGTTGGTGGCATGCCGGAAGTCGTTGAGCATGGTCGCGCGGGTACAATCGTTTCCGATTCCGACCCGAAGACAATCGCCCGGGCGCTCCGTGAGTTGATAGCGAGTCCTGACAAACTTTCTGAACGCAGAATGGCTGCGATGACTGGCTTAGATCCGTTTAAAGCGATGAATATGGCTTCTAATTATGACTCTGTATATGCCGAAGCTGTGGCACGCTTCGCGCATCCGTAATCACTTAAACTATGATCTGCGGGTCGGCTTTGCTATGTTGTTTTGGGTGTTGTCCTGATAAAGGTGAGCCAAATCGGTCGGAGGTATGGCCTAGGTCGTGTAGGTAATCTCTTGAAGCCGGATGGTTCGTCTGCGCCCAATCTCCGAGAAGTGCGCACAACCGTTTCACCACCTCAAGCACCGAGTAGCCGCGGCCGTAACCGCAGTTCAGCGTCAGGCTCTCGCCGCCGGCTCTCAGGTGATCGAGCGCGACCCTGTGGGCTGCGGCGAGATCGGAGACTTGGATGTAGTCGCGCAGGCAGGAGCCGTCAGGCGTCGCGTAGTCGGTCCCGAACACGTCGAGCCGTTCGCGCTGCCCGAGGGCGGCCTGCGTGGCGACCTTGATCAGGTGCGTGGCATTGGGCGTCGACTGCCCGGAGCGGCCAGCCGGATCAGCACCGGCCACGTTGAAGTAGCGCAAAATCACGTAGGAAAAGCCGTGGGCGGCCGCCGCGTCGGCGATCATCCACTCGCTCATGAGCTTCGATCGGCCGTAGGGGTTGATCGGCTTCAGCGGCAGATCCTCGGGGACGGACCGGGAGGCGACCGTCGCCTCGGCCAAAACCTTCCTCTCCGCCGCAGCCGTCATGATCCTCGTCCGACGCCTCGCCCACGCCTCATGAAATATCGGGCTGACTCTAAGCTCGACTCGTATGAGGCGTTTCCGCAAGGGGGGCCGGAGATCGACGCTTCGGACGGGCGGGGGAGCCGGGATGTCGTGCGAGCGCCGGGCTCGCGGATCCACTCGTATCCGGCGGAACAGAACGTTCCTGACCAAGATGCCTCATGCGAGGCGAACCGGCTGAAGGCGGCGGGACCCATCTTTGGCGACGGCAGCAAACCCCGTCGAGCTCCGGTCACACGCCTGCCCCCACTCGTCCGACGTGCCGTGGACCGGCTCGGCGGACGAACCTTGATCCTCAGGCCGCCTTCAGGCGCGCGCCCTCCGGAACCAGCCCGGTGGCGAGATAGCGCCCCAGGGCGACCAGCAGTTTGCGCGCCAGCGCCACCGCGGTGATCTTGCGGATGCGACCGCGTGCGGTGCCGATCCGCTCGACGAACCAGCGGGCGAGCCCGCTGCCCGGCTGATAGCGCAGCCACAGCCACGCCAGTTCGACCATCGACTTCCGCAGGAGTGGGTTCCCAGCCTTGGAGATGCCCTGGTCGCGCTGCCGGTCGCCGCTGGCGTACGGGCTCGGCGTGAGACCGGCATAGGCGGCCACCTGCTTGCGGTTGGCGAAGGGCCGATACAGCGCCTCCCGCACCAGCACCGTGGCCAGCTCGGTGCCGATGCCACCGAGCCGGGCCAGACGCGCCACCTTCTCGGCGTCGGCGTCCGTGACGGCCGGATCCGCCACGGCGGCATCGCGCTCGGCCTCGGCGGCCGCGACCTGTTCGAGCACGAGTTCCAGCCGCCGGAACTCGCGCTCGATCTCGCCGCGCAGGCGCTGACGCAGGTCGCGCCCGTCGCCGGTGCGCACCTCGTTCAACCGCTCCCAACGGTCGCGTCGCAGCGGCTGGAACGTGTAGACGCCCTGGGTGGCGAGCAGGCCCTTGATCCGGTTGACGTGCTGCACCCGCTCCGCGATCAGGCGCTGACGCTCGCGATGAGTGCGCCGCGCATCCTCGCGCTCGACCGAGGGCACCTGCACCATGCGGCAGGCGGCGTGATCGCCGCGGCACCAAGCCATCAACGCCCGTAGTAGCATGGCAGCGTCGAGCCGGTCGGTCTTGGCCCGTCGCGCGCGGCGGTCGACCTGGAGGCTGCCGGGATCCATGACGAAGCAGGTGATCGCCTCGGCCGAAAGCCGACGCTGCAGCCAGAAGCCGTCGTACCCGGCCTCGTAGCCGAGGATGATCGCGACCTCTCGGCCGGAGCTGCGCTGTTCGCGAGCCTGCAGGCGGCGCAGCAAGGCGAGCAGGCCCTCCACGTCGCCGCCGCTCACCCGGTGTGCGGAGGTCTTCCCGCTCGGGATGGCCTGGGCGGCCAGGAGCCATGCCGACTTGCTGAGTTCCAGCGTGACGAACACAGCAACCTCAGGCAGGTTTGTCTGGATCTGTTCATGATCAAGCATGGCCAACTCCGGTCCAAGGTCAGAGAACTGGAGAGTGATGCAATCTCCAGCTCCCTGCATGGTATCTTTGGCCACTCATGCGGCGTGGCAGAGGGCATAGGCCCAGGGCGGTGGCAAACGGAAGCGGGGTTTTGTTCGGGCGCGTCGGCGCGGTGATGTTGTCAAAATCCGCTCGCGCCAGATCGCATAGCGCACGGCGGCCAGAGCATCGGCGAAGGTCGGGCGCGGTTTGGGGTACCACGCAGCCGCCGCGACGCGTCGCCATTGGCGTGCCGAGAGGCGTGCGGCCAGCAGTGTGACGATCGAGAACAGGGCGAGCAGGCAGGGCGTGGTGCGGGCGATCGCCGTGTCGGACCACTGCCGCTGCGTCTCGACCCCGAGATGGGCGCGCGCTTTCTGAAAAGTGACCTCGATGGTCCAGCGCCGCACGAACCACCCTACGATCTGCGCGGGCTCGCGCGTCGGATCTGTGCAGAGCAGCGCCTGGGGTGGGAAGCGCGCTTCGGGATCGCGGATGAGCACCCAGCGGATCGGCACGACGGGCAAGCCACCGTGCCGCCACACCGCGGTGTCCGAGGCGATCTCGATCGTGCGCTCGCCTGCCCCGTACCAGCCAGGCACCACGACCGCGTGCCAGCGCGCGTCCTTGGCCGCGAGGATCGCGGTGAGCGTCGGCAGCCGCGCGCCTTTGGTCCGCGGGCGCTTAATCGTGCCCGGCGGGCGCGACGGGGCGGGATCGTAGAGTGCTGCGTCGAGCCGCAGGCGGGTGATTGCCGTGATGCGAGCGCGGCGCCTCGCGTCGAGGAACAGCAAGGCCGAGAAGCCGCTGTCGCCCACAACGACGAGGTCGCACCCCGGCAGCCAGCGTCGGGCCTGGAGGGCAAGTTGGCCGCCGACGTTGAGCAACGGCTTGTGCCGACGGCCCCGTTCGCGACAGGCGCGCTCTGACGGCACCAGCGCGGTCAGAAACGGCAACGCCCAGATGCGCCCCGCCCGGGGAATTGGGGCGAGCAACATCAGGCTCATCCAGCGCAGCCCGCTTGCCTTGACGAAGTGGCCGTCGGAGGAGCGAACCGGATCACGGTAGATACCCTTGGCCGCGATCCGCTTGCCGCGGCGGCGGGAACCCCGCTTAGCGCCGGGCTGGTCTGGTGTATGTCAGCGTGAGCGGCGCCGAGGATGTTCCGCTCTTGGACAGGACAGGTGCTCCGCGCTACTAAAATCCGGTCTGAATCCCGCTGTGCGAGCACCGTCCGTGGCTATGGGTTCCGCATTAAGACAGTTCCACTATCGCCGGTTTTTCCACTTTCATAGCCACTGCCGCCGAGGCCTTTAGTATGTGCAACCACCAAGGTTCTTTGGACAAGCGAAGCGCCCTGTTGATCGATCCGTCAGTCGTGGGGCAATCGCACCTTCTGGTCAACACAGGAATGGTGCGCCTCGTCGCCCTGCGCTACGCGCGTATTGCCATCATCGCCGAGAACACCCACTGCGACGCACTTAAGAAATACCTTGGGGCGGAAATTAGCAACCAAGTTACTTTCGTTCCCTGGCACCGTAGGAGTGAAATTAGAAAGACCGTACGAGGGTTCATCGCGGGTGAACAATTCGATCAAATCATCTTCACGAATCTAGAGTATGGCATATTTGCCTATATGAATCTTTTTCACAAGCGGGCGAGCTCAAAGCCGATCCTCTGGACACTTCATAGCCACCTCCTGAAGGCGCGCTCGTCCGGCAAAGCAGCGCGGATCAAGAACGTTGTCAAATGGTATTTCCTCTTCCGCGCGTTCCGGAAGGTTAAGTTCATTGTTTTGGGAGAGAGAATCCGCGCAAGCATCGAAGCTTCCATCGGCTCCTTTTCCGACGCGGCAATATCGTAGCCATTACGCACCCTGTGGGTATCACAAAGCTGCCCGGGCGCACCCCCAGTGCCGCTGGTTCGCTAAGTAAATTTCCCCGCGTCATATTCATGTCGGGCTGGCATGGTCTATCGCCCAACAACAAGGAATTGTTGAGCAAAATTGAGCGCCTCCCTCCGAAAAATCATCGCTTCGAATTTGTCGCGCTCTCAAACAAGTTCCAAGCGGCTGATGCTCAGAGGGAAAAATCATTCTTGACCGATTATGCAGACCGTCTCAATGAGATCGCTAGAGCCGATTTCTTTCTGCATCTCCCGAGCGACTCCTACAAACTGCAGGCGAGCGGTGCATTGATGGACATGCTGCTGACGGGCACTCCGGTGATTGGGCTGCGGACCGACTTTGGGGACGAGCTGACGGAGATTATAGGACCATTCGGATACTTTTTTGACAAACACGACGATTTGCTAACCTTCTTCTCCTCCGCAGAGCTTGATCCTGCTGAGGTCTACCAGTTTCGGTTTAACTTGGCAGCGGGCTGTGAGAAGATCGTCGCGCTTAATCAAGCCCAATTCGACGCCGCGGTCGCCTCATAACTGCTCACGCGTTGCGCCGACGCTGGGGAACCTCGCATTGTAGGCAGAGTTCCGTCTGGGCGGTCTCGAATGCGTCCTCAATTACCCAGCGGCGGCCCTCTACCATCACCAGCTCCTCGATCGGGATGCCGGCCGGGCACCAGGTCGTGAAGGCAGGCCAGAGTGAGGGCGGATGGTGGTGTAGTCCTCGAACAAAGCCGACAGAAGCCGCATCACGGTCCCGGCGTCAGGGCGAACGCAACCGGTCGGCCACGACCATCGGCCAACTGAAGCACGCCCGAGAACGCCGCCAGGTGCGTGAGCGGGCGCTCGCCCTTCCGGTCCGGCGAGGCGAAGAACACGGCCGCCGGCGGACGCACCCCACCGTGGGGGCGCTCGTCGTGCACATACGCCCAGAGCCGGCCAGTTCTCGTCTTCCCCGCCCCGGGCGCCAGGATCGGTATCGTCGTATCGTCACCGTGCAGGACGTCCGACCCGGCGATCACTTCCGTCCGCAGGAGATCGACCAGCGGGGCCAGCACGGCGGCTGTGGCGCCCATCCAGCCGGATAGGGTCGAGGTCTGCACGTGACGCCGTCCCGCGCATAGATCTCAGCCTGTCGATACAGAGGCAGGTGATCATCGAACTTCGCCACGGCGATGTGCGCGAGCTGGCGAGTTCACCGCGGAGCTTCTCGATCAGTGTGTTGGCATGAACGGCGTCCCTCGCCATGCCGACGATCATGCGTTTGAGCGCATCCACATCATCCGGCAACGAGGCAGGATCGAGAGCCACTCCAATCGCTTAGCTTGCCCACGATGGCTCCGCCAGCCCCTTCCCTCAGCCCGCGATGCGCGGCCGGTCCGTGCGCTCGGGTGCCCGTCCGATCAGGCTGACGAGATCGCCCGTCTGCGGCGTGAGCTCGACCGCACGCGCATGGAGCGCGACGTGCTAAAAAGCCCTCGGCATCTTCGCGGAGATGCCCAAGTGACCTTCGCCTTCATCGAGCAGCATGCGCAGACCTGCCGGTGCGTCTCATGTGCCGCGCGCTCGGAGTCTCACCGAGCGGCTTCTACGGGTTGGCGGTCACGGCCAGAGAGCGCCCGCTCAGCCTCCAACCGCCAGCTCCTGGACGACGTCCGGCGCATCCATGCCGCCCATCACCGACGCTATGGTGCCCCGCGCGTGCATGCCGCCCTGCGGGCCGAGGGCCGGTCTATCAGCTGCGGGCGGGTGGAGCGTCTCATGCGCCGGCATGGCATCCGTGCCCTGGCGGGGCGTCGGTTCCGGCCTTGTACGACCGACAGCCGCTACGATCTCCCGATCGCCCCAAACCTCCTGCGGCAGAACTTCTCGGCCGCGCGGCCAAACACGGTCTGGCTGGCCGACATCACCTACCTGCCGACCGGCGAGGGCTGGCTGTACTTGGCCGCCGTCCTCGATCTGGCCACGCGCAAGATCGTCGGCTGGTCGATGCGCGATCATATGTGCACCGAGCTGAGCGCGGCTGCGCTGATGATGGCCGCCCAGCGGCAGCGGCCGGCTGCTGGGCTCATCTGCCACTCGGATAACGGCAGCCAGTACGCGGCGGAGGCCTACCGGAAGCAGCTCGCCGCCATGAGGGCGAAGCCGTCGATGAGCCGCACGGCCTAGGGCTCACGACAATGCTCCGATGGAGAGCTTCTTCCACACGCTCAAGGTCGAGCTCGTCCATCAGCGACGATGGGCAACCCGGGATGAAGCGCGGCGCGATCTGTTCGCTTGCATCGAGGGCTACTACAATCGGCAGCGCTTCCATTCGGCACTCAGCTATCTCACGCCTGAGCAAGCCGAACGGACCGCGAGCTAATCTCCCGGTGTCCGCGAGATCAGGGGGGGATCACCTCGATGCCGTCAACGGCGAAGCTGAACCATCCGTCTGAGTCAGTGCATCAGGTTATTTGAGATTTGTGGTGAAACCTAGTGCACTGACTCAGACGGATGGTGCAGCCTGGCTGTTAAGGATTGCGGCGGCCGGCTTGGTCCAGACGAAGGGCCTTGGCCGCTTGTTGTGCTCGGCGATATAGCGCTTGATCGCCGCTTGCAGGTCGACGATCCCGGTGAACGTGCCGCGTCGCAGCCGCCGACGTGACAGCGCCGAGAAGAACCCCTCGACGGCGTTGAGGAAGCGCAGGAACTCGGCGTGACGATGGCGCTGCATGCAGCGGCCGATCACGGTCCCCTCCAGCACGTCGAGCGCGGCAAACAACGTCGTGGTGCCGTGACGAACGTAGTCGTGGGTGCGGGTCGCCGGTCGTTCAGGAGCGAGTGGACGGTCGGGCCGGGTACGCTCAAGAGCCTGGATCTGGCTCTTTTCGTCCACAGACAGCACCACCGCATGACGGGGCGGGTCCATGTAGAGGCCAACGATATCCTCCACCTTCTCGGCAAAGGCTGGGTCGGCGGAGCGCTTGAAGGTGCGCACCCGGTGCGGCTGCAGGCGGTGTTCCTGCCAGATGCGCTGGACCGAGCGCAGCGAGATGCCAGTCGCGGCAGCGACGGCGCGACCGGTCCAGTGAGTGACCTCGCCGGGCGGCTCCGAGCAGGTGAGAGCCAGCACCGCACCGACGGTGCTGGTGGAGTGAGGCGGCTTGCCGGGCGGGCGGGTCTCGTCGTGCAGCAAGCCGTCGACCCCCTCTTCGGCAAAGCGCTGTTGCCACCGCCAGACGGCGGGTAGGCTGACGCCGGCCTGGTGGGCGACCTCAAGGACGACAGGCGTTCGGCCGAGAGCAGGACGATGCGGGCGCGCTGGATGTGCTTGAGGGGGCGAGCGCGATCCTCGCTGATCGCGCGCAGCCGTGCCTTCTCAGCCTCGGTGAGGATCACGCAGACAGGCTGAGCCATGCCCCAGACTCGCATGTCTCACGCCTAATATGAACCTTCTGAATGCGTCAGCGCACTAGCTATCCGCGCCGCCGGACAGTCTTAGCGGTGGATGGGTCACGGCCAGCCATTGCTCAGAAACTTGACGCAGCGCGAAGATCTAGCTAGTCGCGGTCAGAATCAAGGTGCAACATTTTCACGGACCAAACAGCGCAAGGCTACCAGAGTCTCATGCAAAAACCTGATCGTCATCGTAACACAAGGAAGCCAAATTCAAAATCTTCGCCCGAGGTCGCTGTCGTCGTCGCGACACTGGGACGCGCCAGGGTTGTTGCGCAGACGCTGAGGCGAATCGAAAATCAAACTTATAAACCTGCGACGATCATTATTTCTTGTGCCGCCGCCGAAGATTTTGATGATGCTTCTGATTGGCCCAATGTCACCGTCGTGACCGGTCCGGTAGGTTTGGCGGCTCAGCGTAATACAGCGCTGTCTGCATTGTCCGAAGCAATTGAGATTGTTGTTTTCTTCGATGATGATTTTGTGCCTGCGGCTGATTGGATCGAAATTGCTGTTCGTGCATTTAACGACAACGTAGACGTAGTCGGCTTTACAGGTTCTTTGATCGCGGACGGAATCAAAGGACCTGGTTTGAGCTTCGAAGACGCCGATCGCCTTATTGAGCAAGCGCCGCCCATCGGCTTAGTTTCATTGGTCGAGCCATTCAGCCCTTACGGCTGCAATATGGCTTTTCGTCGCTCAGCCGTTGGTTCTTTGCGGTTTGACGAGCGTCTCGTTCTATACGGCTGGCTTGAGGATCGTGACTTCGGAGCGAAACTGAAATCAAAGGGCGGACGGCTCGTTAAGTGCATGCAGGCGCAGGGCGTTCACCTCGGTGTTAAAAGTGGTAGGGTAGCGGGTGATCGGCTCGGCTATTCTCAAGTTATAAATCCATTGTACATGCTACGAAAAGGAACTATGACCTATATCCAAGTAGTAGATCATATATTTAGAAATGTAATCAGCAATCTTGTTGGCTCGTTAAGGCCAGAGCCTTACGTTGACCGTCGCGGCCGGCTTCGCGGAAACATCCGTGCAGGTCTAGATGCGTTGCTGGGGCGCTTAGATCCTGAACGTGCGGTGCGAAACGTACAAAAACCGGAGTAATCCTGGTGCTGTTATGCAGGCGGTCGGTGCAAGCTGGCTGTCGAGGACGGCTGCGGCGAGTTTAGGGTTTGTTGTCCCCTGAGGTGATCGAAGACTGCGGCGAGGCAGGGGCGCCGCTAAAGCTGGCGGCGAACTTCCCATAGTGCCTAGTAACCGCCTCGAGAGCGCGCGCCTTCCGGCAACAATCGGCGACGATCGAAGCAGCTCCACATCCGTCTACTGCGCCCGATTAAACTACTTACCGGACGGATTGCTTGTGTTAAAAGATACGCACCAGTTTTCATCCGCCGTAGACCATGATATCTGTAAAGCGTGTTTAACAAACTGAGCACCGCATCCGTCACATCTGAAAAGGCGATTGAGTTGCTGCGAAATAATAGTTTTCACTCACTTTACACGTCCGCTAAAGCTCACATTCGGCGATTGTTCAAATCGCGGGAGGTCATATCTGTAAAAGTGAAGATCGACCCGCTGAGAAAGGCAAATTATGTAGTCGTTATGGTCGTGCGAAACGAGGGGTTTCGGCTGGAGCATCTAATAAAATACCATCAAAAGATTGGATTCGAGCATTTTATCATAATAGACAATGAGTCTTCCGACGGCACTATTGAGAAGTTTAAGAATCGTTCGAATGTTAGTCTATTCAGAGCAATTGGCAGCTACAGAGATGCGCGTTTCGGCATCGATTGGGTAAATCACATAGCTTCTAAGTACTGCGTTGGTAAGTGGGTGCTTCACATAGACGCAGATGAATATTTTGTGTACCCAAACATGGACACCGTAAACATTGCAACGTTTACGGACGAATTGCAATCGAAGGGGCGCGTATCGTTACAATGTTTAATGCTTGATATGTATAGCCGGCATCCTGTAGCCCATAATGTCGTTCTCGAAGGCCAAGATCCGGTAAGCGTCTGCTCTTTTTTTGATCGAACTGGGTATCGCTATGAGTATGAACCGCTTACTAATACAACATGGATTAAGGGCGGAGTAAGAAGCCGTATCTTTTTCTCTGAACTCGAAACCGGCCCTGCTTTGAACAAGACTCCTTTGGTTTTATGGCGTCGCCATTTTGCGTTTTTAAAGTCAAGTCACCAACTTTGGCCTTTCTGTTTAAACGGGCGCAGCAAGGAAAGCTTCGAAAATCCTACTGGGGCATTATTGCACTATAAGTTCTTGTTTGATTTCAATCATAAAATAAAAGAAGAACTGTTGCGTAAACAGCATACTCAGGAATATACTTCCTATGCTGCCAACCTGGATGCCGGCCTGAAAAGTACTTACTTCGATCCGAAAATAAGTGCCGAATTTGTTGATTGGAAAAGCTTGCTGCAAATTATGGATATACAATGTTCCAAATCGTTATAACACAATTTCTGCTCAGCCACAGTCACCCCCAGTTTCCGGTGAGTAGAATAACTAGTTGCTTGCATTAAAAGGTTTCGTGCCTTATCGTTATTCATTTCTGATAAAAAAATAGGTGTAGCACCCGTTTAGCTGATCTCGGAAAGTCTTGCATTCCGGATCTCGATATTTATTTTGAGACTAATTGAAGCAAGCTTTTCGTTCCAAGATGTGGCTGACTGACAAAGCTTAAAGATGCTAGTGCATTGACGCGGTCAGAGGATTCACGAAGGGCGTGATGCATGCGGGTCTGGGCGATGGCTCAGACCGTCTGCGTGCTCCTCGACGACGCCACCAAGTTAGCGCTGTCTACGATCGCTGGAGATCGATCCCGCCCCTCAAGCACATCCTGCGGGCGCGTATTGTCTTGCTCTCGTTCGAACGCTTGAGCGTGCAGGACGTGGCTCGGCAGGCCGGCGTCAGCTGGCCCGCAATCTGGCGCTAGCAGCAGCGCTTTGCCGAGGAGGGCGTCGAGGGCCTGCTGCGCGACAAGACCCGCCCGGCACCCCGCCGCATTCCACCCACACGGTGGCGCAGGTGCTGGCGCTGACGTGCTCGGAACCGCCGGGCTGCGGTGTCCCAAAAAAGTTTTTAACAGGTCGTGTAGAATTGCATGTCCGTATGTCCGCGTCTATGTGGTGGCTCGCCCTACACTGCACCGTCGAGGGGTGCTCGGATTGGTTGAGCCGGTCTCCACTCGGGCTTGGCATCTCACACAGGCATACGATCGCTCGCATCGGACTATCTGCGCTTTACTGCTCGATAGACGCGTGAGCTGAATCCTGTTCTAGCCGCTAAAGACCGCCGTCTGCCCATGCCGGTTCGAGGTACCGCGCCATCCGCAAGGGCTAAGTCGAATGAGATAGGATTTGGCCCTTAAAACGGCGCCGAAATAGGCATTATCCCCCTGGGCTATACTGCACGAAAGTAGCAACATCGCGGCTTAGTTTGCTGTGGGTCAACTCAGGATCGCCATTCGCTCGTTCTCCGCTGACTCATCCGCGCACGAACTCGTCCGCACCAGAGCTCTTGCACCACCCGGCGGAACCGAGCAGGGCGGTCACCGCACTTGCCGTGACGCTGAACAGGCCAGCCAGCGCCAGAAGCAATTTGCCGTGCGGCTCGTCGGGTTCGGCGTAGTCGTACCAGAGCGGGTTGTCGTCGTGCATGGCGCTGCCCGGGCGCGCGTCTATCGGCTTCCGCGCTGAGCCAGCACGGCCGGGATGGTGCGGAGCATGATGGCGAAATCCCGGCGCAGGCTCCAGCGGGTGGCGTAGTCGAGATCCAGCGCCACGCGCTCGGCATAGGTCGTGTCGGACCGGCCTGAGACCTGCCACAAACCCGTCACGCCGGGCGGCACGGCAAAGCAGGTGGCGAATGCGTGATCGTAGCGGGCGATCTCAGCGGCCACGATCGGGCGCGGGCCGACCAGGCTCATCTCGCCGCGCAGCACGTTCCAGAGCTGGGGCAGCTCGTCGAGCGAGGTCTTGCGCAGCACGTGACCGATCGCGGTGATGCGCGGGTCGTCGCTGAGCTTGTGGGTCTCCGCCCACTCGGCCCGGGCCTGTGGGCTGGCAGCCAAGTGCGCGGCGAGCACGGCCTCGCCGTTCGTGACCATGGAGCGGAACTTCAGGCAGCCGAAGCGGCGTCCGTCGCGGCCGATGCGCATGTGGCGGAAGATCGGCGCCTTGCCGTCGCCGGCCCAGACGATCGCCGCGATGAGCAGGAGCAACGGCAGGAGCAGGAACAGCGCGGTCACCGCCACGCTGACGTCCAGGCCGCGCTTGGCCGCCCAGTCCAGCCGCAGGCCGCGCGCGACGAACGGCGCCTCCGGCAGAACCGCCCCGGCCACGAGCTCAGCCGCTCCGCTGACCTGCCCGACCGCCTGCTCGGCCCTATCGGTCACCTCTGGCCTACGCTGCGATGCAGAAAAGCCAGGATGAGCAAGGGCTTCGGCGCGAGTCAGCATGGTCTCAGCTCCTTTGGCGAGGCCAGTGGCGGGTTGGTTAACGATTGGTTGTTGCAGTGCTCCTAGCCCAGAAAATCAGTCTCCGCAAGGCGATATAGCCATCTCGCAGTGCCACAAAACCGACCAATATGCGCTGTATAGTGCTCATGTACCGTGTTTGTGGGCGCGCTGATGCCCCTCGCGCGGCTTCGCGTTAGGTATATGTTACGTAGCCATCCTGGCCGCCTGATCTCATGGTCGAGACCCGACATGGCGGCGGGGCTTCTGATCGCGAGCCCAGCGCCACAACGCTGAACGCACACAGGACGCAATCGGCACAATTCACGCGCCCAAACCGTACCCGGTTTTGCGCCGCATCGATCCTTGAACCCCTGACCCGCCAAAACCGTTTCAAAAATTTGGCCGGGAATTATCCCGAAGGCAGCCCGCGGCTACGACGCGCCGTCGCGGTAACTGGAGCGTCATCCGAGCGGGCCAAAACCAGCGGGGTGCTTACGGCGGGCCGCTCACCGGATCTACAGGCCGGCGCGGGCAGAGCCGCACCTAGAAATCGCGGCCGGACTTCCTCACAAGTCCATTGAGCCTACTCGGATGGTCCTGCTCCCGGCCCAATGCCTTTACGTCTTGGAAGTCGCCAGTAAGGCCGGCATCAGTCAGGAATCCGACGTCGGGGACTCACCGCGCTGTGAGTCCGTCCGCGTACAGAATCTTAGCCAGCGCGAGCGCGTCGCGGTGGTTCGTCATTACCCGGGCACCAGGCTTCCTCGGGATCAGCGAGGGGGCATCGACCATGCAGGGATGACTGAGGTTGGTGGTAGCTGTGCCAAACTGATGTACGCTCGGGTTCAGCCCGAGATAGGCAACGAGGCGATCTGGACCGGAGAACCGTGCCACGGGCCCGATCGCGGCGATGAGCCCGACGGCCACCACCATATCGACGCCCGGGATCGTCATCAGCCGCGTGACGTTCGCGTCGGTGCGCGCCGCCCGAGCAAGCTCACGCTCGACGATCTTCAGGTCCTCGCTCAGCCGGTCGTACTCGCGCAGATGCCGGGTGATCGCATCGCTTTCGTCCGGCGGCACTGGCTGCGCCAGGAGCCAGTCCGCCCGCGCGGCCCAAACAGATCGGCATGCGGACAAGGCGGCACGAGATGCGCGTGCAAGATCGACTGCACGATGGCCTTGAGCCGCGTCCGTTGCCGCACGATCTGCGTGCGGCGCGTCACTTGGCGCCGCAGACCGAGCGTGGCCTGGTCTGCGATCCAGACCTCGGGCAGGAACCCGCTGGCATAGAGCCGGGCCAGCACGGTGGCGTCGATCACGTCGGTCTTGATCCGCGCCTCCGCGATGAGGCGCACCTGGCGGGGGTTGGCGATCACGACCCGGCCGACATGCTGCCGGATCACCTCGGCGACCGCGCTGGCGTTGCCCGTCGCCTCGGCCACGACGTGGTCGTCATGGGTCAGTGACTTGGCGAACGCCGTCAGGTGATCGCGCGTCATGCCGATCCGACCAAGACGTCGGACCGTTCCATCATCCAGCAGCACCGCCTCGGCGAAGATGCGGTGGATGTCCAATCCCACAACTCGCATGAACCTGTCTCCTCGTGCGTCGTTCACGGGAGCTGGCGGGCAACACGGCAACTACGGATCCGCGCTCGCAGCGCATCCGGGCGAGCCGCAGGGGCGGCCAAATAACGGCTCGGGCTCGCAGCCCATGGTACAAGCGTCGGCCCGCCCGCACTCGCGTGCTCCCGGTGCCCCGCGTCCCGAATGGGCTCACCATAACGCTCATCTGACGATCAGCAGAACGCGAGGGCATCGGGGCCATCATGCCCGATAACGGTCGGGTCGAGCGGATGAACCGCACGATCAAGGACACGACGGTCAAGCGCTACCACTACGACAGCCACGCGCAACTCCGTGCGCACTTGGCCGACTTCGTCAGCGCCTACAACTTCGCCCGCCGCCTCAAAACCCTGCGCGGCCTCACGCCCTATGAAGCCATCTGCAAAGCATCGTCGGCCGAGCCCAGCCGCTTCAGATCAATCCCGCTCCACCAAATACCGGGACCAAACATCCAGCCAAGCGCCGGGTGCGCTACGGCTGCTATCGGATCCACATCCTGCAGCGCCGGGTGGGCTGGCGGGTGAACCACAAGAGGGTCCATCGCCTATACCGGGACGAGGGCTTGAGCCTGCGGCTCAAGTGGCCGCACTGGCACGTCAGCGCGGCACACCGTGAGCGTCAGCCCGCCGCGCTGTGGCCGAACTATAATTTCACATGTTGGCCACGGAAAAACACTACCTTGATGATAAAACCTTGTTACGAACGAATTGGGTCATCGGCCGCTCGATAGCAATCCAAACCAAGAAGCCAGAGATAGTAACCAAGCTAGTCAGGATCAGTACGACGCAGTCAAATGGAAGTGTTTTGATAAAGCTCAAGCTAATAATCTTAGCCCAAAAAGGAAGCGAGAATACTTGAGATAGATAGATTGAATAAGAAGCGGCACCAATTTGACGAGCCATCAGACCTCCAATCAGCGGAGCACGGTATTCGCACGACACTAAAACGATTAAAATCGATGGGAGTCCCCAAAAAATAAAACGGGACACATCGGTTTCAGACGGAGGCCAAAACGCGGTATACATAATTATTCCAACACTTATGGAGAACAAAACACGCCGCGGAATTGGACCCAGCGGTCGGCAGTTGACAATAACCCAGGCTACCCATACCCCACCGAGAAAGTCACAAAACAGCCAACTTGTGTAAAAATCGAGCAGCTGAGAGTCGCCAAAGCGCATTCTTCCTACCAACGTAAGCGCGGCAAGCACCAATGTTATTAATTTTAAAGCCGTTGCCCTTTGGAAGCGCAGAGATAATCCAAATAGATAGTAGAACATGAACTCATAATTTAACGTCCACCCAACTCCGACGACCGGAGCTACCACCCCAGACGGTGACGGAAACGGAATGAATAGGTAAGATGAAATATACCATAACACATCCAGCTCGCGGCCATTGCTGAATACATCAGGGGCCAACGTTATAATGAAAACGGCAAGGCTCGTTAACAGCCAGTAAAGTGGGACAATTCTTACCAATCGCTTAATCATAAAAGAGCGCGTAGAACCGCTTACGCCGAAATCTGATCGGTGGGCATAAAACATTACAAAACCAGAGATAACAAAAAATAGATCGACGCCGAAATCGCCAATTACCCATTGATTTCCATCGCAAGTCTTGAAATAAGATCCACTCGAATCCGCATTTATAGACATAGAAACGCGGGTGATTGAATGCGTAAACACGACAGCTGTCGCCGCTGCTGCCCGCATAATTTGGATGCCATCCAAACTTGGGGCATGGCCCCGAGTTGCGCTCACAGCCGAGATCGCTTCTACTCTCAAGTTGAAATTTACCCTTCAAAATTCGCCAGCAGTTAGTGTGCCCGCAAGCATATCAAGCCAAGATTAAACGATTGTTATAATGGCAGTCAAGGAAATAATCATCAGGTTTAGAAGTCTGTTTGACCACGTAGTGTGCCACCAACCCTTCTTCATGCTGGCATTTTATGCTACTAAAGTCTTGTGTTCAACGTCATGCAAGTTTATCTTGCATTAAGGCAGTATAAACTGGAAGAAAGATCTGGTAGCAAATCTAACGCAGATTTTAAGATTCCGTTGTCAGACTTATACCGAAATCAGGGGCGAGAGAGAGACGTTGAAAGCGTGCAAGGAGGCAACCACAAACTTGGCCTGACGCAAGATCAGTGTTAGCCTACTCGTCACATTTGCTTCCGCGCCACACTGTAAGCGGTCGGCCTTGCCTGTAGCAGAAATGCATGGATGCATGCTCTGCCTTCGAGCGCTTGACCGTGCGACACGGATCGCCAGGCATTTGCGGGTGAACTCGTCGTCGACGTCGAGCATCCGGAACTTGCGACCGTCATGCGTACGCGCCTCGACGAAATCGTAGGCCCACACGTGGTCGCGCCGCTCCGGTCGGAGCCGGATGCAGGAACCATCCCCGTTACACAGCCGGACCTTGTTCGGCCGGCGGGTCGGTACCTTCAGCCCGCGCAGCCAGATCCGCTCGACCCGCTTGCCGTTGACCAACCAGCCGGCCGCCTTCAGCAGCGCGCCGATCTTCCGGTAGCCGTAGCGCCCGTACCGGCGCGCCAGCTCCACGAGATCGGCGGTCAGCGCCGCCTCATCGTCTCTGCCCCGCGGCACCTTGCGCTGCGTCGAACGATGCTGACCGAGCGCACGGCACGCGCGGCGCTCGGAGACGTCCAGGTGTGGATCGGCGTCCAAGGCGAACCCACTCTCGCGCCACATCTACATATTTGATGTGAAGGATATTTTTTCCGCTGAGGTGGGCACCTATTGGACGCCGATCGGCGCCGAACCGGCACCCACCTTTGAGGACCAAAATTCAAACATCTCAGTGTCTTACCCGAGGCGGACGCGTGGGTTCGCCTTGGACGCCGATCCACAGTCCAGGACGTCCATGACATGCTCAATGCAGGCGCGTCGGCGCGCGGGCTGGTCAGTTTCCCGGGCGGCCTCCTGCAGGATCAGCTTGTCGAGCGTGAGATCCGCGATCGCCTTCCGGAGCCGCTGGTTCTCGATCTCCAGGTCCTTCATGCGCCGAACCTGGTCGCTCTTCAGGCCGCCGTACTCCTTGCGCCAGCGGTAGTAGGTGACCTCCGTCACGCCGATCGCGCGGATCGCGTCGCAAACGCTCTTGCCTTGAGAGACCAGCACATCCACCTGCCGCAGCTTGGTGACCACATCCACTGATTTGTGCCGCTTCGTTCCTATCTGTCCGTCCTCGTCCTGGCCCGAAAGCCATACCTCAGGGCGGACCACTTTGCTGAGGGCGGATCAATCGGACGCCGTGTAAATATACCTGAATTTTTCAGTGTGTTGACAGAAGATGGTGGCAGGTTTCAGGTCGATCTTAATATCTTTAGTCCGCAGCCAAGGGCGGAGGATAACATGGTCTTGCTGAAACTCAAAAATTGGTATATGCCTGGATTGATTTCGGATGCTTAGCTGAGCTTTGAGTTTCATGAATAATTTAATAAATGGCAGCGCAAAGGACTTTATTAAACGGCAGATCAAATCAAAGCTTCCGCCAAATTTGCAATCTCTTCGATTAAAAATTCGTCTAACTAATCAGGCGGATCTTTATAGAGAGCGTGCTCGAGATAAGTGGCTGCGTGCTCTGAAATTCATTTTATCAGAACTGAGTGGGAATGATATCTATTTTAGATCTCCTGATGGTATATCATACATAAGCATGCCAAATAACTACAGTTCTTTTGTCACTTGTGTGGTTGGGGCTCGAGATCCAGAAATATGGCGCTTCATAAGAAAAACACTGAAACCAGGCAGCGTGTTTGTCGATGCTGGCGCGAATATAGGAACATACACGTTACCAGCTTCGAAGTTGGTGGGCGCTGGAGGGAGAGTTCTTTCATTTGAAGCCCACCCAAAAACTTTCGCGTATTTGAAAAGAAATTTGGAGAACAATCGAGTAGCTAATGCCACGGCGTTAAACCTCGCGCTTGGCGACAAGCGCGGTTTTATTAGTATAAAATTCGATAGTAACAATCCAGGAGAAACTCACGTATCCGACGAAAAGGAGGGCACAGTTGGCGTTGAGTTAACGACCGTTGATTTTATGTTAGGAAGCTTGGGAATAGATGAAATCCATTACCTAAAAATTGACGTTGAGGGATTTGAGCTTCCGGTTATACGTGGCGCAAAGAACACCTTGTTTAATAGCAGAAATATTATTATTCAGACAGAGCTTGAGGAGAAACATGCAGCACGGTATGGGCATCGAGTTTCGGAAGTCTGTGATCTACTTCAATCTCTCGGATTTGTCTCTTACAAAATAGATAATAATGGAGATGCGCAGCGACTGGAAACCAACGTTTCTGGTGATGTAATCTGGATGCGTAGTTCAGTTTCCACGGCACAATTTTGCTAAGACGACGATCAATTAAATCTGAAATCTGTGGGTTCCATATGACGGCGTTTTGGACGGGTCGGCTACTAAATTGAAGAATGTTATATTCGTTGTTCCGGCCGACTGCAAGGGCATACCTCAATGGACACGGGACGAGAGCCGGAATGCGTGTCCGCTCGGGTTGCGTCCGGCTTCCGGACATACTTCCTCGCGGACGCTATCCTAACGGACGGACCAGCTCGATGCTGGCCATCCTCTACGCTCGCGTGAGCACCGCGGAACAGACCATTGCCCATCAGCGGAAGCAGGCCGAGGCGGTGGGCTTTAAGATCGACCAGGTCGTTGCCGACGAGGGTGTGTCCGGCGTGTTGACGGTCCCAAGCGAACGCCTTCAGGGCCGGCGCCCGTTCGACATGCTGCGAGCTGGCGACGTGCTGGTTGATCCGCTGGGTCGACCGCTTGGGCCGCAACTACGCCGACGTCACCGAGACCGTCCGCGAGTTCATGCGCCGCGGTGTCTTCATGCGCACGGTGATCAACAGCATGATCTTTGACGGGGCGACCACCGACCCAGTGCAGATGGCGGTGCGGGACGCGCTGATCGGGTTCATGGCGGCGACTGCCCAGGTGCAGGCCGAGGCGACGAAGGAGGCGCAGCGAGCCGGGATCGAGTACGCGAAGGAGCGGGAGGACGCTTACGCTGATTCGCTCATCCTGCAACGGGTTCACTCATTGTCTTGGGGCACTCGTCTGACAAGCTCGCCGAACGGCGGGCTGCAAACTTTCGGCGTGACAAAGCTCGTCGTTCGTACCGCTCAAGACCTCCGAGCTGTAGGAGGAAGTCCGATGGGATTTCAGCAGGAGGAAGCGCATCCAGTTCTCCTTCTGTCTGCTTGAACAAGGTCACAGTTCGCAGCAGGACGATCTTGAACGCCTTCACGCGCTGAAGCTGAAGCTGCGACTCGGCAACGGCCCGTGCGGCCTCTAGGACACCTGCATGCCTGATATGCTCGCCCGCAATAAGCTCAGCCAGCCGCTCGATCTCCGCCCCCGCTTCCGGATTCGGATCCACCGCTGATAGGCCGTGCTTGCGCGCATTTTGCCCCGAGCTTGCCTTACCCGCGGCGGTCCGTGGGCCAGTGCTGGCCTGAGCATTGCGGCGATTGGCGAGCGTGGCGCGCTCTGAGGTCATCGCGGCTTCAAACGTTCAAACGACAGCTCACCGTGTCTCTATGTGCTCGACATTAAGGACGTCCGCAGTCACAGTGCGCAGCTGCTGGGCCAAGTTTGCCCGCTTGCGCTCGATCTCGCGCAACAGCGAGTCCCGGCGCTGATCTGCCAGTGACGCCAATCGGTCGACGCGCTCGATGGAGGGCAGGTTCAGCAGGAAAGCGTGCGCGGTCACATCCTCGCTCGTGAGATCGCGCTTTTGAAGGTACCTGTTGACTTGATCCTGCGAACTCGTTTCGCCGATGCTCCAACCTGTCGCAAGTGCGTCGACCGAAGGCCCCGTTACTCCGTCGAAGTGTATGGGGTTCGCATGCTTGAAGGCCGGACGGATTAACTCCGCAGCGGCTTCAAGTCGGGCTTGCACGAGGATCTGCCCACGCCAGCGGCGTAGCCGTTTAGCTTCCCATATGAGATCGATAACATCCTTAACCCAGTTGGTAGGCCGCACAGGAAATGATGGGGCTGGATGCGGCTGCTGCGACTGTGGCGGCGATCCCGCAGAGGGCTGTGCTTATCACGAGTCCGCCATCGCCGCCGCGGCGGCCTTCAGCCCCCACCGCACGAGGTCTTCGGCGTCCCGGGCCGATCTGGCCTCCGCGTAGCATCGCAGTTCCGGAGCGTTGCCCGAGGCGCGGAAGTGGATCGTCCGTCCACCGTCCAGATCGATCCTGATCCCGTCCTGCTGATCGACGGCCTGCGGCGAACCGATCGGCCGGAGGAAATCGTCCCGGAAACCGGCCTCGCCGAGACGGGCGAGAAAGGCGCCGCTCCGCTCCGCGGGCGTGTTCGGAAGCCGGTCGCTCGCCATCTCGCCCGCATCGAGCGAGGCGACCAGATCGGCCAGCGACAGGCCGGCCGCGCGCGCCGCCGCGAGCGACGCCAGGATGGGCAGCATCGCGTCGCGGGTCGGCAGGATACCCAGGATGTTCTCGCCGACGCGGACGTCCGACCCCAGCAGGAAGCCGCCGTTGGCCTCGAAGCCGATCACAGCCCGGGCCCCGGCGCGTCGCGCCTGCTCCATGCCGGCGATGACGAAGGGCGAGCCGACCTTGGTGCGGATGACCTGCTTGAAGCCGCCCGACCGCTCGAGGGCCGAGCAGGCCGTCACCGGCACCACGGCCGTATCGGCGCCCAGGTAGCGGGCCGTGATGAGCCCGAGCACGTCGCCCCGCACGATCCGCCCGGTGCCATCCGCCATCAGGGGCCGATCGGCGTCACCGTCGGTGGTCACCAGCGCGTCGTAGTCGCCGGACGCCATGACGCCGCGGATGAACGCGACGTCCTCGGGACGGTGCGCCTCGGTATCGATCGGCACGAAGGTGTCGGACCGGCCGATCGGCGTCGCGCTGGCACCGAAGCCGGCTAGCAGATCCGTCAGCAGATCGCGCGCGACCGAGCTCTGCTGATACACCGCGATGCGCAGCCCCTCCAGGATCCGGGGCGCGAAGGCCGCGCGGTAGCGCTGGCGATAGCGCGCGATGGCATCGGGCTCCGGCGCGGGCGGGACGGGGGACGTCGTCGCGTCGGACGCTTCGATATCGCCCAGAGCGGCCAGGATGGCGGCCTCGTCGGCTTTGGTGATCTCGCCGTCGGGCCGATAGAATTTCAGACCGTTGCGGTCCTCGGGGATGTGGCTGCCGGTGACCATGACGGCGTAGGCGCCGCGCCGCATCGCTTCGAGGGCGAGGGCCGGGGTGGGGAGGGCGCCGCAATCGACCGCCGAGAAGCCGGCTGCCGCAGCAGCATGCGCCACGGTCGCGGCGAGGCCGGGGCTGCTCGCCCGCAGGTCCCTCCCGATCACGACTTCGCGCCTGCCATTCCCGGCCGGAACCGATCGGAAGAAGGCGCCCGCATAGGCGCAGCACGGGCTGCCCACGAGGTCCGTCACGAGACCCCGCAGCCCGCTCGTCCCAAATTTCAGACTGCTCACGGCATTCCTACCGATGCTGACACTGCGATTCGCTCCTATGATCAATGCTTGGAATTTCAATCCGTCACAACAGCCGGCGTGCGGACACGAAGCCGGGCGTGGATGTCTCCGAAGCGGCGGCCGAGCTTGAAGTAGCCGCGGAGATGGCCGGACAGGGGCTCACGCTTATGGAAGTGTGTGCCTATGACCGACTGTATGGTGAGTTCGGAAGACCCGCCTCGCGCCGAACGCGTCGAGGTGATCACCTCCGTCCAGCGGCGTCGGCACTGGACTACGCAGGAGAAGGTGCGCCTCGCCGAGGAGACCTATCTGCCCGGCCAGTCTGTCTCGCTCGTCGCCCGCCGCCACGGGCTGAACGCCGACCAGCTGTTCACGTGGCGTCGGCTGATGGAGCGGGGGGCGTTCACGGCCGCCGGGGCTGGCGAAGAAGTGGTGCCAGCCTTCTGAACTGCGGACTGCCTGAGCCATAGATCCGCGAGCTGCAGCGGCTCTGCGGCGCTGGCACTCCGGCTGTGCCTCGCGTGGCGGCTGCCGGCGTTCGGCATCACCGCCGCCGGCTTTCTCGCGATCGTCGCGGTCGGCTGCCGCACGGCTGACCGGAACCGTCGTGCCTCCCGCGCGTAGACCCAGCACTCAATTCCCACGCGAATCAACCTCAGCTGCCCGGCTCCAGTCTCGGCGGTTTTTTGTTGCTTGCACATAAGACAAACAGCTTCGCACAATCTTTCAGCATTTGGATGCGCGCAGATGAGGTTGACTTATCTGAATCAACGCCAATTAATCGAAGCTTATACAAGCATCACAATTATCGCTTAGACTAACAGGCGACCCATATGCCTCGATTCTACTTCGATGTTCATGATGGTGAGCTTCAGCGCGACGAGGAAGGCCTCGAATGTGCAAACGTCGAAGCGGCTCGCGAGAGGGTTTTGGCAAGCCTGCCGGATGTCGCGGAGCTGATCACCTCAAGCGACGGCGACAACCAAACCGTCACGGTAACCGTCCGAAATGAGGAGGGCAGCAAGATTTACGCAGGGACGCTGACGTTCACGGGGTCCAGGCCAGACGAAGCGGCCTGATTGTAGCGCCCTGGCTGGCCCGTCCCCTACGAGGCTCGGCCGTTCCTTTGCGACTCCTTCAGCCCCGCCGGCCAGCCGCGCGGGGCATTTTCGTGCGCGCCGGGGTTGATCAATTGATCTTTCCGCGCGAGACACCCGCCCGCGACTGACTATCGGTCGCGCGTCGGCAGGGCCGTGCCGTGTCGGTGGTCAACGGTCCGTTTCGGTGCAGCCTTGCCGGCGCACAACCTTCAGCCCGCCCGGTTCGCCGTGGCGGTCACTTCTTTATCACTGCACGGCATCGTCTGCGCGGATCCAGCCTCTACACCCCCCTTAGGCTCGGATCTGGGAAGGCCCCCGCCCGGTTCGCCGGAGCGGGCTCTCTCGTGCGCTCATGGCCTCGCGGATGCCGACAGGCCTGCGTGCTGCGGGTGCGCAAATCTCACGCGTCTGTCACCTGCTTTTCGGCGGCAACTACGCAGATCGATTGCATAGATCTTGCGGAGGCGACCATCTCGCCAGGATGTGGTGTTCGAGCATGTCGTTGATTCGAGGATCAGGTGAAGAGCGTCGCGCGGGTTATAACTGTGCTCCTCACGGTGGTGGCAATGGCTGCACCGTCGATAGGGGCGCCGATCGGGCACGACCGTAGATCGGAGCGACAGCGATCCAAGGTGGATCAACCGAGTGCGGTAGACACATCCTTCGCCGAGCGGCAGGAGCGCCTTTGGCGGAAGTTGTCCGGCTCTATCTGCACGGGCTGCATCACTTCGGCGAACCGCGTCGCTCCGGTCAGCTATGAGAGGCCCAGCCTCATCGACTTGGCTCAGGCACTGCCGCCCCGTACTCAGGTAGCGGCACGGAAGCCTCGTGCGAAGGTGAGGGTCGCCTATTTGCGTAAGAGATATGCCCGGCTTCATCGACGCAATCGCACGCGGATCGCTGCGCGCCTTCACTGGAGGCAGATCGCTAGAACAGCGATGCTGAGGAAGTACGCGCACCGTACTACCGTGCCAATCTTCACGATTGGATGGCCGGGGTTCGATAACCGGCCGCGCGTGCTGCCGATCGAGAGGCCTGGAACTCCGCGAGATGACGGCCGCCGACACGAGACCATCCTGTCGGTGCCGGAGGTGCGCCCGCGCCGGTCGTGAGTGAGCCCGGCGCTTATCGGAAACGCAGTTACAACCTGACACGCTCAGCGATGAGCCGTCGCCACAGCCTGCTAACTTGCGCCAGCCATCCTGCACCCGAGCCAAGTTGCGTACCGGCTCGGCTCACACGCTGGTGAGATCGGACGCTCCCCGCACCGTGAGCAGATCGGGGAGACCCCGGCATCGGCATAGCTGTCTCAACCGCGAAAGCACAATCGGCGCGTCCTTGTATCGCAGAAAGCCGGCAACGGCAGCGGAGAGGGCCGCCCTCAACCCTTCCAAGCCGAGATCGAGGGCGCACCATGCCGGCGATGAACAGTAGGCTCTAAGGCTCAGCAATGGGAATGCCAACTGTCGCGATTTAGGTACTCCGCCCTCGCTACGATGCGGCCGACTGGCGCAGGTGCCATTCCCGTGAAGACACCTCTGTACGGACCTCATTCACAATATGGCCTTAAACCGCCTGTCTAAACCTGACGCCTTAAATCAATCCCGAGAATAGTAGTGACGATATTTAGATGCATATTACTAGGCTTTTCCGCTTTGGCGGCACTTGTAATATTGCTTTTCTGGACCATTTCCGGAAGAGGCGGTGATATCGTATTGTTTGTCTTTTTGGCATTCCTCATCGCAAATTCTTTCTACATCCTCATATCGCGTCCAACGGTGAAAACGAGCGACATTCTCGCGCGAGCTTCGACGGGTCTCGCGCTCGCTTCGCTGGAACTGCAACACCAATCGCAAGAGGCTGCGATCAGGGAAGTAGAAGCAGAAGAACGTCGACTGTCAGAAGAGGAAAACAGCCAATTTAAACTTCAGATCGCGAAAGACATACTTGACACTATGCAATCAAAACTTCCGGTTTATCGACATAAAACTGAAGCATTGCCGAAAATTACGAACCAAATGCGGCAGAAAACTCATGCATTGCCTTTGCTTTCTACCATCCCAGTTGCAGCAGAAAACGTTCGACTCTCGAACGGTCACGATGCAGGGGAGAAGCCAACTCCGCCTGTAATCCAGGCGAGTCCGGCACCATCCACTGCCGCCTCGAAGTGAAGCAACGGCAGGGACCAAGCACAAGACCAGGACGGCTTAAGGGTAGGGGGTGAATGGGCCTGCTCGGCCGCCTCAGCCTTATCGCTGGCTTCGTGATCGTCCGTGGCAGCATCTTTGTCCGACGCGGCCGCCGCCGGAGCGCCGGTACGGTATCTGTCGCCGTCCCGTTTCAGCTCGCCGCTGTTGGCCATCACGCTGAGGTATGTAGCCAGCGTGTTAGTGGCTACGTCCACTAGGCGCTCCGCGATCTGAGGGTGTGTTAGCCCCTGAGAGCCAGATTCTTCCAGAAGCGTCCTCAACCGCCCCTTGGCAGAGTTGGCGCGGGGCCCGCGGACCCCGCGGGTAGCACGAGGATGGCCGTCCTCCGCGGAAGCCCGGTGACGCTTCGCCTGGTTGTTGGCTGGTTCATCCAGAGGCGCCCCCTCGCCGATCGACGCGAGTGACTGCTCTGCAAGGCAAAGCTTCGTCAGCTCGCCGCTCACGCGCTCGTACTCAGCCACGAGATCCTGTCCGGTCTTCAGGGGGGCAAAAACACGGACATCGCGTTGGCGGGATCAAAGCTGCGAAGAGCTGTTCGATGGCGGCCTGGCGCACCGCAGGCAACCTTGGGCGAGGGGTGGGCCCAGTAGGCGGGACGTCATCTTTTCCCGCCCCGTCCGACCACGCTCCGGGCATTCTTGGCGGCCTACCATGTTCCCGTCAAAGCCACTGAGGCACACAAATACCAAGCTTCGCCGTTGACGGCTTGATGCGCCTTCTGACGCTATGGCCGCGCATATGCTAGCTCGACGATCATAGACGCCTTTGCCCAATCTGGATGGGCTGCCCTGAGGTGAATGATGGCTGTATTAGTGACGGGCGGCGCCGGCTACATCGGCAGCCACATGGTTCTGGCGCTGCTCGATGCCGGCCATGAGGAGGTCGTCGTCCTGGACGATCTGTCGACGGGCTTCGACTGGGCCGTCCCGGAAGGCGTCAAGCTTGTGGTCGGCGACGTGGCGGACCAAGCGCTCGTCACACAGACGATCCTGCAGCACAGGATCGATACGCTGGCTCATTTCGCCGCCCGGATCGTGGTGCCGGACTCCGTGTCCGATCCGCTGGGCTACTACCTTGCCAACACCGTGAAGACGCGCTCCCTGATCGAGGCCTCGGTGCGTGCCGGCGTGCGGCATGTGATCTTCTCGCCGACGGCAGCCGTCTACGGCGAACCGGAGGTCGTGCCCGTCCCCGAGGATCTGCCGCTGAAGCCGATCAACCCCTACGGCCGATCGAAGCTCATGAGCGAGTGGATGATCGCCGACGCGGCGGCCGCCCACGGCTTTTCCTACGTGATTTTGCGGTACTTCAACGTGGCCGGTGCTGATCCGGCTGGCCGCTCCGGGCAGTCGACGCCCAATGCCACGCACCTGATCAAGGTCGCCACGCAGGCCGCCCTCGGGCAGCGCGAACGGCTCGACGTGTTCGGGACCGACTACGCGACGCCTGACGGCTCCTGCCTGCGCGACTACATCCAAGTCTCCGATCTCGCCGCAGCCCACAGGGTCGCGCTCGATCACCTGAGAGCCGGCGGCGAGAGCCTGACGCTGAACTGCGGTTACGGCCGCGGCTACTCGGTGCTCGAGGTCATCGATGTGGTGAAGCGGTTGTCCGGCCGCGATTTCGAGGTGCGTCTTTGCCCGCGCCGGCCCGGCGATCCGGCGCGGATCGTCGCCGAGGCGGCGCTGATCCGCGATCGGCTGGGTTGGAAGCCCCAGCATGACGACCTCGACGCGATCGTCGCCCAGGCGCTCGCCTGGGAACAGCATCTCGGCAAACGCAACCGAGCTTAATTGCCCATATGAGGATGAGCGGCCCGTCTTGATGGCGACCCGGTCTCGTGGTTCGCCCGCATTTCGATAATGGAGGCGAATTCGGCCCAACTCGGAAGGCGTCAGTGGGTGCAGTTGCGCAAAGGCGACATGTCGCCTTTGCGCCTTCGTTCGTCCGCCGGCCATTGCAGCAATCGGACGACGTTCATCGCCGCCATCATCAGACTGCAGGTCTCAGCCTCGGATGGTTTGTTGTGTTCATGCCAGGGATTTTGCTTTGGTCGTCTATATTCAGCTCGACCTCAACCACTGCGAGAGCTGCGCACTGGACAGTGCCCGAGAACCTGCCATCAAAGCCAACTAATCATGAAAGCCGCTTGATGCTCACGGTTGAGCGCAAACGCCCCGGCCTAGTGCATGGTGGAGACCAATCATCTCGCCGAGCCCCCGACGACTCTGACCGTCAGAATGTGCCTCGACATCGGCGTTTCGCGAAGTCGGCGTGCTCTCGAAACAGGGTAACGAGCAGCAGGGAATCAAGTTGAAAGTTAGTTCATCCAGCTGCGTTTTGGCCAAAAAAGCTACTATATTTTATGACGCGGTTGCATTATAAGCCATATTAGCGGCCCATTAATTATCGTTGGGTCACGGATCTGGTGGAAGCAGTTTGAGAGTACGACCATGCACTGGGCCGCCGTGTTCCTCGTCGCTTACGCCCTCGGGTTCGTCCGAGTTCTGGCGCCTTTGCGACACCGCTCCGCTTATGCCTACCAATCGGCCGAGCACCGCCGTCTAGGATCAGGTCCAGCCAAGCAACCGCATCAGCATCCAGCTGAGGACGCCGATCCACCCAACTACCACGAGGACAACCGCGATCAGGATCGACGCCGATCCGAAGCATGCAAATAGTCGCCGCCCCAGGTTGCGCCGCCTGTCTAATTGCGGCGTTCCTCCTGTGCCGCTTTGGAATGAGCTCATGGTCTCAGCTCTTTGCGTTTGGGCTGGAAGCGGTGGACTACCCAAATGTTTCCATGGACGTGCAGCCTGAGCGGGTTCTGAGCTGCGCTATGTCTCGCCGCGTAAGGGGCGCATCAGCGCGCCGAGCAAAAACGCGAGTTCGCCACAAACTAGCAGCGCCGCACCGCGTCGAATGCATGCATGCATGTTGAGGTGGTAAACGGAGACACCGTAGGCGAGTTCGACTGCCACGATTGGCAGGAACATCAGCAGCCACCACACCGAGCCGAACCGACCCAGCCCTAAACCGAGCAGCGCGTTCAGCAGAAGACCCTTCATGATCACGTCCCTGCGTCTGACCCGATAGACCCTTATGCCGCCGGGCAGGCTACGCAGGACAGCTTAGGATCGTAACAGGCTGCGCCCTACTTGCTTCCGCGCTGAGCCAGCACGGCCGGGATGGTGCGGAGCATGATGGCGAAATCCCGGCGCAGGCTCCAGCGGGTGGCGTAGTCGAGATCCAGCGCCACGCGCTCGGCATAGGTCGTGTCGGACCGGCCTGAGACCTGCCACAAACCCGTCACGCCGGGCGGCACGGCAAAGCAGGTGGCGAATGCGTGATCGTAGCGGGCGATCTCAGCGGCCACGATCGGGCGCGGGCCGACCAGGCTCATCTCGCCGCGCAGCACGTTCCAGAGCTGGGGCAGCTCGCCGAGCGAGGTCTTGCGCAGCACGTGACCGATCGCGGTGATGCGCGGGTCGTCGCTGAGCTTGTGGGTCTCCGCCCACTCGGCTCGGGCCTGCGGGCTGGAAGCCAAGTGCGCGGCGAGCACGGCCTCGCCGTCGGTGACCATGGAGCGGAACTTGAGGCAGCCGAAGCGGCGTCCGTCGCGGCCGATGCGCATGTGGCGGAAGATCGGCGCCTTGCCATCGCCGGCCCAGACGATCGCCGCGATGAGCAGGAGCAACGGCAGGAGCAGGAACAGCGCGGTCACCGCCACGCTCACATCCAGACCCCGCTTGGCCGCCCAGTCCAGCCGCAGGCCGCGCGCGACGAACGGCGCCTCCGGCAGAACCGCCCCGGCCACGAGCTCAGCCGCTCCGCTGACCTGCCCGACCGCCTGCTCGGCCCTATCGGTCACCTCTGGCCTACGCTGCGATGCAGAAAAGCCAGGATGAGCAAGGGCTTCGGCGCGAGTCAGCATGGTCTCAGCTCCTTTGGCGAGGCCAGTGGCGGGTTGGTTAACGATTGGTTGTTGCAGTGCTCCTAGCCCAGAAAATCAGTCTCCGCAAGGCAATATAGCCATCTCGCAGTGCCACAAAACCGACCAATATGCGCTGTATAGTGCTCATATACCGTGTTTGTGGGCGCGCTGACGCCCCTCGCGCGGCTTCGCGTTAGGTATATGTTACGTAGCCATCCTGGCCGCCTGATCTCACGGTCGAGACCCGACATGGCGGCGAGGCACGATCGCGAGCCCAGCGCCACAACGCTGAACGCACACAGGACGCAATCGGCACAATTCACGCGCCCAAACCGTACCCGGTTTTGCGCTGCACTGGCCTATGAACCCCCGACCAGCCAAAACCGTTGCAAGATTTCTACGAGGGATTGTCCCGCAGGCAGTCCGCGGCTGCGGCGCGCCGTCGCGCTAACTGGAGCGTCATCCGAGCGGGCCAAAACGAGCGGGGTAAAGAGAGGCTCGCAGATTGAAACCATGCGCGTGATAGGGTTAACGGTCGGGCTTAAGCTTGGCCAGAAAGGCCGAGCAGCGCGTCAGGATGGTCATGATTGGAAAACCGATTGCGGCTCTAGGAGCGGTAGCCATGCTGACGAGTGCGTGCTCGCGTCTGCCGATTGGGCCAACAGCCTACAGCGCGCTGCCAGCGGCAACAGTGGCCAGCGTCCCAGCACGGCCGGTCGTGCTTCCGTTAGTCTCGGCCGAGATCGATGACGCCTTACCATCGGTAGTTATCCCAGGCACCATCACGACGCGGAAAGCGGAGAGCGTGTCTGGCGGTGTAAACCCAGTTGCAGTGTTGGAAGCCTCTAGGCGCACCCGCATGGCCTGGGAGACACTGCACCCTGGGGATCTCTTGAAGCCACCTGCGATGGCTGCGCGATCATTCGGCGCCGACGTGGCAGAGACCGGCGCTACGTCCGCTGCATCAGGCTTAAAGATCGGTAAACCGGCTCCGGCCGCTGCTCCGCCGGCCTATGATCGTGAAGCAACGATGGGCCGCCTTGTGCAGGGCGGACGTGATGCTGCGAAAGCCATTTGCTCAGGGTGCTGATCGTGTGCATGCGCCGCTCGCCGTCGCGACATCGACCCCGCTGCCCAATCTGATCACGGGCTGGTGAGACTTGGTGCGTATTTGTAACAATCGGTGTGTTAGGTGCACGGTCGAGGACCGCGCTCGCGCGTAAATGCGCCCGCAGCCGAGGTCACCAGACACGTACCGGCATCTTTCAGGCTGTCCAAGGATCGACAAGTGAGATCCCGGCGTCCGAGAAATGCCGCCGGTTTCGCGTCGCCAACATTGCGCGGCGCGCCAGAACAATACCCGCGATTGCGGTGTCGCGGAAGTCAACAGGCGTGCCGGCGCGCTTGCGCTGTGCGGCTAAGATCGCGGCCTGCTCGGCTGCTGATTGGTCAAAGGACAGGACTCTGCCGGCGAGATCCTCCTGCATCACCAGCTCGAGTGCGCGCTCCAGCTGCATTCGCCGGCGCCCTGATGGTAGGAGTTCGAGGCCGAACTTGGCTTCGAATACCGTGATGGACGTAATCCAAATTGATTCGAGGGGTTGGCGATCGAGCCAAGACAAAACCACGCGATCTGGCTCGATGTGCATCAGAGCGGAGAGGACATTAGTGTCGAGTACAATCACTCGAACACTGCCGGCTGGCCCATGGTGCCCCGCTGCTCGCGAATTTCCTCGCCGAAGCCGACATGAGAAAAGCGCGCCGCGATGCGGCTTCCAAGCGGAACCTGCGCCCCGCCATCATCTCCGATTGCGGCTTGCAGGATTTCTCGGACTTCTGCCTCCACGCTTCGGCCGTGTCGTTCTGCCCGGCGCCGCAGGCCGACCTTGACACTCTCGGCTAAGTTGCGAACGACGAGCTGAGCCACTTCACACCCTCGCTAATGATATCGTGATATCATCTCGCTTGGCCGAAATCAAGGAACATCTCACCTCACGGCTAACGCTGACGCCCTCAATCGCCGAGCTATCTCATGTGCACAGTGGTCGAGGCTGCAGGCCGCCGAATTGACCCTAATCAACCAAGTCCCCTGACCGTTCACAAAAACGGGGCAATCCCAGGCCAGCTTGGTCAGCCTCCGACGGCCGGCTGCGTCCGTCGCTGCTTGTCGGCCATCCAGTCCGGCGTCTCGTCGCCCTGACGGCCGGCACCGTGAGCCCAACCTGCAAGCCACTCCGTCGGGACACTTACTCGGAGAGGCTCCTAGTCAGTCGCCTAAGCTCGATCGTGCATAACAGCGTCGGTAGCTACCTCATCGGACGTCTGCTCCTCGACGTCCGCAGCCGGAGCAGCGGCGCGATAGAGATCGCCGTGCCGCTCCAACTCGCCGCTCGTTGTCATCACGCTGAGATACGTGGCCAGGGTGTTGGGAGCCACAGCGTGCAAGCGATCGCTGATCTGGGCGTGCGACAAGCCCTGTATGCCGGCATCCTCCAAGAGAGTCTTCAGTCGACCCTTGGCCGAGTTGGCTCGCGGCCCACGGCTTCCGCGGCCGGTCGCGCGGCCAGAGCGAGGCTGATCATCACCGCTCGGTGAGCGACGGCGACTAGACGGATCGGCAACTGGCTCATCCATTGTGGCGCCTTCCACGATTGCCGCGAGCGACCTCTCAGCGAGACGGAGCTTCGACAGCTCGGCGCTGAGTTGCTCGAATTTGGCCTCAAGAGTCGCGCGCTGCCGCCTTACATCAACCAGGGCTTTAGCGAGCGTGCTGTCGTCTTCCAACGATTCATCACACTTGTTGCTTTCCAGAGTGCTGGCTCAGAGCCGCGCTGACCCAAAAAGTCAACTGGCTGTGCCGGGATCTCTGTGAGCGCGCTTAGCTCGACTTAGGCCGTTTGTGAGGGACTGAGTGGGCTGAGGTGACGAAGCAGGCGTGACGGGTAGGCTGAGCGTCGCCGCCAAGAGACACCACCATGCTGCCCCTACCTGCCCGCTTTGCCGGAATTATCCTGGCGTCCACACCGCTTTGCTCAGCCCATGACGCTGCGCCTGCGCATTCGACGCTTCTTCTGCCATCATAGTGCCTGCCTTCATCATGCCGAAGATCGCCACGAGGAGAAGCACGGCGATCTTGAACCATAAGGGTAGGGCTTCCGGCGGACGAGCCCAGGTCGCCGGGGCGCTGGCTCGGGGGCGAGCCGCATCACTGACCATCCAACGAGCTGCAACTCGACGCCGGGGCCAAGAACATCCGTGCGGCCCTGGCGCTGTTCGGTGTCACCTCCAATGATCAGATCGCGGAGGCGCACAGATTTAATCGAACCTGCCGAGCCGTTGCAAGATCTGGCGGACCCGTTAAGGCGATGTTAATCTTATGCTTCGAGACAGATCTGCCGCATACTCAGCCGAGCTGACCGAAATAGAAGAGGGGGCGCCAAGTGGACACCGTCCGGGGTGAGTAGGAGTTCAGCGTCTCACACCAGTTTTGCGCATACTGAGCCACTCAAAGCGCGGTCTTGAGTGGTCGATCGGCCTTGGCCTAAGCCCAAAATTGTGGAACGACGACGTGCAGACATCAGCATCCGCCGCCTCAAAGTTAGCTCCTGTGGGCTTTTTGTCGGCCGTGCGCGGCTGCCGAGGCGCTTTGATCGGGCTGTCTCTGTTCAGCGCTTTGATCAACGTCCTGTACCTCACCGGCTCTTTTTACATGCTCCAGGTTTACGACCGGGTCATCCCGAGTCGGAGCGTGCCGACCCTGATCGCCCTTTCGGCTTTGGCCGCTGTTCTCTATGCAGGCCAAGCGGCGCTGGATTTTTGCCGCCAGCGCGTGCTCGCGCGCATGGCGCGGTCGCTGGATGAGCGATTGAGCCCGCGCGTGTTCGCGCTTGTGACCCGTCTGCCCTTGATGGGGCAGGGTGGCAGCATGGGCCTGCAGCCCTTGCGCGATCTTGATCAGGTGCGGAGCTTTCTCGCCGGGAGCGGGCCACCAGGCTTCTTTGATCTGCCTTGGATGCCATTCTACTTGGCGATCTGCTTCCTATTCCATCCTTTGATCGGACTTGCCGCCACGGCGGGAGCCGTTGTGCTGGTGCTGCTGACGATCTGCACCGAAGAGTTCACTCGCAGGCCCGTCAAGGCTGCGGCCCTGCACGGGGCAGCGCGCATGAGCCTTGCGGAAGCGAGCCGGCGCAACGCCGAGGTGGTGGCGGCCATGGGCATGGGCGGGCGCTTAAGCGCGCGCTGGAGCGCGGTCAACCAGCAGCATCTGGACGCGCACGAACACGCAGGCGACGTCGCGAGTGGGCTTGGAGGCGCGTCCAAGGTGGCGCGTATGGCCTTGCAATCGGGCGTGCTCGGACTTGGGGCTTATCTTGTCATCCATGGCGAGGCGAGCAGCGGCATCATTATCGCCGGCTCGATTCTGTCCGCCCGCGCCCTGGCGCCGGTTGAGCTGGTGATCGCGCACTGGAAGGCGTTTGCCGGCGCTCGCCAAAGCTGGGCGCGCTTGCACGAACTGTTCGCGGCTGTTCCCGAGACCGCCGAGCCACTGCCCTTGCGTCGGCCCGCGTCCACGCTGTCGGTTGAGGCGCTCAGTTTGGTGCCGCCCGGCGATCAGCGGATTGTGGTCAGGGACGTGTCATTTGCCCTGCAAAGCGGAAGCGCGCTGGGCGTCATCGGCCCGAGCGCGTCGGGCAAGTCGTCGCTGGCGCGAGCCTTAGTGGGCGTGTGGCGACCGGCGCGCGGCAGCGTGCGGCTTGACGGAGCGGCGCTGGATCAATGGTCGCCCGAAGCTTTGGGTCGGCATGTGGGTTATCTGCCGCAGGATATCGAACTGTTTGAAGGCACGATCGGGCAGAACATCGCCCGATTTGCGCCCGACGCCGATCCTGACACGATCATCCGGGCCGCCGAGCAGGCGGGCGTGCATGGGCTGATTGTGCGTCTTTCGCAGGGTTATGATACCCGCGTCGGCGAGGGCGGGATGGCGCTGTCGGGCGGACAACGACAGCGCATTGGCCTGGCTCGAGCCCTGTATGGCGATCCATTCCTCGTGGTGCTGGACGAGCCCAACTCAAACCTGGACAGCGAAGGCGAACAAGCGCTGACGCGGGCGATCGCAAATGTGCGGGCGCGCGGTGGGATTGCGGTGATCGTAGCGCACCGGCCGAGCGCCTTGGCGGCCGTCGACCAGGTGCTCGTGATGAGTGGCGGCGAAGCCCAGGCGTTGGGACCCAAGGAGCAGGTCCTGCGTCCGGCCGCACAGGCGGTGGCGCCAGCAACCATGCCGGCGCCGGGTGGGCCTGTGCGGCCCGCAGCCGCAGCGGCAGGCGCGGTCTGATGAACATGGATCCCAAAAGCAAAACCTATCGCTCGATGCGCCGCTCGCTGCTGGGCGGGGCGGCGGTGGCCGGCCTTTTGGCTTTCGGTGTCGGGGGCTGGGCGGCGACCGCAGAGCTGTCCGGCGCCGTGATCGCGCCCGGATCGCTGGTTGTGGCCTCGAACCTGAAGAAGGTTCAGCATCCGACCGGTGGCGTGGTGAGCGAGATCAACGTGCGGGAGGGTGATCCCGTCAAAGCCGGCGACGTGGTGGTGCGCCTCGACGACACACAAACCCGCGCCAATTTGGCGATTGTCACCAAAAATCTAGACGAACTCGCGGCCGTGCAGGCTCGCGATGAGGCCGAGCAGGACGGAACCGAGCGGATCGTGTTCCCGGCCGATCTTTTGGCGCGAACAAAGGATCCCGCGGTGGCCCGGGTGGTCCAAGGCGAGCAAAAGCTGTTTGGAATCCGCCGCGCGGCGCGGGACGGTCAGAGCGCGCAGTTTAGGGAGCGCATCGCTCAGCTCCGCGAACAAATCTCGGGCCTCACCGACCAGCTGGCGGCCAAGAAGCGCGAACTCGCACTTGTGTTCGAGGAGCTGAAGGGCGTTCGCGAGCTTTGGCAGAAGAATCTGATCCAGATCGGGCGGATGACGGCTTTAGAACGCGATGCGGCTCGGATCGAGGGTGAGCGGGGCACGCTTGTGTCTACCATCGCTCAAACCAAAGGCAGGATCAGCGAAACCGAGCTCCAGATCCTGCAGATCGACCAAGACCTACGAACGGAGGTCGGCAAGGACTTGGCCGAGATCCGTGCCAAAACCTCGGAGCTGGTTGAAAAGAAGGTGGCGGCCGAAGACCAGCTCAAGCGCGTAGACATCCGCGCGCCCCAGAGCGGAACGGTGCACCAGCTCAACGTTCACACTGTAGGAGGCGTCATCACGCCAGGGGCTGAGCCGATCATGCTGATCGTGCCAGAGGCGGATGCGCTCACGGTTGAAGCCAAGATCCAGCCGCAAGACATCGACCAAGTGCGGGTCGGGCAAAGGGCGGTGCTGCGCTTTTCCGCTTTCAACCAGCGCACCACGCCAGAGCTGATCGGCGAAGTGAGCCGGGTCTCGGCCGATGTCAGTCAGGATACCAAGACGGGAGCGACGTACTACACGATCCGCATGAGCGTGCCGGAGGCGGAACGCGACCGCCTCCAAGGGATGAAGCTTGTGCCCGGCATGCCGGTGGAGAGCTTTATCCGAACAGGCGACCGCACCGTCATCTCATACCTGACCAAGCCGTTGCAGGACCAGGTCGCGAAAGCGTGGCGGGAAAGATAAGCACCTCGGCGGGGCTCGATGCTTCGCGCCGTCATCAGTGGGGCCTGCGTGGCTTGATCGGCTCAGGCGCACGCTTCTCCCCTCCCGCGGTCCGTTCTGGGCTGCATGGTCATGAAATACCGACTGTCCCGCTGCATCCTAAATCAGGCGAGCGGCAAGTGAGGTTGGAACAGAAGCGCTTTCTGCTTCAAACCGAGGCGATCCGTTCCGACTATGACGGCCCTGCCCACAGAGCCGCTCAGCTTGGTTGGCGCTCACACCAGGTGGAAGTCGGACGCAGTCAATTGAGCCTTGGTGACCCCCTGCAACGTCACCGAGTTGTTGGCGTCCAGAACAATGGTGACGCTTCCGTTCACGTCTGTGGCGTGGTTCAGGATGTCCGCCGGGCTGGAGAACATGGTGTGATCAAACCACAGCCCGTCCTGTTTGACGTCGAACCCTGAAATCACGTCCTTGCCGAAGTTGGCGTAAAACACGAAGTTGTCCACGCCCGCGCTGGCCACGAACTTGTCGGTGCCGGTCGAGCCCACATTGATCGCGCTGAGAATACTTGCGACCCCGATCTGGCCGTCGTTGTTCAGATCCTGCGCGAAGCTCTTCTCCAGCCCGAGCAGGGACGGGTCCGAGCCCGACACCGTGCCGATGGGAGATGCAATGTAGTTGCCGTTCGCGTCGGTGTTCCACACCGTGTACTGGTCCGCGCCCGTCATCTTCCAGGCCACCTCGTAGCCGGTGGCCGTCTTTTCCGCGCCAATCGGGGTCCAGCCGCCGAGCTGACCCGCGGTCACGATGGATCCGCTAAGTTTGAGCGAGGGGCCCGACCCCGTGCTGTCGTCCAGAAAGAACCCGCTGCCCACCTGATCCAGCCGCGTCACCCCAAACGCCTCGACGGTCTTGGGCACGGCCCCGATCTGGCCGTCGTTGTTCAGATCCTGCGCGAAGCTCTTCTCCAGCCCGAGCAGGGACGGGTCCGAGCCCGACACCGTGCCGATGGGAGATGCAATGTAGTTGCCGTTCGCGTCGGTGTTCCACACCGTGTACTGGTCCGCGCCCGTCATCTTCCAGGCCACCTCGTAGCCGGTGGCCGTCTTTTCCGCGCCAATCGGGGTCCAGCCGCCGAGCTGACCCGCGGTCACGATGGATCCGCTAAGTTTGAGCGAGGGGCCCGACCCCGTGCTGTCATCCAGAAAGAACCCGCTGCCCACCTGATCCAGCCGCGTCACCCCAAACGCCTCGACGGTCTTGGGCACGGCCCCGATCTGGCCGTCGTTGTTCAGATCCTGCGCGAAGCTCTTCTCCAGCCCGAGCAGGGACGGGTCCGAGCCCGACACCGTGCCGATGGGAGATGCAATGTAGTTGCCGTTCGCGTCGGTGTTCCACACCGTGTACTGGTCCGCGCCCGTCATCTTCCAGGCCACCTCGTAGCCGGTGGCCGTCTTTTCCGCGCCAATCGGGGTCCAGCCGCCGAGCTGACCCGCGGTCACGATGGATCCGCTAAGTTTGAGCGAGGGGCCCGACCCCGTGCTGTCGTCCAGAAAGAACCCGCTGCCCACCTGATCCAGCCGCGTCACCCCAAACGCCTCGACGGTCTTGGGCACGGCCCCGATCTGGCCGTCGTTGTTCAGATCCTGCGCGAAGCTCTTCTCCAGCCCGAGCAGGGACGGGTCCGAGCCCGACACCGTGCCGATGGGAGATGCAATGTAGTTGCCGTTCGCGTCGGTGTTCCACACCGTGTACTGGTCCGCGCCCGTCATCTTCCAGGCCACCTCGTAGCCGGTGGCCGTCTTTTCCGCGCCAATCGGGGTCCAGCCGCCGAGCTGACCCGCGGTCACGATGGATCCGCTAAGTTTGAGCGAGGGGCCCGACCCCGTGCTGTCATCCAGAAAGAACCCGCTGCCCACCTGATCCAGCCGCGTCACCCCAAACGCCTCGACGGTCTTGGGCACGGCCCCGATCTGGCCGTCGTTGTTCAGATCCTGCGCGAAGCTCTTCTCCAGCCCGAGCAGGGACGGGTCCGAGCCCGACACCGTGCCGATGGGAGATGCAATGTAGTTGCCGTTCGCGTCGGTGTTCCACACCGTGTACTGGTCCGCGCCCGTCATCTTCCAGGCCACCTCGTAGCCGGTGGCCGTCTTTTCCGCGCCAATCGGGGTCCAGCCGCCGAGCTGACCCGCGGTCACGACGGATCCGCTAAGTTTGAGCGAGGGGCCCGACCCCGTGCTGTCGTCCAGAAAGAACCCGCTGCCCACCTGATCCAGCCGCGTCACCCCAAACGCTTCAAGTGTGTGTGAGTTTGCGCTGGTTGCGCCGTAGTGGCCCGGATCGGCACCGTCGGGAGCCGACACGGTGCCTTGGATCACCGCCACCGCGTCTGGACTCTTGGAGTAGGCCCGAATGTAATCGATCGAAGAGGAGATCGGCTTGCCCGCCACGTCCGCACCACTCTGGGTGGCGAGATTGGCTACAAGATACATCGGGCCGGTCATGTCGCTCGGCGTGGCCTGCGAGCCGACGAACTGCCCGTCGACGTAGAAGCTGATCTTATCCTTCTGCCAATCCATTCCGTAGGTGTGATAGCCCGGCGCGTTCGCCAGCTCGCTGTAGACCTGCCGGTTCTGCTGCCAGGGGATGTTGGGAGTCTGATCCGTCGTGTGGATCGTGCTGTAGACGCCCTTGTCGTTGTCTCCATAGTGCTCGGCGATGTCGAGTTCCTGCCAGCCTGGCAAGTTGTTGGGGTTGGCCGCTGGTTTGTCGGGCAGCAACCAGAACGCATCCCATGCGCCCTTCATGTCGGAGAAATCGGCACGGATTTCGAAGTACCCGTAGGTCTGCGAGAAGCTACCCTGTGTTGTGATCAGCCCCGACTCCCAACTTCCGGGATAACCCGAGGCGGTCTTGTCGGGAACAGCGGTGATGGTCAGCGCACCGCCTGAGACTTTGAAGGGATCGTAGCCGGAGGCGGGGTCGACGAACGAGGAATGTCCGAAGCCGATGTCAGAGTTGGCATCATAGCGCCACTGAGAGCGGATATCACCCCAGGTTGTGCTACCCGATGCCTGGGAGATGCTGCGCGTGTTGAATTCGTCGTCAAACGTCAGCTTGTAGCCCGTAAGATCGAGCATTCATGTCCCCATGAGCACGCGCTGTTAACTTTTGCAAGTTTACTCTAGAATATCGACAGCGATTTAGGATCGTAATATAAATTAGTCTATAAAAATTAAAAAATCGCTAAACTCTCTACCAGTGAGCAGTAGGCACATAAGCCGATTTCCTCGGCAGCGCGCGGCACTCGATCGCCATTACAAAGAACAGGCCAGCGACCATCAAGCTGAGCTATCTGGCTCATTCCGCTAGAGCGGGCTTCGTCCGATCGGAAGCTATGCTGGGTGACTGAGGGTTGACGGGGTAAGGAGGCGCCCATGCCCACAACCTTGTCCGTTGATCTGCGCCAGCGCGTGGCGTCTGCAGTCTCAGCCGGGGCGACCTACCGACAGGCCGCCGAGCGCTTCGGCGTGAGCCGGGCCAGCGCCAGCCGCTGGTCACAGCAGAAGCGGCGCGTGGGTCACGTCGCACCCAAGCCGTTGGGCGGCGACCAGCGCTCCCGCCACATTGAGGTTCATGCCGAGCTCATCCGGCGGACCTACCAGGCTCGCCCGCAGATCCTCCTGCGGGAGTTGCGCGAGGCTCTGCAGGCACACGGGGTCGCGGTCAGCACCAGCAGCTTATCGCGCTTCTTCGCCCGGCACCGGATCACGCGCAAAAGGGGCGCTGCACGCAGCGGAGCAGGAGCGAGACGACGTAAGAGCGGCACGTGAGGCTTGGTTTGCGGGCCAGCCCGAGCTCGATCCCGAGCGCCTCGTGTTCTTGGACGAGACGGCGGCCACCACCAGCATGGTTCGCCGCTACGGCTGGGCAGAGCGCGGCGCGCGCTGCCGGATCGCGGCGCCGGCCGGGCACTGGAAAACCACCACGGTCATTGCCGGGTTGCGCACGAGCGGGCCGAGTGCGGTTGCGCTGCTGGACGGGCCTGTGACGGGTGAACGCTTCCGCGCCTACGTGTCAGAGACACTGGTCCCGACCCTGAGGCCCGGCGACACGCTCATCCTGGACAATCTCGGCGCCCACAAGGTAGCGGGCGTGCGCGAGACGATCGAGGCAGCCGGAGCCCGGCTCCTGTACCTCCCACCGTACTCGCCTGACTTCAACCCGATTGAACTGGCCTTCGCGAAGCTCAAAGCAATCCTGCGCAGCGCGGCGGCCCGCACAGTCAGCGATCTCTGGGGGGCCATCCACAAAGCCTTCACGCGCTTCTCGCCCGAAGAGTGCCGCAACTACTTCACGGCGGCCGGCTACGAGGATGACGCTTGTGCTTCCAGCTGATCGGGACCCGCTCTAGCGCGGCATCAGCAGGTCAACGACCCGACGCAAGGCCAGCGCATCCTGCTCGGGCGTGGGCGCCGTGAGGAAGCCGCCCGCCACCGGCGCCGCCGACAGCCAGGAGGGAAGCGTCTCGAGGTCCGGGAAGAGCTGCCGGGCGACCTTTTCGATCGGCTGCCCGGTGAACCAGGGCGCGTAGGTCGCGATGAAGAATCGGAAATAGACCGGCCAGTTCTCGGGTGTGGGCGCTAGCCGGTTGGCCGTCGGTCCCCGGGCGATCAGCGCCAGATAGGTCTTCAGCGCCGCCGATCCCTCGCTGTGCATCAGGTCGCCGGTGGATTTGAGCGTGTTGGTCAGGTGTGTCCGGTACCGGAGATGCGCGCCGGGCACGAAGATCGGCTCCACGTGGACCATGCAGCGGATGAGGAAGTCCCAGTCGTGACACATGCGGTAGGCCGCGAACGGGCCGACCCGCTTGTAGAGACCGCGCGAGAAGACGAGGTTGCCGCTCGTCACCGCGATGTTGGCCCGCAGCAGCGCGAAGCCGATCGTCGGGCAGGCGCCCGCCTGACCCAACACGTCGCGGTACCAGACCCGGACCGGATCGTCCTCGGCGAGCCGGGCGCCGGAATCGTCCATGAAGTCGACGCCCGTGAACGCGATGAAGTCGCCGTCCGGCGGCAGCGCCGCGTGGATCGCGCGGAACCGGTCCGGCGCGTAGGCATCATCCGAATTCAGAATGGTGAGCACGTCCCCGCTGGCCTTCGACAGGCCGTGCGCGATCGCCGCGTGGGCGCCGCCGTTTCGGTCGAGCAGGTCGCACAGGATGCGGACCGGGCCGGCATAACCGTCGATGGCCTTGGCGATGACGGCCCGCGACGCGTCGGTGGAGCGGTCGTCAACGATGATCAGCTCATCGACCGGGCGGTCCTGATCCAGCACGGAGCCGATTGCCTGCGCGATGTAGGCCGCATGGTTGTAGGACGGGATGACGACCGAGATCCGCCGCCCGACCGGCGGCCGGGACGCGGGCTGCGGGCGCGCGGACTTGGTCAGGAACCGCAACATCGGCGTTTGCACCTCTCTCCGATGATCCCCAGGGGCTGCCGTGCCGCGGATCTACGCGGCATCGAGCTGCGCCCGGAGCAGGTCGAGGCGCGGCCGCATTTGCCGCTCGAAGCTGTATTCCCGCAGGATCGCCAAGCGGCCGGCCTCGCTGAGCCGCCGGAGCGCCTCCCGGTCGCCGGCGTAGAACTCGATCCGGTCGGCGATCCCGTCGACGTCGCGCGTGATCAGCTCGAACTCCACGCCGGGCTCCATGGCGTGGGTCCCGTCGAGCCGGCGGTTCAGCGCGAGGGAATCAGTAAGGAACATCGCCACGCCGCGCAGGCCCGCCTCGACGCAGGAGGTGGTGGGAAAGCCGTCGAAGGACCCGCGGCCGCCGTCGCGCTCCATCGGCGACTGGTTCGGCGAGATGACGATGTCCATACTGGGATAGAAATCCGGGAAGAACGAGGCCGGCTGCACGCCGTGGAAACGCACCCGGTCGACCCGCGTCAGGCCGAGAAGCTCCGCATTCCAGTCGCCGACATAGTGCCACTCGAAGCGCGGGTCGTCCGTGTAGCGCCGGACGAGTTCGGTGAACACGTCGCAGCCCTTCTCGATGCCGAGCTCCGTGTAGCGCTGGGCCACGAAGCAGATCCGGATCGTGTCCGGCAGCGGGCGCCCGACCCGCGAGCAGCGCGCACTCGCCGCGACATCCCAACAATCCGGCGAGACGGCACCGAAGATGAAGGCGATCTGCTGGGGATCGCACCAGCCCCGGTCGAGCAGGTAGTCGCGCTGCAGCGTGTGGGTCGTGAGCACCTTGGCGAAGCGGCGATCGCCGAGCACGCGCCGCAGCTTGGCGTCCGAGACTGGATCGTTCGGCATGAACCCGCCCCCAGGATACAGGGTGAAGACGAAGCGCGCGGCGCGCAGGTCCGGGTTCGAGGCCAGCAGCACGGCCGCGTTGTGCAGGAAGGTCGTGTGCAGGACCTCGGCGCTGAGGTCGTGGCCGGTGTTCAGGGCCTGCACCCGGCCCGCGAGGGTCGGATGCTCCGCCTCGAACTGGCGCAGCTCGTCGAGGAAGGTCCAGTCCGGCCGGTAGCGGTCAATGTCGCGCAGCGACGAGGCAGCCCGGCTCTCCGGGATGGCGTACAGGTAGGTGAGCAGCTCGCCGTAGCGGAACGCCGAGAACCGGGACGGGAAGCTCGAATCGACGAGGAGGAGGCCGGCCCCGCGCCCCCGGGCCGGTTGGCTCGGCCCGGCCACCTGCGGGTAGACGGCCCGGGCCTGGTTGGCGGCCTGCCAGGCTTCGGGGGCGAAATCCGGCACGGCCCGGCTCTCGGCCTGGAGCCGCTCGGCCTGGCCGCGATCGCGCGCCAGCAGGTCGTGCAGAGTCCGGGTGTGCGGGCTGAAATCACCGAGTTCGAGGGCGCGGCGCGCCTGCTCTTCGGCTTCCACGAGCCGGCCCCAGGTCCGAAAGATGACCGCCAGGCGGAAGCGGAACAGGGCCGGCTCCTCGCAGCCCAAGGTCAGCGCGATCGCGTAGGCCGCCGCGGCGGTGCCCAGCCGGCCCAGGGTTTCGGCCTGATAGGCGGCCAGAGCGCATCGGGCGACCAGGCTGTCGCCCTCTGCCTCGACGGCGGCCCTGGCGGCCGCATCGGCCGCTTCGCCTCGGCCCAGGGCGAGCAGGGCCTCGACCCGCACCAGGAGCGCCTGGAGCCCCGCGACGGGTCCCCGTCGAGCAGCGCCAGCGCCGCCGCGGCATCGGTGGCGTGCAGCCGCTCCGTCGCGGCCTGCACCCGCGCGTAGGGATTTGCCGGATCACGCGCCAGCACCGTCCCGGCTGCCTCGGCGAGGGCGCGCCCCTCCAGAAGGTTGGGCAGCCGGCCTTCCGCGGCGCCGTAATGGAGATAATGGCCAAGCGGGTTGACCCCGGCCTCGGCGATGTCGGGGTAGAGCGTCAGATAGGTGCGGGTGCTGAACAGCGGCCCGGGATCGAGCCCGATCGCGGCCCCGTGGGCGCAGTAATGCTCGGCCGGGCTGAGCCCGGTCGCGTGCGCGGGCGAGACCTGTGCGCGGTAGAAGGCCGTGTCGAACAGCGGGTTCGGATCAAGATCGGAGAGCCAGCCCGCGGCCGCGTAGGCCGCCGCCGTGTCGATGCCGCGCGCCTCGCCATTGCGTCGGGCCACGAAGCCCGCATCGAACAATCCAGGCAGATCCGGATGCATGCCGTCGTCCGTCCCTCTCGGCGCGCCCGCCAGGTCGGCGCAGGGGGCAGAGAACGTGCGGCCGCCCGGGCCGGCACGCTCACGTCCCGCCGAACCGCCGCGCGGCGTGGCTTCTCGCATAGCGGGCCGGGCGTGCCTACCCCAAGCTCAGGCGTCGGATGTGGTGCGAGACGCCGGCTCAGGTCGCCAGCCCGATGGCGCCTTCGGTCTGCTCGACGGGGCTCGACGGCCCGGCATGCCGCAGCCGTCGACGGATGAGCGTCAGGAGGACGGCGGGCCCGAGCAGGACCAGCACGATGCCGATGATCCCTACGTGACCGACCAAGCGCCCATAGAAGCCGCCGGTCACACCGTAATGCCATGACGCCAGCACCATGCCGGCGGCGGCCATGAGAAGCAGGGCGAGCATCTTGAACCACAGGGGTAGGGGCGCCGGCGGGTGCTTCTCCCGTGCCGGACCTTCGGCGTGCGCCCGATCAGCCTCCCGCTGCGCCAGGAACGCCTCGACCTGGCTCTGAAGGTCCGGCAGGTCCGCACGGCGCGCCGCAGGACCAGCGGCCACGCTCCGGGCCTCCTCGCGCGGCGGCGCTTCCACGCTCAGACCTTCGGCGAGCGGACCCGGGATCGCGGCCTCAGCATCCGCCATCAGGCGTGCCTCGTGGCGGCGCATGAACATCCACAGCGCGACGGCGCCGAGGAGAACGAAAGCCAGCAGTCCGAGGCCGACCGGCCCCATGACGTTCTCGATCGAGCGGCCGCACAGATAGGCCCCGAAGCCCATGATCGAGGCCCAGGCGACGCCGCCCAGCGCATTGAAGGCAAAGAACCGGCGGGCATCGAGCTTGTTCACGCCGGCCAGGACGGCCGCGTAGGCGCGCAGCATCGCGGTGAAGCGGCCGAAGAACACGATCTTCCCGCCATGCCGGCGAAACAGGTACTGGCCGAGCTTGAGGCGTCCGTGATCGAGGCCGATCAGGTGGCCCTTGCGCAGGAGCAGGGGCAGTCCCCAGCGGCGACCGACCCAGTAGCCGGCGTTGTCGCCCAGGATGGCGGCGGTCGCGGCAATCGCTACTACGACGGCGATGTTGATGTTGCCGGTGCTGCCGGCATAGGCCGCCGACGTCAGCAGGACCGTCTCGCCGGGCAAGGGCAGACCGGCGCTCTCCAGGGTGATGATGACGAAGATCGTCAGATAGCCGTAATGCGCGATCAGGTCGGCGATGGGCAGGTCGTGCAGGAAGGACATGCGGTCTCCTCGCAAATCGTGCACAACGCAGTCGCAGGCAAAAATGGCCGTGCGGGGGCGGCGGAGGTAGGGCCCCTGTCTGATCGTGGGCGCCACGGAGACTGCGGCGTCGGCCATCACCCTCGGGCGGTGCTCATGTCCGGAGAGCGAGAGGATTGACCGTGGCCAACCCATCCATCCTCGAAGGTCGAAGCCCGGTACCCGCGCACGCCCGCAACCCGCGCCGCGCCTACGATGCCGACGGGCGCGAGATCACCCCGATGACCCTGCAGAACGCCATGGATCGCGGGGTCACGGCGCTTCGGGCCATCTGCGCGTGCGGACACGAGGCCGAGGTTTCGATCCATGTCGGGCGCTGGGCCTCCACCAGCTTCGTCCCGGATGCGGGCATGACGCTTCGGTGCGATGCCTGCGGAACGCCGGATCCGAAGACTCGGCCGGTCTGGCAGCGGCAGGGTCACCGGCCCTGACGCCCGCGCGAGGGCCTGCCCGGCCACACTCGATTCGTGGCGGCGCACCCGACCATCAACGGCGCGCCCGTAATCAGGACACCCGTTCGATGTCTTTCATCCCCCAGCACCTGTACAACCAGATCCTGGAGGCGATCCCGATCGTCTGTGTCGACGTGGCCATCGTCAACGATGGCTGTGTCCTTCTGGTCCGACGGCGCGACGCCCCGGCGAAAGGCCAGCTCTGGCTCCCCGGCGGCCGGGTCCACAAAGGCGAGACCCTTCGCCAGGCCGCGGCCCGCAAGGCGCTGGATGAGACCGGGATCGACTGCCATGTCGGGCCGATCATCCACACGGACGAGACCATTTTCGAGGACGGCCCGGAGGGCATTGCCGTCCACAGCGTCAACACATGCTTCTTTCTGTTCAGCCGCCAGCAATCCGTCGAGGTGAATCTCGACAGCCATCATGAGGATTGGGTCTGGATCGATCACATTGATCCGGGCCTGCATCCTTACGTCAAGCTGTGCCTCGCCGCCGCCGGACTCGGCGAGCGCTGAACGCGGGACGCCCGCCGGGGAAGGCCCGCGCGACGGGCCTTGTCCATCCGAGGTTCGCCGATCGGAGGCGCCTCAGCCCTCACGGGCCGGATGCCGCGGCGTGCCGGGATGCGCCTCGGCCCGGTGCGCGCGCATCCACGCGATCGTGCCGACGAGCCCCGCGCGCAGGGCGACGCGCGGCTGCCAGCCGAGCTCGGACCGGATCAGCGCGGTGTCGAGGACGTTGGCCGGCACGTCGGCGGCGCGGCTCGGCTTGTAGAGGCAGGGTAGGCGGTCCAGCCCGAAGGCCGTCTCCAGCTCGGCGATGACTTGGTTGACGCTCATGCCCACGCCGCTGCCGACATTCAGGATCTTGTGCGGTCCTTCATAGGTCACGGCGCCGAGGAACGCGTCGCTGACGTCGTCGACATGCAGGAAGTCGCGCACCACCTCGCCGGTCCCCCAGACCTCCAGCGGCAGGCCCGAGAGGACGCGGTGGATGTAGCTCCCGATTAGGCCCTGGTGCTTGGTGCCGAGCTGGAACCGGCCGTACGGGTTTGCGATCCGGAGGACCTGGTAGTCGATGCCGTGGAGGTGGCGGTACAGGTAGAGCGACTTCTCGATCATCAGCTTGCTGATGCCGTAGGCCGAGATCGGGTCGGTGGGCGCCTGCTCGGGGATCGGGATGCCGCGGGGGATCCCGTAGATCGCGCCGCCGGTGGACGAGAACACCAGCTTCTTGATCCGGGCCGAGCGGCAGATCTCGAGCAGGTTCAGGGTGGCGATCGGCGCGGCCGCGAGCTCCGCCGACGGATCCCGGTTCGAGCTTTCCGGGATCGATCCGGCGATCAGGTGGAAGACGACGTCCTGACGCTCGACGGCGTTGGCGATGGCGAGGCGGTCGGCGAAATGTCCGGTCACCCGGGTCACGCGGCGGTCGAGGACCTCGGGCTGCGGATGGCTGCGGCTGAAACAGGTGACCTCGGCGCCCGCTTCCGCGAGACGGTTGCACAGGTTCAGCCCGAGGAATCCGCCGCCGCCGAGCACGAGGCAGCGGATTCCCGAGAGCGACACGGTCGGCCGGCTTGACGCGACGGGATCCGCCAGCCCGGTCTGCCAGTCCGCGCTCATGCCTGAGCCTCGGCGTCGTGGCGGACCGGCGGGTGAGCGGCCGCATCCGACGACGGGTCCGCTCCACCCGAGCCCAGTTCACGCAGATCCGTCTCGCGCGTTCCGATCATGCGCTCGACCAGGGCCAAAGCGGACTCCTGGAGTGCGCGCCGGGTCGGCTCCAGCGGCGCCTTCCCCCAAGCCCGGGCCGCCGCGTAGGCGGCCGCGTAGGCCGCGTCCCAGCCGGCCGCGAAGATCCGCGAGCCGGCGGCGTCCAGATCGTCCCGGATGGCGGCCCACGCGGCCTGATGGGCCGCGTCCCAGGCTGCGGCCCGGACCCCGGTCCCCGTCTGGCGCAGGGTGGGATTCGCGACCGCTGCCCGCTTGCGCGCCCATTTCAGGTGATCGAACCAGGCAGCCAGATCGGCGACGTCCGCGACGACCGGCCTGTTGGCCAGTTCGTCCGCCTCGACATTCAGCTTGGCGAGGCGGAACCACGCCGGCACGTGGGTGCGGACCAGCCAATCCACGACCAGGGCGACGCGCCGGCGCTCCAGCGCCTCCGAGCCGCGCGTGCCGACGAGGCGTGGCACGAGCGGGAGGATCAGGGCGTCGCGTGCGTCCTGGGACAGGCGGTCGCTCCAGGTCCCGATGAAGGCGGCGAGACTCGGCGACGCACAGGCCGGCTGATCCGAGTGAGGCTCGCCCGCGACGTAGGCCACCGCCTCGAGGGCGCACAGGCCTGCCTCCGCGCCGGCATGCCAGCCAGCCGCCAGTGTCCTGACGCGCGCGAGCCGGTCGGGATCGACGCGGGCGGCCCCCACCGTCTCGGCCTTCCAGGACCCGGCTGGGTCGCGATCCGGCACCCGGATCGGCCGGTCGTCCGCAACCTGGACCGCGAACCCGGCCGGCTTCCCGGTCGCGACCTCGGTCTCGAGCGCCGCCACGGCGGCCGCGACCTGTTCGGGATCGACCGTGTAGCTCACGTGGAAGGCGTGCACGCCGGGACGCGGGAGCGTGCGGCCGCGCAGGAATAGGATCCGCGCGCCGCCAACCTCGATACAACTGGTATATCCTCGGAAATTAAAGGACAACTCCTCGTGAATTAGGCCGATGATCCGGGACGCAGGCCTGCAGAACAGGGCATTGCACAGTGCCGAGCTAGATGATCCAACCACCAAAGCTGCCGAGTGGAAGGCCTCGACCTGTTCAAGGAACGACATCGTCTCCGGGTAGATGATCTCGAAACCCAGGGGGCGCAGCCGCTCGGCGATCTCCGCCTCGTTGACGAGGGCGCGCTGGGAGAAGGCCTTGCGGGAGATGAACAGGCGCCGGTCGGTTCGGCCCGAGAGGATGCCGCACTCGCGGGCGCGGTCCAGGATCCGCTGACGCACAGCCGCGAAGACGTCGGCCGGCCAAACTGTGTCGTAGAACGGGCGGCCTGGCTTCATGTCGAAGGGAAAGAAGGCCGGAACCGGCGCCATGCCGAGGAGCCCGAACGCCACGGGTTTGGGCGGCAGCTTGATCACGAGACGGTCGCGCGTATCGAGTAGGCGCAGGATCTCCTCGTGCGAGCCGGGCATGTGGTCGTCGATGCAGAGTGAAATTCCCTCTGGGCATCGTGGGTCGTTGTAGCAGAGCATCCGCGGAACGAACTCCAAGAGCCAGTGCCCGTAGTTCCGGCTCTGAAATCCAAACATCATCAGCCCGGCTTCGATTTCATGCTCATCCTCGGGTACCTCCACGATGGCACGCCCGGCGCCGAAGGCGGCGGTCATGATCTGGTCGGGGTTGAGGCCGTCCTGCAGCAGGATGTCTGGGCGGCGCGGATGGGCGGCGAGGTCGTAGACGAGCTTGCCGCCGGCGATGACGACGTTGCTGCGCGGATAAGCGCGCGCGTCGTCGAGAAAGGCGAGGTACTGGGCCGGGATGTCCAGGCTGCCGGGCTCCGACCGTAGGGCAGGGGCTTTTCCCAGAAGCGCAGCTCGGGCGCGACGATGCGGCGCTCCGGGAGCATCGTGATGGCGCGCGCGCCGCCCGCCGCCGCGAGGTCCTGGACGGAGACGATGTCGTAGGCTTCCAGCGGACCGGAGCCGGTGACGTGGCGCGTCGTCTCGTGCAGCGCGATCGCCGCGTCGAAGCGCCCGTCCTCCAGCAGCGTATCGAGGAGCAGGCGGCGCAGGTTCTTGACCTTGGTGCTGAGCCGATCGCCGTCCTCGGTCGTCACGCCCGCATCGCCGCCGTTGAGGTCGTAGGCGAGGCGGTAATAGTGGAGGCACGGCTCGGGCTGATTGCGGCACTCGTGGGCCCATCCGAGCCGCAGCAAGGTCGCGAGCCCGTCCTGGATCAGGGTGGGCGCGTCAGCGTCGGCGCGCAGCTGCGCGACATAGGTCTCGGCCTCATCGAAGCGGCCGCGCGCGCACAGGTCGCGCAGGCGCACCGTGGCGGCGTCCCGCGCCCAGCGCACGCGCTCGCTGGGGACCAGCGCGGCGATCAGGTCGTAGGTCTCTGCTGCGGCGCCGAGCCGATCGTCTCCCTCCAGCCGGAACGCGAGGGTCTCAAGATGCCGGCACAGGGCGGCGCGGCGCGTCGGATCGTGATCCGTGGCAGCGAGAGAGCGCAGCCGCGCGACAACGTCCGACGCGTTGTCGCGATTGGCCGTCCGGATCAGATCGATGAAGGTGTCCATCGGCCTCATGTCAGTCGCACGCCTGATCGAACCTGCTCGTTCGCGCGCCGACCGGGCAGCGCCCTTTTGCGGGCGGTGTACTGGAAGGGACGCCCCGTGACGAGGCACCCGAGCGCTGGAGAACGCACGCGGTCTCGTGTAGGGCAGGGCGCCGGACAGGCAGGGAACCCCGCGCATGGACGTTGACCGGATCGACAGGCCTTCGTCGGGACCGATGCGAGTCAGATCGCGGATTCCGGCGCGATGACGATCCGCCTCGTTCTTTATGGCGCAGGCGCGCTCGCGCGCGAGATCGTGGACGCTTTAGATCGCCTAAATGCGCAGGAGACCGCGATTGACCTGCAGGCGAGCATCGTCGATCCCGGGATCGACGCACCGGAGACGTTCCGTGGCCGGCCGGTGGTGCGCGACGTGCAAAGCTTCGCGGGCGACGCGGACCTGCGCTTCGTTGTAGCTCTGGGCGAGCCTGGGTCCCGGGCTCGGGCGGTCGAGTATCTCCGGACGGAGATCGGCGCGCAGTTCACGTCGATCATCGATCCTGGCGTGTTGGTCGGGGCGAGCAGCCGGATCGGCGCAGGCGCGGTGATCCTTGGCCATTCCTCCATCACGGCGGATGCGCGGCTCGGAGAGAATGTTCTAGTCAATCCGGGCTGCACCGTCGCCCACGACGACGTCCTCGAGGACTTCGCGACGCTGAGCCCCGGTGTCCACCTGGCCGGGCATGTCCGCGTTGAGGAGGGGGCGTTCCTGGGCACCGGGGCCTGTGTGATCCCGCGCATCCGCATCGGTGCGCACGCCGTGGTCGGCGCCGGCGCCGTGGTCATCCGGAACGTGGCGCCCGGCCAGACGGTGTTCGGCAATCCTGCCCGGCCCTTGCGGCGTGCCTAGAGCGGAGAGGGCAAGACCGCGGCTGAGGTTTGGGCCCGGGTCTGAGCCTGGGCCGGCGCCTTCCGTGCTCCCGCCCGGCCATGTATAGCGGGCCGCGTCACCCGAGCATGCGTATGAGGACGGTGGCGGCAGACAGTCAGGACGTGTCTCGGCGATGATCCCTGTGCTCATTCCAAGTCTGCCGGAGACGGATGCAATCATTCCGTATCTGCGGCGGATCGATCAGGCGCGCATCTACAGCAATTACGGGCCGCTCTCCCGCGAGTTCACCGACAGGCTCTGCCGTTTCGTGTCGGAACGGGCCGGCGGCGCCCCAGTGGCAGCGACGCTCACTGGCAGCGGCACCACGGCCATCGAGCTCGCCTTGCGCTACCGGATCGCCGGCCGGGGCGGCCGGCTCTGCCTGATGCCCGCCTACACCTTCGCGGCCACCGCGCATGCGGCGGTCAATGTCGGCCTGGAGCCGTTCTTCGCGGATGTCGATCCCGAAACCCTAGCGCTCACGCCTGCCATCGCCGTACGGGCCCTGGCGGCGGCCGAGGGAGATGTCGCCGCCGTGGTGGTGGTCAGCCCATACGGCGCCCCGATCGACATCGCCGCCTGGGAGGCATTTGAGGCGGCACACAAGATCCCGGTGGTGTTCGACGCCGCCGCCGCCACGCTCAACCTGCACCGCGTGGCCGCGCAGCCAATCTGCGTCAGCCTGCACGCCACCAAGGCGCTCGGGATCGGGGAGGGCGGGGCAATCCTCACCACCGACACTGATCTGGTGGCCCAGACCACCGCCATGACGGGCTTCGGCTTCTCGGTGAGCAGCCGCGTCTCGGAGGTGCGGGGCGGCAATTACCGGATCTCAGAATACGCCGCCGCCGTCGGGCTGGCGGTGTTCGACGGTCTCGAGGCGCGCATCCGGCAGTTGCGAGAAGCCTCGCTGGCCTATGTCTCGGGCTTCAACCGGATCGGCGTGCGCATGCAGCCGGGCTTCGGCACGGATTGGCTGACCATGACGATCGCCGCGCTGTTCGAGCCCGCCGCCGCCGAGGTGGTGACGGCCGGTTTCGACGCGGACCGGATCCAGTGGCGGCGCTGGTACGGGACCGGATGCCACGTACATCCCGCCTTCGCCACGTGCCGGCACGACGGTCTCGCGCGGACCGCCGCGGTGGCCGCCGGCGCCATCGGTGTGCCGTTCTTCCCGGCGATCACGCCGGAGCAGATCGGCGCGGTGTGCGGCTGCGTGGAGCGGTCTCTGGCGGCCCGCTGAGGCGCCGCATTGGGCGCGCCCTGCGGTCGCGTACCGAGAGGAACGGTCGAGAACGATGCAGGGCGACTTCCGGCGAATTCTGACGCAGGCCAACGAATCGAAGGGCGCCGCCGCGCTCGACGCGATCGAGAGCGGCCTGTCCGTGCCGACGGAGGGCCGGCCGGCGGTCGCCGCGCAGCACCTCGCTACCCTGGCCTTTCGCTTCCAGGGCGAGAACCGGCTCGACCTCGCGGCGCGTGCCTATGACCTCGCGGCCCGGGTGACACCCGCACAGGCGGCGTCCTACAGGCTCGCCGCCATCCGGACACGCATCCTCGACCTGTGCCGGCGCAAGATGTTCGATCCGGTGGAGGGGCTGCTCCAAGAGCTGCGGGCGGCCAAGGCGGAGGCCGGGGATCGCGGGCAGAACGACCCGTCCCTCATCCACATCGCCTGGGATTACGAGCTCGCCGGCGATGCCGAGGGCGCGGTGCGCAGCTACCTCCTCTCGCGCGTCGCGCGGGACCTGCTGGGCGGCCAAGCGCTCACGATCGACGGCGACACGCTCGAGCGCAAGATCCGGAATCTCCGCATCCTGCAGATGAATGCGCTGGCCGAGGAGGGCCGGCACGAGGAGGCGCAGGCGCTCCACGAGCGGACCCGGCACGTTCTGGGGCTCGGCCCGCTGCGGATATACGACATCGTGTCCGCGCGCGAAGCCGCCGCGGACGGGGAGGGCGAGTACCGCGAGTTGCTCGGCCCCCGCCGGATCACCGAGCCGGAGATCGCCTTCCTCGAAGGACCGGTGGCGCTGACCTCGTCGTGCGGATCCCTCGACGCGCCGCCGCAATACGTCGCCCGTTTCAAGGACTGCCTGACATTCCCGCGCAGCAACATCGTGCTTCAGGGGAACCGCCTGATCTACGATCTGGCCGCACACCCGCTCGCCGGGGTCGCGGACATCAAGGACGGGGTGAACCCCGACCAGATCATGACTGCGGTCTACGGCGCCCGGCGCGCGCTCGCCGAAGAGCCTGCCGAGACGCAGAGCCTTGATGCCGGGCTGATGATGTTCGGGCTGCAGAGCAAGAACTACGGCCACTGGTTGCTCGAGTTCGTGCCACGCATGCTCTGGTTCAACGACCGCGCATGTCCGTCAGATTTCCCGATCTGCATCGGCGATCATATGCCGGAGACGCATCGGCAGATCTTGGAACTGCTCGATGAGCGCGACAGGCGAATCCTGCCGCTGTCGACACAAGCGATCCGCTTCGGAGAACTCGGCGTCGCTCCGGTGCCGACCTTCTTCCCGTTTGACTCGCGACCTGGCGTGCCGGTCTACGACGCGGTCTGGCCGGCGGATGTCCTCGGCGCCATGCGGGGCGTGGTGCTCGAGCGACTGGCGGCGCGCGGCGTCGATCTCCGGCCTTCGGGACGCAAGATCGTGCTCTCGCGCCGGGGCTTCGCGCAGCGCCAGCTTCTCAACGAGGCGGAGATTATCGACGTGCTAACGCGGCAGGGTTTCGAGGTGGTCTATCCTGAGAAACTGTCCTTCGCCGAGCAGGTCGCACTCTATCACACGGCCAACACGATCGTCGGCTCGGCGAGTTCCGCGCTCACCAACTGTATCTTCTGCAATTCTCGCGCGCGGGTAATCGCGCTGATCCACGAGGATCGGTCGTTCAATTTTCGTGGATACAGCAGCATGATTCGGTCGAGCGGGGCCGATTTGCTCTTCATACGCGGCAAGACCGTCGCCGGGGCGGCGGTGCACGCCTTCCACGCCAACTATTCAGCCGCCCCCGCCCTCGTTCTGCGTGGCCTCGAAGCCCTGTCCGGAAGAGATTGATCCTCGAACGCTATGCAGCTTCCGGCTCCTCGGTGAGGGGCACGACGCCCATTCAAGAGTTTGCACATGACCGACGATCAACGGTGGCGCGGCTTCATCGACTTCATCGGCGAGCCTCTCGTCACCGGATGGGCCTTCGACCCGCGCAATCCGAATCTGCCTCTCCTCGTCCAGATCACTGCAGCCGGCGGCAAGACGGAGATCGTGAAAGCCAACATCTTCCGGCAGGATCTCAAGGACCATGGCATCGGCGACGGCCGGCACGGCTTCGTCGCCGACCTGCAGAACTTCTCGGCCCTGGACGGTGCTATCGAGATCTCGATCCTCGGCAGCGACTGCGTTCTGGCCAAGGAGATCCACTTAGACGCCCTGAGCCTCCGCAGCGCCGTTCCGCCGATCCCCGAATCGTTCGTCGCCTTGATGGTGCTGATGGCCGCTGAACTGCGAGCCACAGCGGACTCCGCGGTACAGAACGGAGCCGGACAGGTTCGTCCGTCGGGGGAGATCCAACCCCCGTCCACCGGCCGGCAGCTCTCGGCCATCCTTCTGGAAACGGCTCGCCCCGAGCGTGATCCCGACGGCCTGATCTCGAAATTTCTCCGCTACGAGGTGATCCGGTCGGGTGGGCGGGACCTCAAAGCCAAGCTGTCCGGCACGACGAAGGACCGCCTGAACGTCCTGCTGTGGTACATCGCAGAGTATAGTCTGAGATGGGGCCGGTCACTGAGCGTCCCGCTCTCGGAGAGTCAGCTCCGGTTCCTCAACGACCCGTTGCCGGTCGACGGATTCCCGGCCAGTATTAGCGTAGCCCTTTGGAACCTCCTAAGGCGCGACCGCCCGGACCTCATCGATATCACCAAGCCGGAGGTGGAGAACGAGGCCCTCTACTGGTGGTGTTTTGAAAAGACTCTGCAGCTAAACCTGGAACGCAAGCTTGTGACGCCTGAACAGGTCTCCGCGCTCCGGAGAGTTGATCAGGCGCCCTATGGCAGATTTCCACTCAGCACGTTCATGCGGCTGCATATCGCCAAGAACCCCGAACTGCAGTGCTTGAACCTGCACAGCGCCGCCGGCCGGTTGGCGGCGCTGCACTATTTCCTTCTGTTGAGTTGCAAGCATCCCCACATCGCCGAGCTTCTTCCGGTCCAGTCGCTGCGGGCGCTCCTCGCATCACGAGCAGACGGCACTAACACCTTCGAGGACAATCTGTCGTTCCTCCTCCGAGATGCCCCTGACGCCGGCAACCTCGCCGGACAGGCACGCTCGAACAGCGCGGGCGGCGCCGGCGCGTCGAATGCGGGACCGCTCCAGGGCGCCCGGCGGGATACGACGTCGACGGCGCGTCCCTGCCAGGCACCGGACGAGGGTGTCACCGTCATCGGTCCCATCGAGAAGACGTCAGGGCTCGGGCAAGCGACGCGCCTCTCGTATCAGATTCTCGAACGCAGCACCGCGCCTTCGCTGTCGGCGATGCCGTTCAACGTTGAGAACCCGGCTCTCATCGGCTTCTCAACCAAGATCGGCTATCGTCCGTATGACCGGCCGCATCGCATAAATTTGTTACACCTCAACGCCGAAGCCGTCCCGCTCGCCTTCTCCATTCTGCCAGAAGCGACGTTTCAGAACAGCTACAACATTGGGTATTTTTTCTGGGAGCTTAACAAGATGCCCGAGGCGCATTTCCTCGCGCTCGACCTCTTAGACGAGATCTGGGTTTCTTCGGAGTACGTCCGGACAATATACGAGGCGCGGACCGATAAACCCGTGGTGAATGTCGGCATGGCCGTCGAGGACCTGCCGCCGGATCTCCGACCACATCTCGGCTTTCGTCAGGACGGGGTGTTCACCTTCCTCACGACCTTTGACTCTTTCTCCTTCGCCGAGCGAAAGAACCCGCTGGCGGTCATTCGCGCCTTCCAGGCAGCCTTCGAAAGGGAAAACCGAGAGGTCGCCCTCATTATAAAGACCTGGAATAGGAGCCGGGTCTCGGATGCTTACCAAGTCAGCGTCTGGCGCGTGATAGACAACCTCATCCGAGACGATCCTCGGATCCGGGTCATCGGCGAGACTTTCACCTACGAACAAATTCTTTCCTTGAAGCTGGCCTGTGATTGCTACGTGTCTCTACACCGGGCCGAAGGCTTCGGCTTCGGCATGCTGGAGGCGATGCAACTCGGGCGCCCCGTGATCGCAACAGCGTATTCCGGGAACATGGAATTTTGTACGCCGGATAACTGCTACCTGGTCGATTACGACTTGATAGCAGTTGGGCATGACGAGTACCCGGGCGTTGAACGCGGTAGCACATGGGCCGATCCGAAGATCGCCAGCGCCGCCGCCGCCATGCGAGAGGTGCTGTACAGCCGCGACGAGATGGCGCGACGGGGTATGCGCGCCGCCCAATGTGTCAAGAACAACTTCAGCATCGACGCCATTTCGAAACGCTACAATCGTCGGCTGGATAGCATCCGCTCCCTGTTCGACGCTCCTTAACCGGTAGGGTTCAACGAGAGGACGCTCGCAGCGGTGATCCGCACCATCGAGCGGCAGCGAGGCGCGAGATCGCGCGGATCGGTCGAGTTTGTGTCCGAAGTCCGCGTGCGTACAGCGATCTTACTTCCACAGACCGGATGGGGGCTGGTTGCCCCTGAGCGCGATGAGGTTGGAGCGGAGGCATGCCGAGCACGTCAGCCAAGCCTCTTACCGGTCAGAACCTATCTACATTACCGCGCAACCGGATCTGGGTCACCAATTTCCACCTACGTTCTTCTGCGAGCCCGTCCCGGCGTCTTGAACCGAAACCTGGGTCGTCGTCCCGCCGACCGCGTCAACCCCTTGTATCGTGCGCGCGCGCGCGCGCGCGCGCGCGCGCGCGCGCGCGCGCGCGCGCGCGCGCGCGCGCGCGCGCGCGCGCGCGCGCGCGCGCGCGCGCGCGCGCGCGCGCGCGCGCGCGCGCGCGCGCGCGCGCGCGCGCGCGCGCGCGCGCGCGCGCGCGCGCGCGCGCGCGCGCGCGCGCGCGCGCGCGCGCGCGCGCGCGCGCGCGCGCGCGCGCGCGCGCGCGCGCGCGCGCGCGCGCGCGCGCGCGCGCGCGCGCGCGCGCGCGCGCGCGCGCGCGCGCGCGCGCGCGCGCGCGCGCGCGCGCGCGCGCGCGCGCGCGCGCGCGCGCGCAGAAGTTCGACGCTCCTGGCATCACACGCACCGCATGAGCCTGAAACGGCTTGCTTCCAAACAGGGCCCGGAACTCGCCGCCGTTCACGGTAAAATGCGACACGCCGGGACCGAATACGATTCCGGAGTTGCGGCCGACCACACCGCCGCCGTCCGGGTTGCTGTTGTTGACAATTGTTGGAGTTACAATCCGGATACCGTCACCGCAGGAGAACGTCATTCCATCGAGGGTGTTGGCAATAGCTCGATGATTGTTGAGTGTTAGACTCTGGATAGTCCCGCCACGATCACACTGCGTCGCGACTCCGGCTTTCTTGTTGGCGGAGGTCCAAGCGTTCGTGGCGGAGAAGCCGTAGACGGCACCGGATCCGACGGGGTTCAGGAAAAGGCCATAGCCGGTACCGCTATCGCCAAGGGCGGTGTTAGACACGAAGGTCCATTTTACGCCGCCTGGCCATCGCCCGGCTGCACACAGGTGCCGTGGCCGGAGGCGGTGAAGTCGCTGTCTGAGATCCACGTCCCGCCAGATTGCGTCAGGCGCACGCCACAGGCCGCCTGGGCGCCCCCGCCGGCAGTCGTCAGCAGCCCGCGGAGAAAAGTGTCCGAGCCGCCCGAGACCGCGAAGTGGTAGAGCGAAGCCCCATCCGAGCGGCCACGCTCCAACGCCACGTTCACTGTGTTCGCTCCCGTTACCTCTGCGCCGATATAGGCGCCTGAGAACAGGAAGTCGGAAACTCGGCAATTCGTGCAGTTTCGGAACAGGACGTAGTGCCCCTCAGTCTGACGCGCCACGCCCGCGCTGTAGATAGATAAATTCTCGATTGCGACATTGCTGACGCTCGACGGATCGGAGGCGGAGAAGATGTCGCCCGATGAGGTGGATGCAAAGACCGCCGTCGCATTTGCCCCCGCACCGGACAAGCGGATGTTGTTCGGCAAGCTCACGCCCCCAAGCGGATCCTGCCGCCTGGGATGAGCACTTGACCGCCCGCCCCTGACAGCGTGGCTGCGGCAATCGCAGCCTGCACCGCTGCACTGTCGTCGGTCTTGCCATCCATCTTGGCTCCGAAGCAGGTCACGTCCATCGGGTGGCCCATGGGAGCCTGCCACCAACCTCCGGCCCCGTCCCGGACGGCGTTCGGGCCGCCGGATGAGCCTCGTACGAGCATACAACCCGCACCACGATCGCTCGGGCTCACAAAACCCGACAGGATTATTGCCGAACCGAGGGCGAGGGGATCGACCTTCGCGAGATCCGTACGGGTCAGTGCGGTCGAGGAGGCATCGAGGGCCTCGGCCGGCAGGATTGCGGTCAGACAGATCAGGAAGAGGAGCGCAAAGCGAATCGTCTCGGCCTGCCTCGCGCCGTGGTCTGGCACGTACGTTCCTGAGTTCCGGTGCGGCACACAATTGGTTGCCGTGATGGGCATTCCGTCTCCCTGATCAAACCTGAGCGTTTTCTCGGCCTTACAGCGGCGGACGCCACTTTGACAGATTGGTCGCCGTAGACTTAGAGACCCGCGCGGCGCTCAGGTCAGGCGAACGCGACGGAGTGACAATGGTTTTGGCGAGGGCTCGCATCGAGCGAGGTGATGTCTTGTCGGAGCGCCTGAGCGCTTACAAGGTAGCGACCGCGCCACGGCCACGCCGAAGGGCAGCCTCCGGGCGTCGGCCATGACCAGGGCGTTATTGGGTACGGCGGGACCGCGCGTCCTGCTAAACCTCGTGCGGCTCTTGCCGAGCGAGAAAGGCGCGGGAGGTGCCGGCCGCTTGGCGCGGGCTCTCCTGGCCCACCTCCCAAAGCGCGTGCAGTTGCGGGTGGCGATCCTTCACCATTGGCGCAGCTTAATCCAGGATTTCCCGGAGGTCAGCTTCGAGGTCGTGGACGACGACAGCAACGCGAGTCTGCGGCGGCTCCTGTCCTGGTGCACGTGTTACGTCGATCCGCTGAACGGGCTCAGGCCGACGCTCATCGATCCGGAGATCGCCGTTATCGGCTTCGTCCTCGATCTTCAGCACCTGCGCATGCCATGGCTCTACACCGAGGAGCAGATGGCCGGGCGGCTGGCCGAGTACGGCTACGCTATCGACCGGTCGGATTGGCTTGTCGCGATCTCCCGCTATGAGCGTGACAATCTTGCAGAATTCTACGGTGTCGATCGCGTCTCTGTCGTCCACCTCGCCGGCTTCATGGCCGAGGACAGCGGCCTCGACGCCGAAGCCGTGCGCGCGCGACGCGACCGGGTCGGCGATTCGGCGCCATATCTCATCTATCCCGCCGTGCCCTGGCCGCATAAGAATCACGACATATTAATCCAGGCGATCGCTATCCTGAAGCAGCGCGGCATGAACGTGCCGCTGGCGCTGACGAATACGTCGGGCCACGCCGCCGAGAAGGAGCGGCTGGGCCGTGTCGCGGCGGCCTTCAAGGTCGGCGATCTCGTGGATCTACACGGGTTCCTAGATGAGGCGACGCTCCTCGATCTCGTGATCTCCAGCCGCGGCATGGTGTTCCCGAGCCTGTACGAGGGCTTCGGCATTCCACTGGTCGACGCCATGGCGCTGGGTGTGCCTGTCCTGGCCAATCCGGCCGCAGCGGTGCCGGAGATCTGCGGCACGGCGGTCACCTACATGCGCAATGCGTCCAACGCCCTGGCGCTAGCTGACGACATCGCGGCCTTCTGGACCGGAACCGAGATGCGCACGGATCTGATGTACCGGGGTTTCGAACGGGCGCGGGACTTCTCCTCCGAGCAGATGGTCGCGCACCTCGCCGACGCCATCGACGCGGCCGTCGCCGCCAAGGCGACCTCGGCCCTTCCGCCCCCGAGCCGGTTCACTCCACCCCGTTTTAACGAATTGGCCGTTTTCGTGTCGTACGGAAGGCTGACGGAGACGGATCGCGCGCAGCTGCGCGCGGCGGGGGACATCCGGGCTTGGCACGCGCGGGCCTTCGGCGTGGACACCGACGTGACCGTCGGCGTCGACTTCGCCCTGGTGAACGACCCGGACCTGTCGGCTTTCTTCGGTGCCGCCCCCAAGCTCATCCTGTTCGACGCCGGCGATCTGGCCTCCCTGGACGCCGCCGTGGCGGATTTCGCGATCCGCTACGACCATGCGGACTTCCAACTGGTCACCTCCTATCGCGGCGGGCTCAGCGCCTACAGCGCCACCAAAGTTCGGGGCGTGTTGGCTGCGCTGCGTCTCTTCGCGCAGGCGGATTGCGCCGAGCCGGATCCACGTTTGCAGGATTGCCAGCTCGAGCCCAAGCCAAGCGAAAAGGAGGGCGTGATCGCTTATCAGCGGCGACGGAGTGCCGGCTTGGCTGTCCGCGACGTCCTGCTCCGCCGCGCCTCTTCGCAGGGGCTGCGGAACGGGACGGTGGCGTTCCTGTCGGATTATTGTACACGCTACGCACGCCTACGCGTGCCGATCGTGCGGCCGCAAAGCGATGCCCCGCGGGAGGGGTGACAGGCCCGCGGCGACTCATACTTCTCGACCGCCTCGACTTCGGGGTGGGATTAGGTCAAGAGGCCTGCAAAGAGCTGGCGATGGCTGGATTGCGTGAGACAGACGGTGGGCGGCAGTCCGCAGGACCAGCCTCCCACGAAGAGCTCGTCGATTCCGATTGGTACCTCGCCACGAACGGCGACGTCGCGGAGGCCGGCTTGGATCCGGCGGATCATTACGTCCGCTACGGGCGGGCGGAGGGCCGCTTTCCCAATCCCGCCGCCGCGGCGCGCCACGCCCGTGAGGCCGGCCTAGTGCAGATGACCCGGGTCGACCCGGTTTGGTACCGCACCGCCTATCCCGACGTTGCGGCAGCGGGCGTCGACCCGGCCGAGCACTACGCCCTGTCTGGTCATACCGAGGGCCGCCATCCCAACGCCGCGGCGGCGGCACGTTATGCCCGCGAGGCCGGGCGGGAGCTGATGGCCCAGGTCGACCCGGCCTGGTACCTCGCCGCCTATCCCGACGTTGCGGCAGCGGGCGTCGACCCGGCCGAGCACTACGCCCTGTCTGGTCATACCGAGGGCCGCCATCCCAACGCCGCGGCGGCGGCACGTTATGCCCGCGAGGCCGGGCGGGAGCTGATGGCCCAGGTCGACCCGGCCTGGTACCTCGCCGCCTATCCCGACGTTGCGGCAGCGGGCGTCGACCCGGCCGAGCACTACGCCCTGTCTGGTCATACCGAGGGCCGCCATCCCAACGCCGAGGCGGCCACCAAGCAGGCGCGGCGGTCCGAGGTCGACCTAGACTGGTATGTGGCGCGCTACCCCGACGTCTCGAACTCGGGCCTCGACCCAGCCGAGCATTACGCCGTCCGCGGTCACGCCGAGGGACGCCTCCCCAACTCCGCGCACCTTCCGGTCGAGGCCTGGGCGCCGGCCGAGGAGCAAGCACCGACGGCGACGCCGCTAGCGCAATACCCACTCGTGGCCGTCGTGACTCCAGTGCGCAACCGGCGCGCTTGGTCGGTGGATTTCGCCCGCATGCTCGACGGGCAGGATTATCCGCTCTTCCGGTTCTACGCAGTAGATTCCAACTCCACCGACGGGACGCCTCAGGCCCTCCGAGACCTCGACGTAGCCGGATGCACGGTCCTCTCGGCACCCGACTCGGCCTTCTGGACCGCCGCAACCAATATCGGCGTCGCCCGTGCCCTGGCGGACGGCTGCGACTACATCCTGACGATCAACGACGACGCCATTATCCCGGCCGACTTCCTGACGGCCATCGTCGGTGCTGCGGAACGCGCCGGCGCGCGCATCGTGGGTAGCGTGATCGCGTTCGCAAACCAGCCGGGCCGCCTCTGGGGCGTGGGGGCCTATAACGACTGGAACTCCGGCTCCTTCGTGCAGCTCACCATGGCCGGCACCGAAGACGAGGTCCTGGCGCAAGCTCCCCGCTCGTCCAGCGGCCTGATTGCGGCCGACTACCTGTGCGGCAACGGCACGCTGATCCACCGCTCAGTCTTCGAGGATATCGGGCTCTACGACGTCCGGCACCTGCCGCATTATCACGCCGACAGCGAGTTCACGATGCGTGCCGAGCGCGCCGGCATCGAGCGCTGGATCGCCCCGGACGCACGTCTCTTTAACCGGTTCACGGTTGACGGGGACGGCATCTTCGCACCCCGCAATCAGCGCTTGTTCTCGTTCCGCTCGGCAAACTACGCGCGGCCTCTGGTCTACATCATTGACACTTATTGCCCGGGCGCGCTGAAGGCGCGGGCCCTAGTGCGGTACTTTGTGAAATACGTGAAAGATCCGAGCGACCGGATGTGGTCGCGCCTCCTGCGGATCGTGCGGCTGATCGATACCCCCGCAGCTGACCGTCGGGTCATCCGCGGCGACTTCTTCCCGCCCTCAGACGCCGACCTGCGTGCCGCCGAGGATCTGGAGATCCTACTCAGCCTATCGGAGCCAGCGTTCCTGGCGCTGCTCTATCCGATCCTGCTCCGACGGCTGGAGTTTGTCGCGGAGCACGCGCGGCAAACCGAGGCGCTTCGCTCCGGCGGCGACCGGCGGAACATCATCCGCGAGATCCTCGCGCGTCCCGAGGCGCGCTACGCCCGGCACGTGCGGACGGCGTTCCTGTCAGCCTACCTCGACGGGGAGGAGGAACCGGCCGCAGCCCTGTCCCCTGGGCAACGGCGCCTGTTGGTCGCTTCCATCGGGACGGGCCGGCTGCCGAGCCGAGCCGAGGCGAGAGCCCTTAGCCAGGGAACCGCGGGTCTCGATCAGGATGTCCCGGGTGCGGAGGCGCTCACCGTGTACATGAACGTCGACGTTCTTTGCATGGCGGTGACTGACCCGAAGGCGGCTACGGGCGTCCATCGCTATGTGCACAACGTGATGCAGGAACTTGCCCGCGACGCACGGATCGATCTGCGGCTGTTCCATGCGCCGCAACTCGAGGACAGCGCAGCCGCGCTGCGGGCGGGAAACTTCGCGCAGACCACGTTCGCCAAGCCCGGCCTGCGGCCCCGGTCCGGCGTGGCCTTCTATCCCTATTTCCCCTTCGCGGGCGTGGACCCGCGTTTTGAGGGGCTGCCACAGGTCTTCACGGTTCACGACCTGTTCCCGCTCACGAATCCGAACTGGTTCTCAAAGGTGGCGGTCTCCAAGTTCAACGCACAGTTGCGCTACCTCGCCGACGCCGACCACGTCCTGTGCGTCTCGGCGGCTACGGAAGAGGCCCTGCGCGCCACATTTCCGACGTTGCCGGCCACATCGTCCGTCGCCCATCACGGTGTGGCGCAGCCGTCCGGGAGCGGCAGGACGGCCGGGTCGGCGCACCCCGTGACGGCTGACGGGGCGCCGTACTTCATCTGCGTCGGGACAATCGAGCCCCGAAAGAACTTGCGTACGGTTATCGCGGCGATGCGGCACCTAAGAGCCGCATCCGTTCAGGATCTCCGCATGGTCGTGGTCGGTCAGGCGGGCTGGTCAGTTACGGCTGAGGGACTAACCGATCTTGCGGGCGCCGACGCGGATCGCATAACGTTCCTCGGCCGTGTGCCGGACGAGCAGCTCTGGGACCTCTACGCTGGCGCGGTCTGCACGGTCTTCCCATCGCTCGCGGAGGGCTTCGGCCTGCCGATCGTCGAGTCCTTCGCTTGCGGCACGCCCGTCGTCACGTCCGACGGGTCGAGCATGGCCGAGATCGCGCGCTCGGGCGCGATCCTGGTCGATCCGACCGATCCGGCCGCCATCGCGGCGGCGGTGGAGCGGCTGGCCACCGACGCCACCTTGCGCGCCGCACTGGCGCGGGAGGCGGAACTGCGCAGCCGGCAATTCAGCTGGGAGGCCTGCGCGGCGCGTCATGTCGAGGCGTTCATGCGGGTCGCGGGCCTTAATACGACGCTGGTGCCGGAGAAAAATTTGCTGACGTTCGGCAGAGGGGCCGCCGCTGCCGCGGCACGATCGGAAGGAATCCTCGTTCAGTGAGCGCTGCATCGGTCACGCTGCATCAGAGCAGCGAGCAGGAGCCAGGCACCATTTCGTGGGATTCGGGCCTCGATTTGCCGATCGAGGCGGAAATCCCGTTCGACAGCATGCTGGCCGGGACAGGCTGGTACCCCTCGGAGATCTTCGAAGGCGTGTGCTTCCGGTGGATGGGAAGCAAGCCCACGGCGCGTGTCTTTGCGGTCCTCGACCGCGCCGTTGACCTAGAACTGAGCGTGTACGTGCCACACATAGCGGATCACGCGTACTGGGAGGCGGTGACATTCAGCGTAGACGGGCATCCCGTCGCCGCAACCCTTACGGCCGACGAGGTCCGCCGATACGTGATTTCGCTCCCGGCGCGCGCACCCCGCTCCGCGGACCCGACCGGGACCGAGCCGCGCGACTTGGCGGAGAGCCTCACCGAGATCGAGGTATGCGCCCCATTTGCCAAGCAGCCCAATCCGAGCGATGCGCGTACGCTCTCGATCGGCGTCTCGCTGCTGCGCGTCCGGCCAGTCGCTCCCGAGGTGCTCGCGCGCAACCGGCTCATCGTCCGCGCGGCGCTGCTGTCGTATTTCGCGGGGCGAGACGTAGCCGGCCTGATCCCAGCCTCGGACGGGCCCGGCGCCACCTCATGAGCCTTGACATCACGGAGCAGGTGCTCGCGGGCAGCCTGCGCGAACTGCACGCGTGCTTGCGCGTCTGGCTCGCCGACGGCGCGCCGGTTGATGCGAAGCTTGCTGCTGACGCGCGCGATCGCTGGATCGGGCTCGTCAGTCATCACCAAGCCGAGTCGGCCCTGGCCCTACTTGCCAAGGAGGCCGGTGCGGTTTTCTTCGCAATCGCCCATGAGCCCCGCGTTCTCGACGCGATATTCCAGCTTCCGGCTCCGTCTGAGAGGGTCCGCGACGCGTGGGGCGCCCTCGCTCAAGATGATCCCCGCCGACTGCTCGGCGGCATATTCCTGTGTCCGCCCTTCGATTTGGACGGGCTCGAATATTTCGTCGCGCAGGGGCGCTTCGATAATATCCTTCTGATCTACGCGACGTGGCAACCGCGGTGCTTCGAGACGGATGCTCAGCGTGCCCGCTTCGTCGCTTACGGTGCCGCGCTTGGCGCCGCGCTCGCCGACCGGATCGAGAGCGCCACCGGTCCGTTGAACACGTTTCTGGACCATAGCGTCCGCTCGATCGGCGGCGGGATTGTCTACTCGTGTGAGGGGATGCTCGTCGAACACGCGCGGGCGAAGAGCCGCGTGATCCGCGCCTATCTCAAGCGCAGACATGGCCTCGATCCTGCCAAAACGAGCCAAACGGAACGGCTTCCCCGTGGCCCCACGATCCGGATTGGGCTGCTCTGGGCGGATACTGACTGGCGTACGGAGAACATCGTCGGGGCGGCGTCCGTCGACCGTCTGCGGGATCATGGCTTCCACATCGTCTCGATCATCCACCATAACCGCCCGGCAACGAAGGATCGGCGGACTATGGAGGGCCGAATTGCCGCCCTGAGCCATGAGGTCGCCGACCTCAGCCGAGCGCGCGGGCTGATGGAGCAAGCTGAGGCGATCAAAGCCCTCGATCTCGATTGTCTGATGTTCATGACGAACGTTACGCACGGCTATAACGACTACATCGCCCTGGCGACGTTGCGGCTGGCGCGGTGGCAAGCGGTCAACCTGTGTGCTGTGGTCACGACGGCGTTCCCGGCCATCGACCTCTACATCTCCGGCCTGCTCTCGGAGAGAGCCGAGAGGCCGCAAGACGGCTACACCGAGGCGCTCGTGCGCCTGCCGGGATCGTGCCTCGTGTTCGACCGCCAAGGCGAGGGGAGGAAGCACCATAGCGCGAAGCTTTCCTTCCAGCGCCTACGCGACCCATCGACGGTCACACTGTTCGGCAGCGGAGCAAATTTCTACAAAATCCATCCTGCTCTTACCGATACGTGGACGCAGATCTTAGCCGAGACGCAGAATAGCCGACTCGTGCTGTACCCGTTCAACCCAAACTGGAGTTCCGATTTTGCGGGTCGGCGCTTCCTGCGCCGCTTCAGCGATCAGCTCATCGCGCGGGGAGTCGATCCCGCGCGCGTGACCGTGGCGGGTCCCTGGCGGGACGCGGGGGTCGTGGCCGACCTTCTATCCGAGGTTGACATCTATCTCGACAGCTTTCCCCACAGCGGCGGATTGTCGTCGCTGGACGCCCTACGGTTGAACATACCGATCGTCACGAAGGGCGGCCCCACACAGCGCGAGAACCAGACCGCCGACTTGCTGGATCTGATGGGGTTGTCGCGCTACGTCGCGGACTCTGTCGACGGTTACCTGCGAACGGCCTGCATACTTGCCGAGGATCTCTCCGCCTGGGCCGCATTCAAGGTCGGCATAGCGCGGGGCATGCGCGCCGCTCCGTTCTTCGACACGGTCACATACTCCGCCCGGCTGGCCACCGCGCTGCGCTCGGCGGTGGTGGCGCCGGCAGCCCGGGATTCTGAACTGTGACGGCGCCCCCCACCCTGGCCACATCGCTGGCCCCGCACCCCGCACGCCGGATCACCGGGGCGCGCGAAATTGGTCATCTGAACCAGTACCGCTGCGTCGAGAGTTGGCGGGCGAGCGGCTTCCACGTCGTCAGTGTCAACGCCGCAGACGAGGCGGACGCCATCCGTACTGCATACCCGGATATGCCGGTCCTCGTCGCAGAGCGCGACGCGCGTGATCTCTGCAGGCGACCGTTGATACCGGTGTCCGAGATGATCCGCGCCCTGCAAGTCGCCGGGGTGACGTGGGGTGGCATCGCGAGCGCGGACGTGCGGGTTGCAGACCCCGATCTCCTCCGGCGCGTCGTCAACGAAGGCCGGAGCGGGGGCCGGCCAATATTTCTGAACCGCGCTAACGTCGTGCATCCCTGTGATGACGCTGGCGTCCTTGATCCCAGCGGTCCGTCAGCGGTCCTATTCGACGTCGGGCGTGCCGCTGGACTCGACGTCGAGCCCTTCGCCGTGGGTTTGCCCGGGTGGGGGCGCGCCCTCGCGATGGCGCTCCTCCTCGCGGGCTCTCAGGCCACCTGTCCGGCTGCCGCGGCCCTGCTGCACCTCAATCATCCGAGAGCGTGGGGGGAGGACCTTCACCAGCGCTTCTTCGCGGCGTTTCGCACGCGCTTCTCGTCGGAGTTGGCAGTGTTGCAGTGCGAGAAGGGTGCCGACGCGCAGGCGGCTGTAGCGGATCTGGGGCGGCACGCGGAGACCTACGCGGACCTCGCAGCGCGCCGCCCGGGGGAAAGTGGAACCGCGGAAACTGCACGGCGCTACAGAGCGGCCTACGCCGCCGCGGTCGCGGACCTGATCCGAGACTTGGCGGTGGCGGCGCCTCAGGCCGAGATCTCGGGCCGGACATAGGAGATCGCGCCGTGTCCCTGGACAATTTCCTTCTCTGCGCCATCGCCGGCGTGCATCTCGAGGGTGAGCACGCTCTGTCGACCCTGCCCGAGGATCCGGACGCTCCGCCCCAGTTGCTGGCCGTGGCGCTCGCTCGAACGGGCCGAGTCGACGATCTGTGCCGTCTGATCCGGATTCGGAGCGACATGCCTGTCGGCCTGCTCGCCGCCTGCGGGCTTTTCCTGGGGCTGACTGGCGACCCTGGCCGGCGCGTCGCCTGTTCAAGGTCCTGCGCGAGATCGGGCCGTTGGACCCCGATGTCTGGCTGGCCATCGCTCGGTTCGAGGCCACCATCGGCGACGACGCCGCGGCCCTGCGCGCGGCCGCGATCCATGCAGAACTGATGGGCATCTCGTTCTCGACTCCCGCCCGTGAGGACGCGACCCCAGCCGGGATTCCCGCCGGGGCGATCCGCATCCTTCGGGGCGACGTGAATATCGAACTCTGAACGCCGGATGGTGCTCTTCCCCATAGAGGCTGTCATCATCCGCTTTGTCAGCGCGACCCTGCCGGAACAGCACTTCAAGTGGGCCGTCCAGCGCTCGCGCTACATCACCCTGGAAAGCACCCCCATTGGGCGATGATTCTCTCGCCAGTCTGCCCACTCTGGCAACCTAATCAATCCGGCCCCGGTCGGTGATCGTGTCCACCAGGCCGAAGCTACATCACGCCAGAAGACACGACCGGAAGAGGGTGTAGCGGTATCTACGGTCTGCGCTGGGGCGCTGACGGAAGTGCTGGGAATCGGCAAGCTGGAGGAGTAGGAAGCAGGGATGCGGACCAAGAAAGAGGCACTATCACTGAGCGCGCATCACGGCTTCAATGCCTCGCTCGTCATCGATGTCGGCGTCGCGACTGGAACCGAGGGCCTCTACGAGGTTTGGCCGGATGCTCACTACGTCCTGGTTGAGGCGCTGCCGAAATTTAAGGACGACTTGGTGCGCATCGCATCCAGCTTGGGATCCTGCGAGAGCATCAACGCCTTCGCCGGCCGCGCAGCGGGGACCGCCGATATCGCCACCGCACCCGATCAACTTCACGTTCACTGGCCCGCCGACATAGCGCCTCCCGAATGGCCGCGCGCCAGTGTTCCGGTCGTTACGGTTGACAGCCTCGTCGCTCGGCGGCTCGCGATCTCCCCGTCGACCCAGGCTGTCCTCAAGATCGACGTCGATGGCGCAGAACTCGACGTGCTGGAAGGCGCCAAAGCTACGCTCACATGCAATTGTGTGGTCGTGATCGAGGCGGCGCTCCTCGATGAGCACGCAGCACGCTTTGGCCGGATCGTCAACTTCATGACAGCACACGGCTACGAGGTCTGGGACATCCTGGAACCAGTGCTCCGGCCGAGCGACAGTCTGTTGTGGCAGGTCGATCTAGTGTTCGTGCCGCGCGACTCTGCGCTTCGCGCGTCACGCGTCTATCTGTAGCTCCGGCCAAATCGGGAGCGGCTTCCTTGCTTGATGGCCTCAGGGAGCCTCGCGGAGCACCCGTCGCGCTTCTTGATAAAGCACGGTATGCCGGATCGCCGCCGGACCATCGTTGGGTGTGTCCTGCCCTTCCTCCTCGACGCAGCGTCTGAATCGGCTTCGGTCGAGGCCGAACCAACGGAGGCTGACGATCAATGCGCGCAGCACGGCACGCACGGCCTGCTCCCGTTCATCGGCAACAGCCAAGCGCGATTCGAGCGCTGCCACCTCGTCTGCGACGGCACAGCGCATTATCGGAACGCCGGCCTGAATCTCTTCGGCTACGAGCATCTCTACAGGAGTTCTGCGTGGTTCCCTAACGAAGGGGAGCGGCAATGCCGAGCCTTCGGCAGGGCGATCGATGATCTGTCCGCCTTCAAAATGGCCGAAACTCCCCGCGATCTTCACTTCCAGCATCTCGGCGAGCGTGCGCAAGCGGGCGACGTATGAGTGCTGCGCGACGGCGTAGCGGTGGCGCCGCCACGCGCCGGCCTCACCGCCCGCATCGAACAGGCGTACAGCTTCGCGGTGCACTCTCTCGAGATCGCCGACGTCGCCTGCTCGGTAGCGCAGAACAGGGAGCGCGAGTTGATCGGCCGGGGGCAGGATCATCTCAAGGCTCTGGACATCATCGGACACGATCGGGATCTGCCCGGTCGCCAAAGCGTCGAACAGCCGGATCGGGACGTCCTCGTTCACGGCGAGCACCGCCGAAGTTTTGTGCCGGCACCACTCCTCGAACTGCTCCTCGCCGGACTTAGAGAAGTAGCGGTGGCTCTCGTTGGGCTCGTTGTACGGTATGAGGAACAGGTTGTTTCCGGGTATGCGCTCGATGGCGGTGCGCAAGAAAGCCTCTCGGGAGAACGAGTCATTATACCCCCGGAAACCTCCATACAAAGCGTCGACGCGCGGCCCAACCATGTACCTTCCTGCAAACGCCTCAACATCAAGTGGTTCCCACTGGCCGAAACAACACGGCAGGAGGCCAAGACAATTGCGAGCTACCGAACGCAGGTAGTCGACCCGGGTCGGATGGGCGTGCACATAGAAATCGAATTCAAACGCTAGCCGAAGCGACTGCTCAAATTCGTGATGATGATCAATCAACCATATGATACCTACGCGAGGTTTGGCCTCGTCGTGCAACAATTTTAATATATCTTGCAGTCTTTCCGGCTTCCCGTAAAAATAATTCCAATTTATGAAGATGATATCGCAATCGGCGAGTTGATCGGCAGCGCGTATACTGAAGCTATAGGATCGTTCACCCACTTGGAAGACTTGGTCCTGAGTCATAGGCCATAATGCGACCACGCCGACTTGGAGATGCTTCTCCTCCCCAAGCTGGTGAAGCTTTTTCTCGACGCGCGCATGCCCCAGTCGGCTGTCAGGCATGCCCAGGCGCAGGAGATTGCGTGGATCGCCCAGCACCTCCAAACTGCTCTGGATGCCGCAGACGGCATCGCGCAATGCCTGATCCTTCAACATGTAAGATCGCCTATCACGATTGGTCAGATATCGACGACGAGCGTGCAGAGCTTGGCCTAGCAGACAGCGGCTGTGATGCGGCAGTCGATGGCTAAAGCTTGGGTGAAAGATCGCTGCCCCCCGATAGTCTTCGGTCGGTCACGCTGAACTCTCGGTGATCGCTCTTCCCCACCGAGTCAGCGCCGCTTCGAGGCTCTCTCCCAATCCCGCTGGACTCTGATCACCTAAAGCTACGCTTGCCAAGAGCCGGACAAACTCTCCACTCGACGCGCCCTGTAGACAGCGGAGATAAGCTTCCGGCGAACGAGCCGCAGCCGGAGGACACGCGCGATTGCGGAGCCACCGCCCGACACCACACCTTTCATGTGATCGCTGCGACCGGCGCCTAGACCTCATTTATCGCCAATCTTCCTTTTTGGATCAAGGCTTTGATGAATTCAGCTAAGCGGCCGGCGAAACGCGCCGGCTCAAGGCCGAACTGAACCTCACTGCCACATGCCTCCGCGAAATCTGCCAACAGACGGGCGCCGTAACCCAACAAACCCCGATTTCCAACCGTCGCGATCTCGCGAAGTACCACTTGCCCGAAATCGGAAAAAATATCTGGATCCCATCGCTGTTTATGCGTCTCATGAAAGGCCAACTTGCCATTTGCCAGGCAAATCTCGAGCTTGTTGATCGAGGCAAGCACAGGCAGCCAGAGATCCCACCAGGGACAGCCAAAAATGAAAGGCTGACTAGCGAGTAGATCTGCCCTTTCTCTCGGGAACATGAACCAATCGATACCGTCTACGAACAACTCACCCTCGTCTGGCTTTGTGGCGATCTCCTTTATGCTATCAACGTCAAAACGATGACCATAAACAATACAATGGCGCGCTGCATGCTTGATCTCACGCAAGAACGGCAGATTTGACGAGCTGAGAACGATATCAGAATTTATGACGCCGACGATCTCGTGATCTGAATGATTTAAAGCCGATATCATATCGGCCATATAGACGTACGGCTTTCCATACTCGCGACGTGCGTCGCGCGGCGCGGAGACGAAAGTCACATCCGGGTAAATATCACGCAGAAGTTCGATTTCGTCACCGGAATTGATGGATAATACAAGCGCGCCGTAACTGCGCCAGGAATTTACAGCGAGACGCTGGATCTCATGCCGCATAGGCATCAAAGAGGTGATCAGGGTTATTCCAGAGAATGGTTTGAGGTAGTCGATGAAAGCGGTCGGTTCGTCCAGCTCAGTCGCTTGTCCGGTGAGGATTTCAGTTGCCATAAGATTATTGCCGACCATGACGCACGCATGAGCCGCCATCAGATCGATAACGAACCTATTCCTGTCCTTCAACTGCCTTACTATAGAGGGCAGGCACCGATAGGCCCTGATCACAGCCTCATGATTGCCAGACTGGGATTGCACATTAAGATAACCCAAAAACGCACCGATCGCTTCACTCGCGACCTTCGAACAGGCATCCAACGACACGCCACTTAGTCTGGCAAACGCTTGGCTCGCGGCCTCCCAGTCTCCTGAGGCCGCTGCTGCGAAAACAAGGAGCCGGTAGCCGCTCGGAGCGTCTGAAGAATCGAGTCTCAGAACCAGCTGCGCGCACTCCATTGCAGCCCGGTAGTGCCTACAATTGAAATATAACCACCCTAGCCATAGCAGCAAAGAGTAGTCGCCAGGCCTTAATTGTACGGCATCTTGACAGTACCGCAAGGCACTCATATGGTCGCCGCTCGCGTCCGCTCGTCGGATTAGATCGACGAGCGCTTCGACCTGCGCGTCTCTATCGCCACTCATCAAGAGGTAACCTTATCGCTTCTAATGAATTCGGAGCTCATGCGTGATCAAAAATACCCGAAAGCCTCTTGTTGGCAAAGAGAGCATCGTTTTCGTACACTTCGACAAGCTCAAAGTCTGGCAGCAGGGAAGCGATCCCATCAAGATCGAGGGCCCCTTCGTAAAATTCCTGTTTTGAGAATTCCGTATAGAAAAATCGCGTCCATTGCAGCATGTCGCTTGCCCCGCTGATGAGATCCGCCTCGGCTCCCTGGACGTCAGCCCATATGAAGTCAACTAATACGATTTTGTTGGAACTGGACCACTGATCAAGAGTAGTGATAGGAACTTGTATTATATTTCCAAAACTCACCCAAGGGTGAGCCTGAAGGTGAAGTTTCGGCTTCCGGATCGAGCCTGACTGATCCCAGTCAGTTGGCAACCCTTGGATAATTCGCTGTTCCTCGCTGTGCGGCCATAAACCACCACTCTGGTGGAATTCAATGCTGCCGATCCGATCGCCAATCGCGGTTTCGAACAGTTGCACATTCTTCTCTTGAACGCGTTCACGGAATCTCATAGCCGCCCGTGGGTCCGGCTCGAAAGCTATGACCTGGCCGAATGGAAAGGTCTTAGCCAACCTTCTGGTATCTGTTCCATCGTTGGCACCGACTTCTAGAAGCGTCGCGTTTGAACGAGCCACAAGCGATGCGATATGATTAAGGTCTATCATGCTGATCCGTTAGCTTGGCAACAACGTCGAACGGAACGGTCCCGGCGTAGCCGGCCTCAGGCCATGTGCGCGATAGGCGCACTTGAATTTTAAGTTTCTTGCTCATGCATCAAAAGGTCCACGTACCAAGATAACCGCTTCTCCGTTGAGCATGGACACGAGTTCGGCCTGGGCCAAAGCAACCATCTCGTCATCCAAGCCGTCCCGCGAATGTGCGTCTAGCAATCCGGTGCGCCAACGTTTATGGCCAGATGTTTACAAGTCCATGCTGTCGAAGACAAGCTTCGGCTCCGACCTCAAATCTTGTTCGGGATGCGGATCTTAGCCCCCGCCCAGGGCAGTCCTGTTGTCGTTCCCTGACTGGGCCCGGGCATGCCGTCGGCTTGACGGACGTTTCAGCCGCCATCATGTCTGCTAGCCTAACTTATTCACGAGGGCAGTGGATCTGAGGTGGCGAGCTTAGCGTAAGACATTGATGTGGCTTAGGGATTGGGTGCTGACGCCAACACCTGTGACACCATCGAGCCCGCCACGCCCGCCATGTCCAATCTTGACGTGCTTCCGTTCGGATTTCCATCCGTCCGGGGCAAGAAGCTCACATCCGCCTTCGATGGCGGACGCCTGACCTCGGACAGTGGCATTCTCTGCTGTTGGCTCAGGCCGCCCGACGGTTCGGCATGGCTGAGAAGCTCGCCGCCGTGATCTCGGACCGTCGTGATCCGAGCCGGGTACTGCATCCGCTTTCCGAGATCCTTCTGGCCCGCATCCTGGCCAACGCCTGCGGGTATGAGGATGACGACGACCTCAACTACCTGCGCGCCGACCCGGCGTTCAAGCTCGCCTGCGGACGCCTGCCCGAGAGCGGCGCGGATCTGATGAGCTAGCCCACCGTCTCGCGGCTGGAGAACACACCGGGCCTGCGCGACCTGATCCGGCTTGGGCGGGTGCTGGCCGGCCTGTACTGCGCCAGCTACGCCAAGCCGCCCGCTTGCGTCATCCTGGATATCGAAGACACCTGCGACGTCGTCCATGGCCAGCAGCAGTTGTCGCTGTTCAATGCCCACCACGATGACCGCTGCTTCCTGCCGATCCACGTCTATGACACCGCCGCCTCGCGCCCGGTGACGGTGATCCTGCGGCCGGGCAGGACGCCCTCGAGCCGCAAGGTGCGCTCTCATCTGTGCCGCTTGGTCCGAGCCATCCGCCGGCACTGGCCCAACTCTGCGATCACCACCTGCGGCGACAGGCCCTACGGCCGACCCGAGGTCATGGTAAGGTCGCGAGGACAACGACGTGGCTTACATCTTCGGGCTGACCGGCACCAGGGCGTTGGCGGCCAAAGTCGAGGCGACGGCCGATCACATCCGGGTGGTGCGGGCCGTCGGCGACATGGATGCGGTGCGCGGTTTTGCCGAGACCGCGCATGCGGCCAAGTTCTGGCGGCGCCAGCGCCGCGATGCCGCCCGCATTGAGGCGACCCGGCTCGGCATCGGCATCGGCATTCGCTACGTGGTCACAAACATTACGACCGGCACGCCCGAATGGCTCTACGCCGAGCTGTACTGCGCCCGCGGACAGGCCGAGAATCTGATCAAGCTGCACAAGAGCCAACTCGCCTCCGACCGCACCTCCTGTCGGCACCCGGCTGCGAACCAGATGCGGCTAGTTCTGTACATCGCCGCCTACTGGCTGACGCTCACCGTGCGAGACGCCATCATGAAGGACCACCGCCTGGCAAGGGCCGAGTTCGCCACGATCCGGCTGCAGCTCCTGAAACTCGGACCCCGCATCCGCGAGAGCGCTGCTCGCGTCCGCTTCGCCTTCGCCGCAGCCTGTCCGAAGGCTGACCTGCTGCACTACCTCGCAGGGGCTCTGGGACCGGCACCGGCCTGAGCCACAGGGCCGAGACGCCCCGACGAGCCCGCTCCCGTTCCTCAAGCATTGCCGAAACAACCTGGATCCACAGCGTCGAAGGCGCAGCGATCTCGCGCGGCTACAGCGCAAAAACTCGATCCGTCGCCTGCCGGGTGAATAAGAGGGGCTAACTCGTCGCAATCAGACTGAGAGCGAACATCTAAGTCCAATGAATAGCAGCGCGTTTGCCCGCACCGCCGCCCGCTGCCGGAAGGGAATACGGCAGGGCGAGGCATGTTCGGACAGGTGCCCGATCTGGTCGCGCAAGAGGCGACGTTGGGCGCACGGTCTGACAAGCTGATCCTGCTATGGTACGGAGCCACCTTCCAGGACTTGGCGATGGAGCGTGTTTGGATGGGTATCGTCACATGGGGACCTCCTCAAGAACTTATAGCCCTCCTACAAAAGAATTTTAAGTTTGAGGCTTTCGCCGAAACAGGCACCTTCGAGGGAAAGACAAGTTTATGGGCCTCTGAGCGCTTCCCGAAGGTTTATACAATCGAAGCATCTAAGCATTACTATGATATTGCGCAAGACACGTTCTCTTCTGCCGACAACATCGATTCAAGATTTGGAGATACGAGCCTGGTCTTGTCTCGGCTTATTCCAAATTTGCCTCCAAGTTTGATATTTTTGGATGCACATTGGTCGACTGGACAGACAGCCGGCGAGAGCAATGAATGCCCGCTCCTAACAGAGCTCGAAGTAATACGGCCGTGGTTTAGCAGACATGTCGTCATGATCGATGATGCCAGGTATTTTTTAGAACCTCCGATCAGGCCCCATCGGTTTACCGATTGGCCGTCCATCGACGAGATAATACAAGCAATGAATGGCACATCTTACACGGTGCATTATAAAGATGTACTTTTGATGATTCCCCGCATACATCGCATTCGCATCGAAGAGGCAATTCGAGATCTCAATGAAAATCATGATACTTAGAACTGTAAGAATGTTAAATTAAGTCCGGAAACGTTTTTGTCGGGATGAGCCCGCCCCGGCGGCAGGTGAGGAGGTGAGAGCCGCCAACGAAGTCGCCGAGGCGGTCGTCGTAAAGGCGCACGCGCGGGGTATGGCCATTCAGGCGCTAGGGCACGGTGTAGAAATTTTGCGCAGGCGGAACCCGCCGGCCGAGGAGGCGCGCGCTGACCTGCTCGTAATGGCACGAGCGCCGCTCGGGCAGTTGCGCCAGGACGGCACGCTCGCTGTCGCTGCGCTTTGCGGGCGTTGCGGCGTCCGACGAGTTCGTTGACGAAGGTACGGTAGGCGATCAGGTCGGGGAAGTCCGTGCTGGCGCGCAGCAGGAGCGCGTGAGCGATCACCCGCTCGAGGTGGCTGTGCGGGCCCTCGACCGAGACGTTCTCGCGGACAAGTCGGGTATTGTTGCGGGTGGGTGTCATGCCGTAGCGGGCGCAGAGGGCCTCGCAGCGGCGGGTGAGATCCTCCCGGGCGGCGGCGTCGAGGTTGCGAAGGCTGTTGGTGCGGTGCTCGCGGGCCACGCCGCCGAGCACGACGTGGGCGTGCTCCAAGCCGGAGTAGGCGAGCCGGAAGTGGTAGAGGCGGTGGTCGAGGCGAAGGCCGGGGAAACGCGGATCCCGCGGCGCTGCGATGCGCGAACCACCGCACGGTGTCGAGGAGCAAGGCGTGAAACGCAGGCTCACCAAATGGGACTCGCTTAGGTTTTGAAGGATGCCGGGCTCGCCGTAGGCACGGTGATAGATATTAGGGTCCAGCGCGATGGTCCTGAACTTCGGCTTATGTTCCCGGATAAACGATATATCCTGTTCGAACCAGTTCGAGAATATGCGGCAGACATCAAACTAAATTATGAAGACATGTCGTTCGATCTGGAGAATAACGCACTGTCGGACCGAGATGACATAATGTTTCTGAAAGATGTCAGGTCAGACGACGACGGCATTGTCAGTCATGTAGTACGCCTGCGGTGAAGGCCGCGGTCGTTCTCCCGATGGGGTGTCAGGCAGCGATCGGCCTGGGCTGATGTTGGGTCCAGTTCCACGGCAACAGATCGTCGATGTGCTGGGCCGGATGGTCGGGCAGACGGCTGAGCACATCGGCGAGCCATGCCTGCGCATTGATGCCGTTGAGCTTGGCGGTCTCGATCAGCGTGTAGAGGGCGGCCGCGCGATGGCCGCCGGCATCCGAGCCAGCGAAGGTCCAGTTGCGGCGGCCTACCGCGATCGGCCGGAGCGCCCGTTCGGCGGCGTTGTTCGACAGGCAGGCACGCCCGTCGCCGAGGAAAAGGATGAAGGCGCTCCAGCGCTTGAGCATGTAGTCGATCGCTTGCGCCACCGGAGCCTTGGCCGAGAGCTTGGCGCGGTTCTGCCGTAGCCACGCTTCCAACTCGGCGACGAGGGCGGCCGAGCGGGTGCGACGGTGCGCGCGGCGTTCATCGGCGGCAAGACCGTTGGTGGCGCGCTCGGTGGCGAAGATCGCATCGATCCGCGCCACCGCCTCGATCGCGATCGGAGCCTTCCTGAGCTCGGCCAGCTCGAAGAACTTGCGTCGGGCATGCGCCCAGCAGGCCGCCTCGCGCAGCGGGCCTAGTTTGCGGCCGGGTTCGTACAGCCGACCGAACCCGGAGAAGGCGTCCGCCTGCACGAGGCCGTGGAAGTCGCCCAGCCAAGTCTCGGCATGCGCGCCGGAGCGGTCGGGGGAGTAGAAGTAGGCGACAGCCGGCGGCTCGGGACCGCCGAAGGGACGGTCGTCACGCACCACCGTCCAGAGCCGGCCCGTGCGGGTCTTGCCCTTGGCCAGGACCGGGACGGGCGTGTCGTCGAGATGCAGGCGCTCAGCCCCTCGAACATGGGCCTCGATCCGGGTGACCAGGGGCGACAGGGCGGTCGTCACCGCTCCGACCCAGCCGGCCAGCGTCGAGACGTCGATCGGTACGCCCTCGTGGGCGAAGCGCTGGCTCTGGCGATGCAGCGGCAGGTGCAGGCCGAACTTGGCCATCATCACCTCGGCGAGGAGGTTCGGGCCCGCGCGTCCGCGCGGGATCGGATGGAATGGGGCCGGAGCCTGCGCGATCGTCTCGCAGTCGCTGCACGAGACGCGCTCGCGTACGTGCTGGATCACGACCCAGCGCGCCGGGATCCGCTCCAGGGTCTCGGTGACGTCCTCGCCGAGGTGACGAAGGCGCGCTCCGCCGCAACAGGCGCAGGTCGTCGGGCCGGGATGGACGACGCGCTCGCGTGGCAGGTGCTCGGGCAGAGGCCGGCGGGCGGGCTTGCGCCGCGAGGAAGCCGCACCGGAGAGCGCTTCGGGCTCGGCGGTCGCCTGCGCTCGGGTCTCGGCCAGCGTCTCCTCCAGATCCTCCAGGACGAGTTCGAGCTGGTCGATCCGGGCGCTGCGCTCCGAGGAGGTCCCGAACCGTTCTCGCCGCAGCCGGGCGACCTCCAGCTTCAGCCGTTCGACCGCGATCTCCGAGGCGAGCCGGGCCGCCCGCTCGGCCAGGATCATGGCGTGGGCGGCGGCGAGATCGGTGGGAAGCGGCGGGGGCTCGGGCGCGTTCGGCACGCTCGAGAGAAGAGCATATTCTTCAAGCGCTGTAACGCGTTATCCTCAGCCGAGAGCGCTCGGACGCCAGCTCTCCTGCGGCATCCGCCAGTCGATCCCCGAGAGCAGGTAGCCGAGTTGCGCCGTCGAGATCGTCACGGCTCCATCCGCCACCGAGGGCCACAGGAAACGGCCGCGGTCGAGCCGTTTCGTGTAGAGGCACGCGCCTTGGCCATCGTGCCAGATCACCTTGATCAGGTCGCCGCGCCGTCCGCGGAACACGAACAGATGCCCGCCATGGGGATCGCGCTTGAGCGTCTCCTGGACGATCAGGCCGAGACTGGAAAAGCCCTTGCGCATGTCGGTGTGGCCGGTGGCCAGCCACACCCGCACGTTGGCCGGCAGCGGGATCATCGACCCTCCAGGGCGTCGAGCACCCGCCGAAACGCCGCTGCATCGACGTCGGAGCCGACCCGAACGCGCCGGCCTCTGCCGAGATCGATCTCGATCACTCCGCCGGAGCGACGGCCGCGGTTGTGCGCTCGACCAGGCTCGACCGTCATCGCGGCGGACGTGGGAGTGATCACGACGGGGACCAGCGCTGGCGTGGGAGCACCGACACGCTCGCACAGCAACTTGCGCCAGCGGAACAGCTGACTGACGTGGAGACCGGCCCGGCGGGCGACATCCGAGGTCGACACACCCGGTTCAAACGAAGCGGCGACCAACCGCTCCTTCTCCGCCAGCGTCCAGCGTCGACGCCGCTCGGCTCTCACCAGTTCGATACCCGCCTGGGTCATGCTCAAGGTCCTAGGATTACTCCTATGACCTCAGCCTCAACGGGCCAACTCACAAGGCGGCCTTCGCCGGATGCGTACTCATGTACATCCGGCCATACACATGGAGGACGCCCTGAGATCAGCCGAGACCCGGTCACTTGACAGTTATTGGCATGAGGCGTGGAAGGCAGGCAAGTCTACAGACGTGCCTTATCTTATAAAAATCGACGTCGATGGGCATGAAACGGAAATATTGCGCGGCGCCAAGAACGCACTAATCTTTACTTCGTGCCAGATAGTCGAGACCACATTGCCGCACTTGCCTGAACGCTGCGCCTTGGCGGAGAAGGCCGGGATGCATCTTTGAGACATCGCGGACATCAGCTTTTATCGCGGCAGTCTGTATCAACTGGATCTGGTGTTCATCTCAGGCCAGGGGACGGCGAAGAACCCGAATCTGAATGCCAGCGTGTCGATCGGGGTTGGCGAGATAGATCAGACACAATGGTACAACCATCAGGCGTCGGATGAATGACTTGGGTTCACCTATGCCGCCGGGCGCTGCCGTCTGTGCCGCCCCGAGCGGCCGCCGACGCAATCCGATCGTATGATGATAGACAGCGAGGGTCGGGAGAGCGGCCGCCCGAGTGAGTGGCAGGGCGCGGGTTCAGGGCTCGCCCTCTGTCGTTGCGTGCAGGCTATACCAAGCGGCAGGGTCGAACGGCTCGAATGCGATCCGCATTCTCGGGTCTAAGCGACGGATGAGGCCCTCTGCGCGATCGGGTATGAAGACGAGGTCGCACTGGTAGAGACATCCGTCATAATAGGTCATATCGACGATGTCCCACAGGGTTAGCCCGGCGGCCTCGGCCAGCCTGAGACGTTCAGGCAGGTGATGAAGCGTCGTCTCAACGATCAGACAGGAGGCGCCGAAGAGTGCCCTCCTGGCCCCCTTCAGGATCTCTGTCTCGTGCCCATCTACGTCGATCTTTACGAGGTAAGGTTTTGCCGGCGATGTCTCGTCGACGTACCCGTCCAGCGTCTTGCGTTGCACCGTCCTCAGGCTCGCCTCATGTCCTTCCGCCGGACTGACGTGACTGACGACGCCGTCGGCGTCGGCACGCACCTCCCTCAGTAAGAGCGGGCCATATCGATCTGAGAGAGCAACGGGCTCAAGTTTGTAATTGAGGCCCGCGTAGGCACGGTGAATGGACTCGTGATACTCCACCACCGGTTCGAACAGGATATGGGGCAAATTCGAGAAAAGCTGGCGCAGGTCCGGACTGTCCCGCTGGACGCCGACGTCGATGACCGTGCCAACATTCAAACCTGCGCGGAGCAGAGTCTGTACCGAATCCCACTTCGTCAATCTACGTTGCAAGACCAGCTCCTCAGACTCGTCGTTCCGGCTTCATTAGCACGGGTGCAGAAGCGGGACTACGAGCGATGAGGGTACGGGCTGGAACCGCGGAACGGGTCAAAAGGGCTGCGGCTCCAGCAGGAGCATTGTCCGTCAGCGAAGAGAGTGCGCACGGACGAATCGAGGGCGATCTTAATGCGGTATGGCGATACGAAGAGGATCCTCGTAACCGGAGGGGCGGGATTTATCGGGTCGCACCTGTGCGAACGCCTCTTGGCTCGCGGTCACAACGTGCTGTGCGTCGACAATTTCTTCACCGGTACACGCGCCAATGTCGCTCATCTACTCGGTGAGCCGCGCTTCGAATTGATGCGGCACGACGTGACGTTTCCGCTATACGTCGAAGTTGATGAAATATTCAATCTAGCATGTCCGGCATCGCCGGTGCACTACCAGTTCGATCCAGTGCAGACGACCAAGACCAGTGTCATCGGTGCGATCAACATGCTCGGCTTAGCCAAACGCGTCAAAGCCAAAATTTTGCAGGCGTCGACTTCTGAGGTCTACGGCGACCCCGAAATCCACCCGCAGTCTGAAGATTACTGGGGACGCGTGAATCCAATCGGCTTTCGTTCGTGCTATGACGAAGGCAAACGTTGCGCGGAGACGCTTTTTTTTGACTATCGCAGGCAGCATGACTTGCCGATAAAAGTTGTGCGCATCTTTAACACCTATGGCCCGCGGATGCACCCGAACGACGGTCGAGTGGTGTCCAATCTGATACTGCAAGCTTTGCGCGGAGAACACATTACGCTGTATGGCGATGGGCAGCAGACACGGTCATTCTGCTATGTCGACGATCTGGTCGGAGGGCTTCTCGCGATGATGGAGAGCGGCCATGAGATCACCGGTCCGATAAATATCGGAAATCCTGTCGAAATCACCATCCGGCATTTGGCGGAGATCATCATAAATATGACCAGCTCGCGTTCTAAGCTCGTCAATAGGCCGCTTCCGCCGGATGATCCCCGTCAGCGACGTCCCGACATCACACTGGCCGACCGAACCCTCGACTGGCGGCCGTCCATCCAGTTGCATGAGGGCTTGCAACGCACGATCTCATATTTCGCGGAGCTAACGCGATAGAATCGCACTGCGCTGACGCGATCTGTGAAGGCCCCGCTCAAGGCGAGATCCTGGTTCGGCGCCCGCGCGCTTCCTCCGGCAGCCTGGGAACGCCGGTCGAGTCCGGCGCAGTGACAACCGATCCATAGGAGGACGGCCTCATGAAGTAGCCCCCTAAATGACGGGACAGGGGCTCACGCTTGTGGAAGTGTGTGCCTATGACCGACCGTATGGTGAGTTCGAACGACCCGCCCCGCGCCGAACGCGTCGAGGTGATCACCTCCGTCCAGCGGCGTCGGCACTGGACTACGCAGGAGAAGGTGCGCCTCGCCGAGGAGACCTATCTGCCCGGCCAGTCTGTCTCGCTCGTCGCCCGCCGCCACGGGCTGAACGCCAACCAGCTGTTCACGTGGCGTCGGCTGATGGAGCGCGGCGCGTTCACGGCCGCCGGGGCTGGCGAAGAAGTGGTGCCCGCCTCCGAGCTGCGGGCTGCCTGAGCCACAGATCCGTGAGCTGCAGCGGCTCCTGGGCAAGAAGACGCTGGAGACCGAGATCCTGCGCGAGGCGATGGAGCGGGTCGCCGCCCCCAAAACGTTGCCCTCGCGCGTGACCTCGTGGCCGGGGGACGGCCGGTGAGCGCTGTGGCCGCAGCTTTGAGCGTATCGCGCCCGCACCTCGCCTCGTCCAGGCAGGCCTCCCCCGTCTGGAAGCCCATGGGCCGACGCGGCCGTCCGCCTGCACCCGACGCCGCGTTGCTCGGCGCGATCCAGGCGCTCATCGCGGATCTGCCGACTTACGGCTATCGGCGCGTCCATGCCCTTCTGCGCCGGCAGGCCGAGCGGGATGGGCGGCCTGCGCCGAACGCCAAGCGGGTTTACCGGGTCATGAAGGTGCACGGCCTCCTGCTCCAGCGACATGCGGGGGGAGCCGAGACGCGCCGTCACGAGGGCAAGGTGGCGGTGGCCGTGCGCAACACGCGCTGGTGCTCAGACGGGCTGGAGATCGCAGCAGAGAACGGTGAGCGGGTGCGCGCCGCCTTCGCGCTCGATTGCTGCGACCGGGAGGCGATGAGCTACGTGGCGACCACGGCGGGCATCACGGGCGAGGACGTCCGCGACCTGATGGTGGCCGCCGTAGAGCATCGCTTCGGGGCGATCAACCAGCTGCCGAGCCTGATCGAGTGGCTGACTGACAACGGTAGCTGCTACGTGGCCCGCGACACTCGCCGCTTTGCCCGTGAACTTGGATTGGTGCCAAAGACAACGCCGCTGGAAAGCCCGCAGAGCAACGGCATGGCCGAGGCGTTCGTGCGAACCTTGAAACGCGATTACGTACGTGTCTCGGTGCTACCAGACGCCGAGAGCGTGCTGCGCCAGCTCCCCGTTTGGCTGGCACACTACAACAACCTTCATCCTCATCGTGCGCTCGGCTACCGTTCGCCGCGCGAGTTCATCGCCCGATCAACCCAGGAGACCCTGTCCGGTCTTTAGGGGCAACAACACCTCAATACGGCCCAGATCCCGCAATGGGTCTGCTGCCGGCGAGTGGCGGGGCGGTGGAAATGAGCCAGCCCTTCAAGCGTCCGCTCGACGAGCCAGTGATAGCGGCCGGGCCCCTCGCTGGTTCCGGTGCTGCAACGCGCGATGCGTGGTGTGATGCTGCGCGCCCGGCACTCGCGCCGGCAGCGGCGATGGTCGTAGCCCTTGTCGGGATGCGGCTTGTCCGGTCTGCGCCTACGCCACCGAAGCACGCCACTTGCGCATCCATGGCACGGTCAGTTGGTCAGACTCGTGTCCGACCCACTGGGGGGCATCGTGAGAGCATGGGCTAAGCGTTCGAACACGCCAGCCTGAGACAAACGCAAGAACCAGCGATATGCCGTACTCATGCGAGAAGCTAAGCTGCAGATGCCGACACGTGCATCTCTTGCGCCTACCGCCCGTAGATATCCTCGACGCGGATGATGTCGTCCTCGCCGGTATAGGAGCCGACCTGCACCTCGATCAGCTCCAGCGGGATCTTCCCCGGATTGGCCAGCCGGTGCATCGACCCGATCGGCAGGTAGACCGCCTCGTTCTCGTGGACCAGAACCACCCGCTCGTCGATCGTCACCTCGGCGGTGCCGCGCACCACCACCCAGTGCTCCGCCCGGTGGTAGTGCTTCTGCAGCGACAGGCGGCCGCCCGGCACCACCTGGATCCGCTTCACCTGGAACCGCTCGCCGATGTCGATCCGCTGGTACCAACCCCACGGCCGGTACATCCGCAGATGCGCGTCCGCCTCCGGCTCACCTTTCGCCCGCAGCGCGGTCACCAGCTCCTTCACCTGCCCCGAGCGCGCCTTCGAGGCCACCAGCACCGCGTCGGGCGTGGACACCACCACCACGTCCTCCAGGCCCACCACAGCGGTGACGCCGTCGCCCTGGCTGTGGACCAGGCTGTTCTTCGTCTCGATCAGCGACACCCGGCCCCGCACCGCGTTGCCGGCCTCATCGTGGTCCAGGACCTGCCAGACCGCGTCCCAGGTGCCGACATCCGACCAGGGGAACGACACCGGCAGCACGCCGGCCTGGGCGGTCCGCTCCATCACCGCGTAGTCGATCGAGATCTTGGGGGCCTGGGCGAAGGCCGCCGCATCGAGGCGCACGAAGTCGAGGTCGGTCACCGCGGCTGCATAAGCCGCGCGCGCGGCCGCGAGCACGTCCGGCACGAACGCCTCCAGCTCGGCCAGCATCAGGTCGGCGCGGAAGAGGAAGTAGCCGGAGTTCCACAGCGCGCCCTCCGCAATCAGCGCCTCGGCGCCGGCCCGGTCGGGCTTCTCGACGAAGCGGGCGACGCGGGCGGCGCCCGGCGCCTCGGCGATCGGCTCGCCGCGGCGGATGTAGCCGTAATCGGTGGCGGGGCGGTCCGGCTCGATGCCCAGCGTCATGGTGTAGCCCGCCCGCGCGCCGGCGGCCGCGCGCACCACGGCGTCCACGAAGGCGGCGGTGTCGGGCACGACGTGGTCGGCGGCCATGATCAGCACGACCGCCTGCGGGTCGGTGGCCGCCGCGTGCAGCGCTGCCACCGCCACCGCGGCGGCCGAGTCGCGCCCCTGCGGCTCGAGCAGGATGTCGGCGGCAAGACCGAGCTGGTCGCGCTGCTCGGCGACGATGAACCGGGCCTCGGCCGAGGCGATCACGGTCGCCTTCGCGAACACGGCCGCGTCCGACACCCGTGCCAGCGTCGCCTGGAACGTCGAGCGCTCCGCGTCCACCAGCCGGGCGAACTGCTTGGGCATGCTCTCCCGCGAGGCCGGCCACAGCCGCGTCCCCGTCCCGCCGCACAGGATCACGGGTAGAACTTGGTTGCTCCAGTCGCTCACTTATTTCTCCGCAGCGTGTCTCACGATTCAGCGTCTGCCGCCCTAGTCCGTGCATCGTCCAAGATGCGAGCCAGAGTCACAGTCATATCGATCTTCGGCACCCACCCTGTGGCCAGCCGTAGGTGACGGGCGTCGCCGAACGCCAGCGGTACCTCGGATTGCCGCGCCCTTGTGGGATCGCGACGGACTTCTACGGCAACTCGGGACAGCCTCTTTAAGCCGATCAGTATGCTCTCGATGCTTCGCGGCTCACCAGAGCATATGTTGAAGGTCTGAGGACCACTAAACATCTCCGCACATTGAAGAATTTTGATATAGGCACCCACAACATCCGAGACGTCGAGGAAGTCGCGCTGCACAGATAGGTTGCCCACTTCCACGAAGGGCGGTCGTTGCCCAACTTCGGCCAGCGCGATCTGATGCGCGAAGGAGGCGATTGCAAAGGCCAGATCTTGTCGCGGGCCGATGTGATTGAAGGGACGCAGCACGATCGGCTTAAGACAAGTCCCTTCGGTCGACTTGAGCACTAGCTGCTCGCCCAACCACTTGGAATGAGCATAGGCGTTCATCGGCTGCGGTGCTGTCTGCTCGGTTACGGGGCACCCGCCGATGAACGCGCGTCCGTAGACCTCGCCCGAGCTAACGAAAGCGAAAATGCAAGGCTCTCCGATCCGCTCGAGAGTGTCGATCAGATCGTACACCGCTCCGAAGTTGAGACGCCACGTGTCAAACTTTGATGTGTCAGCGCGAACAATCGGCGATTCGGCCGCAAGGTGAAGCACGTCAGTGGGCCGGAAGGTGCCGATCCGCCTCGCGACCGCGATTGGATCAACGAGGTCGAGCCGCTCGTAGGAAACTCCGTCCGGCACTTTGAGCAAATCGCGACGCCCGACGCCTAGGATTTCGGCCGAGGCGAAGGCATCGCGAACACCTTGGAGAACGTGGCCACCTACGAACCCGGAGGCGCCAGTGACGAGAATGCGCCTCATGTTTTGACGTGTCGGCTCAGGCGTTTGCGCTGAGGCGGCGGATGTCGGCGTCGACCATCTCGGTGATCAGCGCTTCCAGGCTCGTCTGCGCCTCCCAGCCGAAGGCCGCCTTCGCCTTGGCGGGGTTGCCCAGGAGCACCTCCACCTCCGCCGGCCGGAACAGGGCCGGGTCGATGACGAGGTGGTCGCCGATATCCAGGCCGACATGCTTGAACGCGATGGCGCACATGTCCCGCACCGTCGTGGTCCGCCCCGTGGCGATCACGTAGTCGTCCGGCCGGTCCTGCTGCAGCATCAGCCACATCGCCTTCACGTAATCCCGGGCATGGCCCCAGTCGCGCTTGGCGTCGATGTTGCCGAGCCGCAGCTCCTTCTGCTTGCCGAGCTTGATCCGCGCCACCGCGTCCGTGACCTTGCGGGTCACGAACTCCACGCCCCGCAGCGGGCTCTCGTGGTTGAACAGGATGCCGTTCGAGGCGTGCAGCCCGAAGCTCTCCCGGTAGTTGATCGTCATCCAGTGTGCGTAGAGCTTGGCCACACCGTAGGGCGAGCGCGGGTAGAACGGCGTCGTCTCGCTCTGGCGTTCCTCCTGGATCAGCCCGAACATCTCCGAGGTCGAGGCCTGGTAGTAGCGCGCCTGCGGGGCCACCGAGCGCAGGCATTCCAGCATGTGCACGGCGCCGAGCCCCGTCACCTGCCCGGTCAGCAGCGGCTGTTGCCAGGAGGAGGTGACGAAGGACTGAGCGGCGAGGTTGTAGATCTCGTCGGGCTTGGCGGCCTGGACGATGCGTAGCAGGGCGGATTGGTCGAGCAGGTTGCCGTCGACCAGCTCGACCTCGTCCAGGATGCCGAGCCACTTCAACCGATGGTCGAAGACGCCGGCATGGCTGGAACGGCGCACGATGCCGGTCACCGCGTAACCCTTCTCTAGGAGCAGTTGCGCCAGATACGCGCCGTCCTGGCCCGTCACACCTGTGATCAGCGCTCGCTTGACCGTCATGAACCCGTCTCGTTCCAAAGATGCCCGGCTGCTACGACCGCGACCGCATCCGCGTCAAGGCTAACCAAGCCGATCACCATCGCCTTGATATTGTTAGCTTCGCAATGTGGCGTGGTTCTCCAGGAACCAGCCGTAGGTCTGGCGCAATCCATCCTCCAGGCCGATCTGCGGCCGCCAGCCCATGGCGGTGAGCCGCGACACGTCCATCAGCTTGCGCGGCGTGCCGTCGGGCTTGGTCGCGTCGAACGCAAGATCGCCTTCGTAGCCGATCACCCGCGCCAGCGTCTCGGCCAGCTGGCGGATGGTACAATCCTCGCCGGTACCGACGTTGATGTGCGACAGATCCGGCCGCGTATTCGCCGCGTAGAGCGCGTCGTCCATCTCCATCACGAACACGCTGGCGCGGGCCATGTCGCCGACGTGGAGAAATTCCCGCATCGCCCGGCCGGTCCCCCATACGGTGACCGTCGCGCGGCCCTCGGCCTTCGCCTCGTGCAGGCGCCGCATCAGCGCCGGCAGGACATGGGCGTTCTCGGGGTGGAAATTGTCGTTCGGCCCGTACAGGTTGGTCGGCATCACGCTGCGATAGCGGCGCCCGTACTGGCGGTTGTAGCTCTCGCACATCTTGATGCCGGCGATCTTGGCGATGGCGTAGGGCTCGTTGGTCGGTTCAAGCACTCCGGTGAGCAGCGCATCCTCGCGCATCGGCTGCTCGGCGAGCTTCGGGTAGATGCACGACGATCCGAGGAACAGCAGCCGGTCGACGCCGCTCATGTGGGCGGCATGGATGACGTTGGTCTGGATCAGCAGGTTGTCGTGAATGAATTCGGCCGGATAGGTGTTGTTGGCGTGGATGCCGCCGACCTTGGCGGCGGCGAGGTAGACCTGATCGATCCGGTGCTCGGCGAAGAACTGCCGGACCGCCGCCTGGTCGAGCAGGTCGAGCGCCTGCCGGTCGGCGGTCAGGACGCGCTCGTGGCCGAGTTCCCGCAGCCGGCGCACGATCGCCGAGCCGACCATCCCACGATGGCCCGCAACGAAGATGGTCTGATCCCGCCCGTCCATCACGTGTTCGTTCCCTGCCAAAAGCTTGCTCTGTCCGAGCTCTCAATAGCCCTTTGCGGCGCGAAATCGCCACGTAATCACGCGTTTTCTGAGGCGAAAATGCCAGCACGCAGAGGATGACGAGGTCGAGGCGGTGCTGCGCGCCGCCGCTGGCCGCCTCGTCCTGCTTTACCTTCCGGCCTACAGCCCGTGGCTGAACCCGATCGAGATGCTCTGGCGCCAGTTCCGCCGCGAGGTCACGCACTGTGAGCTGTTCGCCAGCATGGATGCTCTGGTTGAGGCGAACCAAGCTTCCTTCGGCCGCTAAAACCGCACGCCAAGCGGCGTCCGCTCCATCATCGGAGCGCCGCATGCCACATGACTTTCGCAGTTGTACTTAGCGATGAACTGCTCCTCTCCTGACTTCACGGTTCTCCCGCACCTCGCGTGGAACGGTCGCGATGACGGGGATCGCACGGGCTGATTCACCAGGCGGATGATCCTGTCCTCATCCTTGCCGGGCTGCACCATCGAGCGCGTCATCGAACCAACGGCAGTCTCGTCATCGTCGCCCGTGCGCAGCGTGTCCCTGTCCGTTGTCCGGCGTGTGGCACGACCAGCTCTGCCGTCCACAGATGCTGATAAGGCCTACGACCACTGCCGCTGTCGTCAAGCCCTGACCCACCGTCGCATCCAGCACCGTATCGCCCGGCGCGGGATCGAGAGCAGCCAGCGACTGGGACGCCACAGGTGGGTCGCCGAGCGCACGCTGGCTTGGTTCGCCCAGTTCCGCCGCCTCGCCATCCGCTACGAGCGACGAGCCGACATCCATCTCGCCTTCTCGACGCTGGCCGCCGCCCTCATAGTGTGGCGCTTCATCGAACGATGGTTTTGTTAGACGCTCTTAGCTCGACTTTGGCCACTCATGCGGCGTGGCAGAGGGCATAGGCCCAGGGCGCTGGCAAACGGAAGCGGGGTTTTGTTCGGGCGCGTCGGCGCGGTGATGTTGCCAAAGTCCGCTCGCGCCAGATCGCATAGCGCACGGCGGCCAGAGCATCGGCGAAGGTCGGGCGCGGTTTGGGGTACCACGCGGCGGCCGCGATCCGTTGCCGTTGGCGGACTGGGAGCCGTGCAGCCTGCAGCGTGACGATCGAGAATAGGGCGAGCAGGCAGGGCGTAGTGCGGGCGATGGCCTTGTCCGACCACTGCCGCTGCGTCTCGACACCGAGATGGGCGCGCGCTTCCTGGAAGGTGACCTCAACGGTCCAGCGCCGCACGAACCACCCCACGATCTGCGCGGGCTCGCGCATCGGTTCGGTGCAGAGCAGGGCCTGCGGTGCAAAGCGGCTCTCGGGATCGCGCACCAGCACCCATCGGATCGGCACGACCGGCAGACCGCCGTGCCGCCACACGGCGGTCCCGGAGGCGATCTCAAGGGTGCGCGCGCCCGCCCCGTACCAGCCGGGCACCACGACCGCGTGCCAGCGCGTGTCCTTGGCCGCGAGGATCGCGGCGAGCGTCGGCAGCCGCGCGCCTTTGGTCCGCGGGCGTCCGATCGTGCCGGGCGGCCGCGGTGGGGCCGGCTCGTAGAGAGCAGCATCCAGCCGCAGGCGGGTGATCGTCGTGATGCGGGCGCGGCGCATCGCGTCGAGGAACAGCAAGGCCGAGAAGCCGCTGCCGCCCACCACCCCGAGGTCGCGTGCGCGCAGCCAGCGGCGAGCCTGGAGAGCGAGTTGGCGTCCGACGTCGAGCAGAGGCTTGTGCCGACGGCCCCGTTCGCGACAGGCGCGCTCTGACGGCACCAACGCGGTCAGGAACGGCAGCGCCCAGACGCGCCCCGCCCAGGGGATCGGGGCGAGCACCATCAGGCTCATCCAGCGCAGCCCGCTCGCCTTGACGAAATGGCTGTCGGAGGAGCGAACTGGATCACGGTAGATGCCCTTGGCCGCGATCCGCTTGCCGCGGCGGCGCTCGATCGTATCGTCCAGTCCCAGGACCACGGGGCCGCGTTGCGCGAACGTATCGACGAGAAGCCCGAGCAGGATACGGCTGCCGGAGCGCGGGTACCACGCAGCGCGGTTGAGGATGCGGTGGACGTTCACGAACCGCCGCTCCTGCGCGCGGCCGATGATGCGCAGGACGCTCGTCACCGTGCGCCGCCCCGGCGTCAGGATCGCGTCGATCAGCAACAGCTGAGCATGGCGCCACGAGCGGTGGACGAACAGCGGCGCGAACGCCAGGATGATCCCGGCGAAGCGGGCAGGCAGGGGCAGCATGGCGGTGTCTCTTGGCGGGGACGCCACCAGCCTATCCGTCACGCCCGCTTCGTCACCTCCGCCCACCCAACCCGCCGCAAATGGCCAAAGTCGAGCTTAGTCCAGCCCATCAAGACGGTGCCGCCCCAGGCCGCGGCTAACCGCCCGCATCCAGAAGGATGCCCAAGCAGCACGCGTTGCCGATCTGACGCGGCGGTTCACGATGCTGGTGCGCGCCTGCGGCCTGGATGGCGACCCACTGGCGGATGCGGTCGGCGAACTCGATAGATGGCTCTCGGAGACGCGCAACTGCGGCGTCGCGGCGTTAGAGACCTTCGAGGCTGGCATGGCGCAGGATGGGCCGGCGGTTCGGGCGGCATTGACGACGTCTTGGAGTAACGCGCAGGCCGAAGGGCAGATCAGTCGGCTGAAGATGCTGAAACGCACCATGTACAGCCGCGCCAGCTTCGCACTCCTCCGCCGCGTGCTCCTCGCCGCCTGATCCACGCAAAGTGCGGGAGAATCGTGAAACCGAGGGAGGATCAAGCGCAGCCTCATACAGTACGGTGCGCATCATCCGCGGCTGCGCCGGGTTTCACAGCAATCGGTTGCGGTGCTCTACCAACTCCAGCTCTCGCCCTCGAAGCGATGCGGCGCGGCGCCTAAGCGGTCCTGGCCACTGGCAGCCACATTCCCGAGGACCGCAACGGCCTGAAGTTCTCTCGGCCCGACGGAGATATCACCAAGGCCGACGAAGCGGCCATCCTGGCCGCTTTGGGTGATGTGACGGCTGCGGGCGAGGGGCGGCCCCCGTCGCCGCTACATCGGAACCCGACGCCGTCGCGCGCTATCATCGCCGCTACAGCGAAGCTTTTCCGCCGGGGATTCTAAACGGGCTGCGCGTCGCGGTGTGTCAGCGGAGCTCGGTCGCGCGACCTGCTGACCGATCTGCTCGGCGCGTTTGGCGCCGGCGCGACGCCGATCGGCCGGTCCGACATCTTCGTGCCGATCGATGCCGAGGCGCATCGTCCCGAAGACATCGCCTTCATCCGCGATCTGCGATTATACTTCACGCAGCAGACCGACTTGGCGGTGAGACGGACCGTGCGGGCAGCGCGGAAGCGAGGCTGAGGGCGAGCTCCACCTTCGCGCTCAGCCCTGTGATCGAGCATCGCGCGCACTTCGAAGCCTCAGAGCTTCAAGCCAGCGTGGCTGACGATCATCGCTCAAGGAATATTCCGATGCGTCGGCCAGTGGGTTTCATCTCCGCGCTGACCGCAGGCGCTCTCACCCAAGCCGGAAGGAGTACCGCGGGCAATGAGCGTTAGGTGCGTTCGAGCCTTCGGACCGGATGTGCTATCAGCCTCTGTCGCCCTTCGCGGGCAGTCGGGCTGGTCACCATGCGCTTACTGATGCTCGCCATTTCCCTCCTGCTGCTATCAGCGCCCGCGTCTGCCCTCTGCCGATGCACGTGCATTCAGGGCGTGATGAAGCCCATCTGCCAGCCGACAGACCTCATGATGCCGATCTGCCAGGGTCTGTGTGAGACTCAGGTCCGAACCGATCGAGTGGTAATCCCTTTAGCGGGCGGCAGACCAGCACTTGATCCCATCAAGCCCTTCAACCCAGCACCGGGTGGCCTCACCTCGCCAGAGGAAAGTCTGGACACCAACCCCAACGGGACGCAGTTGGGCACACCGAGCCAACTCTCCGGTAGTGTCGGATCTAGCTTGAGTGGTGGAGGCGGGGGATCAGGCACTGCCAGCGGAGGTGAGCGCTGAGATGCGGCGCCTAAGCGGTCCTGGCCACTGGCAGCCACATTCCCGAGGACCGCAACGGCCTGAAGTTCTCTCGGCCCGACGGAGATATCACCAAGGCCGACGAAGCGGCCATCCTGGCCGCTTTGGGTGATGTGACGGCTGCGGGCGAGGGGCGGCCCCCGTCGCCGCTACATCGGAACCCGACGCCGTCGCGCGCTATCATCGCCGCTACAGCGAAGCTTTTCCGCCGGGGATTCTAAACGGGCTGCGCGTCGCGGTGTGTCAGCGGAGCTCGGTCGCGCGACCTGCTGACCGATCTGCTCGGCGCGTTTGGCGCCGGCGCGACGCCGATCGGCCGGTCCGACATCTTCGTGCCGATCGATGCCGAGGCGCATCGTCCCGAAGACATCGCCTTCATCCGCGACGTCATGACGTCCGGAGACTTCGATGCGCTGGTCACGACCGACGGTGACGCCGACCGCCCCTGATCGCGGACGGGGCAGGGCGGATCGTGCGGGGTGACGTGCTCGGCCCCATCACTGCCCGTTACTTGAGCGCCGGTGCGGTCGTAATGCCGGTTACGGCCGGATCAGCTCTCGAGCGATCAGGTGGCTTCGAAAGAGTCGTGCGCACGAAGGTCGGCTCACCCTTCGTCATCGCCGGCATGGAGCAGGCGAAGGCAGCGGACGCCCAGGTCGTTGCGGGATTCGAGGCGAACGGCGGTTTCCTTCTCGGATTGGACGTTACCCTCGGTGGTCGGCCCCTACGCGCCCTACCGACACGCGACGCGGTGCTGCCCATCCTCCGGGCGCATCTCGAGCAATAGCACGACGGAATCGAGAACCCATCTTGAAGCCGCGCATCCAGCGGTCTGTCTGAGCAGGATATGCCCGGAGGCGCAGACTGGCAGGTGGGGCTGGATGCCGACGGGGTGCCCACAATCTACGACGGAGCGGCGGGGGCGAGTGGCCTGGGACACGAGCGCGCGAATACGCTCTGGTGCTCTGCAAGACGCTGCGACGGGATCAGGCATTGGCCATTCTTGCCGCCCAGCCCTCTTGCTTTGTCGTGATGGAAACCTGCCCCGACTCGCATCATTGGGGCCGAGATATCGGCAAGCTCCGTTGCAAGGTGGGGCTGATCGCGCCGGCGTAGGCCAAGGCGTGCCGCCCGGGGCGATAGGTAATGATCGCTCATTCCCCGGCCTCCCGCGGTTGCTAGGCCGAGCGGTTACCCTCCGGAACCAACTTTAGCCCAATTTCTCGCCGAACAAGCTTCATACCCACAGGGACGATCCGTGATGCCGATTTTACCTGGCTCCGTGGCACCGAAGAGCCTGGGAGAGTCCTATCTGCACGTGCTGCACGCCCTGATGCTGCGCGACATGCGCACCCGCTTCGGAGCCTCGCTATGGGGCTACGGCGTGGTCGTGCTGTGGCCCTGCGTGCACGTGTTCATGCTGATCGCGATCTACACGTTCCAGAAACTAGCGGTCCCTTTGGGTGATGACCGGGCGCTGTTCTTCGCCTCAGGCGCAGTCCCGGTGCTGGTGTTCCAGTACATCTCGCGCGAGGTCATGAAAGCGGTCATCTCCAACCGCCCACTCACCTATTATCCTCAGGTAAAGCTATTCGATGTTATATTTGCTCGAATCCTCGCCGAAATCGTAACTGGCTTTCTAGCCCTCTTGGTTGTCATCAGTGTTCTTCTATGCATCGGCACTAATCCAGTTCCATCCGATCCTTTCGTTGCCATGTGCGCCTACCTCTCGGCAATCATTCTCGGTATCGGCATCGGAACAATTAACGTCGCCATCATTGGCTTTTTTCCAGGATGGCTCATAGGATACGCTCTCTTGAGTATTGTTTTGTATATTTCCAGCGGAGTAATGTTTCTTCCGAGCTACATGCCCGATAAAATATACTACTGGATGAAATTCAATCCGGTTCTTCAATTAGCTGAGTGGATGCGGTCGGCGTATTATCCCTATGCTGGCTTGGAAATAGACTATCTATACATTACAATGTTCGGCCTAACCTCGATAACGATCGGGCTTTTGATCGTGAAGCACGTGGTGGCGAAGATGAGTGCGTGAACTGGCCTGGGATACATTCATATTGAGAATCCGCGTTTGGCGACTCAGATATCAGCAGCTTGGAACTTCGAAAAGGTTGCGAGGCGGGCGCTCAGGCCACTTCAGTCACAGCTGAGTAGACGAGGCCACTTCTGGGTCTCGCGGGCTGCCGGTCGTCCAACCGAAGGGCAATCCCGTGCGCCGCGGGCTGGCGCAAAACGACTGCGCCACAACGGCTCTAGAGCGAGTCTTCGCGTCACTTGGGCAGCAGATGTCTCTACTCGCCGCGTCTATCCAACCGCTCGCCCGTGTCACGGCAGACCACCGCCCCCGGTCGTGTCCCTGGAGGTGGTGTAGCTCGCCGGTAGCGGGAGAGCCCGCCTGCGCGCCCTTGACAGCGCTGTAGCAGGCGGGATCTCTCGCGGGGTGGTCATCGGCGGTTGCCAGGTAGGGTGGGGTTGCGAGCACCAACCTCGAACCCGAGAGACCCCCGATGACCGACGAGATGATGGCCCTGCGCGGGCTGATGGAGAAGAGCGCCGACACAGATCTTCTGCGCGAGATGATCGGCTTTGCGGCCAAACGCCTGATGGAGCTGGAGGTCGGTGGCCTGACCGGCGCGGCCCACGGCGAAAAGAGCGCCGAGCGGCTGGTCCAACGCAACGGCTACCGTGACCGGGATTGGCAGACGCGTGCCGGCACGGTCGAGCTGCGCATTCCGAAGCTGCGCAAGGGCAGCTACTTTCCGGGCTTCCTGGAGCCTCGACGCATGGCCGAGAAGGCGCTCACGGCTGTGATCCAGGAGGCCTATATCCAGGGCATCTCAACCCGCTCGGTCGATGATCTCGTCCAAGCCATGGGTGGCACGGGTGTGTCGAAGAGCCAGGTCAGCCGGCTCTGCCAGGAGATCGACGAGCGCGTGGGCGCGTTCCTCGACCGGCCGATCGAGGGCGAGTGGCCCTACCTCTGGATCGATGCGACCTACGTGAAGGTGCGCCAGGACGGCCGCATCGTCTCGGTAGCGGTGATCGTGGCGGTGGGCGTCAACGGCGACGGCCGTCGCGAGGTGCTGGGCATGGATGTCGGTCCCTCCGAAGCCGAGACGTTCTGGACGGACTTTCTCCGCAAGCTGGCGCGCCGCGGCCTGCGCGGGGTCAAGCTGGTCATCTCGGACGCGCACGAGGGCATCAAGGCGTCGGTGGCCAAGGTAATGAACGCCACCTGGCAGCGTTGCCGTGTCCACTTCATGCGCAACGTGCTCGCCCATGCCGGACGCAGCGGGCGGCGTGTCGTCTCGGCCTTCATCGCCACGGCATTTGCCCAGGACGACGCCGAGGCGGCCCGTCAGCAGTGGCGGCGCGTGGCTGATCAGCTCCGGCCGAAGGTCCCCAAGCTCGCCGCCCTGATGGACGAGGCTGAGCCGGACGTGCTGGCCTATATGGGCTTCCCCACCCAGCATCGGGTCAAGCTGCACTCCACAAACCCGCTGGAGCGCCTGAACGGTGAGATCAAACGCCGGACCGAGGTGGTCGGCATCTTCCCCAACGAGGCGGCCATCACGCGCCTCGTCGGCGCGATCCTGCTGGAACAGAACGACGAGTGGGCCGTCCAGCGCTCCCGCTACATCACCCTGGAAAGCATCGCGCCAATCGGCGATGATCCTCTCGTCAGCCTGCCCACCCTGGCAGCCTGATCAATCCGGCCCAGGCCGGTGATCGTGGTGGCCACGCCGAAGCTACACCACGCTATGGGACACGACCACGCCCCCGCCGATCAGCCGCTTGAACGGGCTGGCTTTGCTACCGGGCAATGGCCGGCGGTAAGGATCGACAACACCCGCGTGCCGGTCACGCATCCGCCGTACCCGCGCGATCACGCTCACATCCAGCACTGTCTTGGCCGCGTGACAGGGCCGGCACAGCACCTGGCAGTTCGCAAGCGAGGCATCCTCAATCAGCGCCGCTGGGACGATGTGGTCGTAGTGGAACCGTCCGACCTGCAACGCGCATGGACAGCGGCTACTGTCCGGGAGCACACCCTCGCAGCGCCCGCCAGCTCGGGCGAGAGCGGCCCGCAGAACCGCCTTGCTGAACTCCCGCCGCGCCATCACGCCATCCTCGCAGCGCTGTCCGCGGTCGGTCCGGCGGGGTCAGCCGCGACCTCGGCAAGCTCACACCGGGTCTCGGCCATCCAGTAGGCGTGCAGCTCGCGCGCCGAGCACGGCACAAGCGGCGAGACAGCCGAGGAAACCGGGATCGCCAGCTTCGCAGCCGCGGGCCGCGATTGACCTGACCGGCCGAAAAGTTCTTTTTCAGCGGACGCGCAGGGAGTTGTGGATCGTAAAGATAGGATCCGTCCTATTGTAAGAAATTTTTCTCAGCGCGCCGATTGGCGTGCCTAATCGCTATGCTCATCATCCCCTATTCGACGCCCTTTGGCAGCCCCTATTAAATTTCACGAGAGGGGGTTGTGTTGCGATTGTGCAACGGCAGCTTCGAATGGGCGCCGTTTAGGTGCCGCTGGCGGTCTGCGCATGCGGTCAAGTCGTTGTCCTGGAGGCGAATAAGGGCAACGCTGCTCCCAAAAGCCATTGCCCACAAACCGAGCAGACATTGGAAAATTCGCACGTCCAGGTATGGCCAACGCGTTGTGAAACTCCTACGCCTTCGCATTGCGACCCAATTTCCCGAACGCCGCATCCGCGACCGACATGTCCGAACCTCGATTAGTAGGCGCTCAACTCTCAATTTGTGGATGCGCGACGTGCGAGCTACACGTGGCTGACGATGCAACCGACGACACATATGCCGCAACCACATCGTGGCTCACATCATCGACGATCCAAACTGTGCCGGATTGCATCCTCTCGCGGTCGCGTCTCCGGGCCGCCTCTCGACTTCTGGGGATCGTTGCGCGTGCACACAATGGCATGCCCAGCCCTGGCGGTAGGCGAGGGGGAGCAGCTTCGAATAGCGGCTCGAATGAAGCCGGTGGCGTACCTAACGGCTGACAGGCACTGTGCACGAGTAAGGCTATGTCGTACCTATCTGAACGTCGCGCCCTCGTTCTGGGCTCCCTCAATCCCGCACAGTGCCGTGGCATTGAGTTCGGCCCGCTCGACAATCCACTCGTGCGCAAGCAAGAGGGTGATATTTCGTACGTCGATTACGCCTCGACAGAAGTTGTACGGCGACAGCACGCAAGTGGATCAAGCATACGTCCCGAGAACATTCTCGATATAGACTATACCTGGGGCGATACGCCGATCTCTCAAATTATCCCTAATTTCAAACCTTTTGATTATGCTGTAGCAGCACATGTCATTGAGCACGTTCCGGATGTCGTGGGATGGCTCCTGGAAATCCATAGCCTCCTCGTTCGATCGGGCTTGGTCGGGTTAATTATTCCAGACCGACGACACACGTTCGACTTTGCCCGCGCCGAGAGCACGGTCGGCGAAATGATGGAGGCTCATTTCCAACGTTACCGGCGCCCTTCTATGAGGCAGGTGTTTGATCATTGCTGGTCAGCCGTCGATCTCGACAAGTCGGTCTCTTGGAACTGCGACCCAAGCCGGATCGAACTGCGCAGCTTTATGGGCGACATAGGCCTCCAACTCGCCCATGATCAGGCGGCCTCCCTGCGGACCGAGGCACGCTACTTCGACAGCCACTGCTGGGTATTCACGCCCGACAGCTTCCTACGATGCTGCGAGGCGTTAGCGAAACTTGGTTACTTCCCTTTTATCGCCGAGCACATCCAAGCCACCGTTGTCGGCGAGTTTGAATTCATCGTGCGACTGCGCACCCACGACCCGACAGACAGGGTCTCGACGCTGCGATCCTTGCAACTTGCGCGAGAACGCGTCGCCGACGATCCCAACGAGCACGAATATGCCCGGCGGATGCAGGCCTTTCGGGCGCGCGACAAGAGTTGACCCAGCCGATGTTTGAGATACGCACCGATTTAGACGGCTTGCGCCTAGTAGAGCCGGGCAAGCCCGACGTCTGGCTCATGTTCCACGGGCGGCGGCACCGTGTGGCCAGTCCCGCTGTGTACGATGCCCTCTTCGCCGAGGCCGAGGCGCTCGTCCACAGTGACGAGATTACGTCCATCGCAATGGGCCCCGAGTTGAACGAGGGCAGCTGCCTCATCCGCGCCGAACATACTACGGGAATCTTTCTCATAACCGGACGCTACCCCAAAGTGGTAAAGCACTACATCGCAAGCTACGAGAGCTTCACCGATTTTGGATTCTCGCTGGCCGCGGTGAAAGACGTGCCTGCTATACTGCTAGATCACGTGCCACTTGCTCCGGATCTGGTGAGCTTCCGCGAGCGGCGTAGCCAAGACTAGGGGCTCGGGCATGAAGGCGCTACTCTGCGTCAACTCTGCTTGTTGCCACTACTCGCCTCCAGCCGGACCTCCCGCACGCGGGTCGTGATCCTCCCAAAATGCTCGCTGAGGCACGCAGCCTCAAATTCAAGTGGCGATAGTCGCCGTAGTCTTCACTACGGACAGTAGGTCGATTTCTTGGCCGGACAGTGCCTGAGGCTCTACGGCGTCAGGCGAGCCGAGAGGAGCACAAGTTGAGTTTACGAATAAATGTTTTCTTTACTTTCGGGAAGAGCCTCCTCCGAATGACTAAAATTGTGTCTCGCTGGCTCGAGCGCGTGGCGACCGAAGAGGATCAGGTTTCCGACTTCGATGCCGCGTTCTACACGGATTTCTACGACGACCTTCGTGGCATGGATCCCGCGCGGGCTCGTCAACATTACCGGCATCACGGTCGCGAGGAAGGACGCTTCGCCAACCCTGCTGCATACATCTCGTACCTTGAGGTGGGCCGCAAGCCACTCCCCCCGGAATTTGACGCAAAGACCTACCGCGCTCTTAATCGCGACCTTGCGACGTTGTTCAAGGACTGGCAGCTCGCCGAGCACTTCATCCGCTACGGCGAGAGGGAGGGACGGCGCTTCAAGTTCGAATGCGAACTTACGTTAACTGCAGAGGACATTAAAGCTCTTTGCGGACGCGACTACGCCTTCGAGACCGATGTGCAAGCGCTTGTCACGGAGATGCTGGCGAAATCTGGATTGCCAGCCGGTGTCTGGCTCACACGCTTCGTCCTTCTAGACTTCACGCTACTGAACAGAGGATGGCTCGAGGGAGCTCAACCGTGCCTCGTCGAAGCCCTTCGCCTGTTCGCGTCGGAAGGCGTCCGGCGCCTCGCCCCAATCGCGCGTGGCTTAGCCTTCGATCCGGCTTTTTACCGGAGTGAACATCCAGACCTCGCGGCGCAATCGGACGCGGACCTGTACCGCCACTGGCTTTTGTATGGAATGCAGGAGGGAGAGGAGCCGAGTGAGGCGAGCTTCCTCGACGTAACGCTGGGATTAAGTGAATTCCCGACCTGCTTTGACGAGCGGCGCTACAGGGTAGCCGCGAGGAAGGTTGGCCGGGACGTCGCACTGGGCCGCTCAGCGGCGCTCAGAGACTTCGTCGCGCATGGTTTCGCTGCTGGCCTCGCCCTACCTTCGGCGGGTGCCGAGGCCGCTGCATTCTACGAAGCGGTGGGCGACTACCACCTCGTGCGGGGGAACGCTGCGGCAGCCCGCGATGCCTTCGACCTAGCTATTTCCTCGGGCAGCGGGTCTGGGCCCCTTCTTCATAAGCGGGGTGATGCGCGTTTGGCACTGGGCGACAAGACCGCGGCGCTCGCCGATTTCGAGCTAGCGGCAGCGCAGCCGAACGCAGGCCTGTGGAGCTTCCTTCACGCGGCACAGTTGCAGGGGGAGCACGGCGACCTCGAGTCTGCCTTCTCCACGCTCCGGCAGTCGTCGGAGGAGTACGGCCACCTCACGGCGTGGCGGAACACGGGTCACGATCTGCTGCGGGTGTTTTTTGACGATAAACAGGACAAGGCGCGAGCTCTCTACCGCGCCGGCGACCGCGCGGCGGGGGACAACCTACTTGAGGGCGCGAGTGGCTTCGTTGCGCAGACCCTACCCTGGCTCGATCCACTGCCATCCCTTCTCCCTCCCTGTGTGAGCCGTCTCGTCATCATTCTGGCCAACCGCGATCTGCCCCAATGCGACCATTACCGGGTCACACAGAAGAGGCAGCAGCTCGAGCATGCGGGTTGGCAAGTTGAGATCTACGAGAAGCAGCAGACCGAGGCCTTCCGCGCAGCGCTGACAAGGGCCGGGCAGGCGATCTTCTACCGTCTGACGGCAACTCCGCCTGTCATCCACGCGATCCTTACCGCGCGAGCACTCGGGGTGCCCACCGCCTACGAGATCGGCGACCTCATCTTCGATGCGGCCTGCTACCCAGAACCCCTCGCGGATTTTGCGGGTAAAATTTCGCAGGAGCAATACGTAGGATTGCTGGTTGAGGTGCCGCTCGTACGCTTCGCCATACGTCTGTGCGACGTTGGACTGGCCTCTACGCCCGCCCTCGCACAGGCAATGCGTCCCTTCGTCAGATCAGGCGAGTGCCATATCCTCAGGAACGGGCTCGATCACCGCAACGCGCACTATTTCGCTCGCAGGCGCGTCGGCCGCCAGAGCAGTGTTACCCTATTTTATGGGTCGGGAACGCAGGCACACAACCGCGACTTCGCTGACCTGCTCGCCCCCGCCCTGATCGACGCCTTCGCGCGGCACCCCCATATGCGCCTGGTGACGGCCGGTCACGTTCACCTCGATCGACGATTCGGCCCCTACCTCGACCGCATTCACCGTTTCGAATTTGACGCGGACCTGGACGCATACTGGGAGGTACTCGCACTGGCCGACATCAACCTCTCCGTGCTGTCGCCCGGGGCAATGACAGACGCAAAGAGCGAGATAAAATGGTTAGAAGCTGCGATGTTCGGTATTCCGTCCATCGTCAGCGCAACGCGAACGTACCGAGAGGTGCTACGGGATGGCGTAAACGCACGTCTGGCAGCCACGGCGGACGAGTGGCGCGACGCCCTTGACAGCCTGATCGGCAGCGCCTTGCTGCGGGACACCATAGGCGAGCGGGCGCGCCAGACAGCGCTAGAACAGTATGGGCTCGACGCTGCCGCATCTCAGTTGCAGGCGTGGCTAGGCGACCCGCCGGAGGGGTGCGATCCCGTCGGCGCGGAGGGTTCGGGACGGGCACTCGCCTTCGCGCAGCCGCAACCGCACGAACGCCGGCGAATTATGATCGTTAACGTGTTCCAGCCCCCCGCGCTGATTGGCGGCGCTACGCGCGTCATGCGCGAGAACATCGACTTCCTGATTGATCACGCTTCCGACTGGCTCGATCTAGTCCTAGTCGCCGCAGACGACATGCACGGTGATCCGCGCCTGACCCGAGTCGACCGCTACCGCGACGTGCCCGTGTTTCGCATCCCGATCGCCGCAGCGGCGGAGGGCGATTGGAAGCCGTTCGATGCAGCGGTAGAGGAGCAGTTCGGCGAAATTCTTGACCGGACCGCGCCGGACCTCATTCATTTCCACTGTGTCCAGAAGCTGAGCGCCTCAGTCGTGAGAGCCGCGCAGCAGCGCGATCTGCCCTATGTGATCAGCTTGCACGACGCGTGGTGGATCTCCGACTACCAGTTCCTTTGTGATTCTCAGGGCCGGATTCAATGGCCGAGCCCTGACCCCATACTGGCTAGTCCACCTCTTCAGATCGGGAAAATGGCATCGGTCGCGCGGCGCGCTGGACTGAGTGAACTGCTCCGGGGTGCTCGGGCGGTGCTCGCCGTCTCGGATGCGCTGACCGACATTTACCGATCCGCGGGCGAAGCGAGCGTGCGCACCCTGTCGAACGGCTGCCCGAAGATACCGATTACGCCTCGCACCACGACAAATGGTTCGCGTCTGCGCATGGGCTATCTTGGCGGGCGCGGGCTTCACAAGGGTGGCAGCCTCGCCGAAATTGCATTCCGAGATGGCCGTTTTGCCAACATCGATCTCACCGTCGTCGATGACGCTCGGTCGGCAAACTACCAGTCCTTAGCGGTCTGGGGCACGACACCAGTCCGCATCCTCGGTCGGCTCCACCAGCACCGGATGCCCGACCTCTACGCCGGACTCGACGTGCTGCTCGCTCCTTCTATTTGGCCCGAGAGCTACGGGCTGGTCGCGCGCGAAGCGAAGCAGGCAGGACTCTGGATTGTGGCGAGCGACCGCGGCGCCATGGGCCAGGAGGTCCGCAACGGAGTTGACGGCTTCATAGTCGACGTCAGCTCTCTGGACGGCCTCGCCTCGGCACTCGCTGCGATGGACCGCGATCCCGGCGCAATCCTGCGCGAGGTTCGCCCTGCGGTCCCCGCTCGGACCTCCGAGGACCAGGGTGCAGAATTGCTAACCCTATACTCAGATCTGCTCGGACAGCAGTTATGCAAAAACGCCTCGTCTCTTCCGAAGCGTACGTGGAGTGGAGCACGACGAACGCGCGTGTAGTCGGCGCAGCCGGTCGAGTTTTGGGCTGGCGCCATCTCTGCGAAGGTGCCCAGGCGTAGACACCCTCAGCGTGACCAGACAACCCGGTTCACATAGTCGATGTACCCCGAAACGATCCGCACGATCGGGCCCGAGACGGGCCCGAGATCGTAATCCGGAACCGGTTGCCTTCTCGTCCTGTCGTGCGTTGCCATCACGACTTCCACGCCAGAAAGGATTTCTTTCGGGCCGAGGCGCGAGACCAAAGCGACTGCTCCCCCTCCTGACCTTCGGGGCGTTCGTGGGCTTCCCGCAGAGTCACCGCAGGGAAGCCGAGGAGCGCCGCCTCCTCCGAGATAGTACCGCTATCCGAGATGACGCAGCGTGCGTCGAGTTGCAGCCGGACGTAATCCAAGAAGCCGAATGGAGAGAGGAATCGAACTTCCGGCCGAGCGCATGCTATGCTCGCGCTCTCCAGCCTCTGTCGGGTACGCGGGTGCGTGGAGACAACCACAGGCTGCCCATACCGCTCGGCCAGCACGTCGAGCCCCTGAGCCAGCAGGTCAAGGCGCAGTGGATCGTCAACGTTTTCCTCGCGATGCGCACTGACCAGGAAGAAGGCACCCGGCGCGAGGCCGAGCCGAGCTGTCGCGTCGGAGGCCGTGATGCCCGCGCGAGCGTGGGCCAAGACTTCCGGCATATGCGAGCCAACTTTAAATATCCGATCCGCTGGAAAACCTTCTGCCAAAAGGTAGCGGCGCGCGTGCTCGGTCAGGACGAGGTTTACATCGCTCGTGTGATCGATGATTCTGCGATTGATTTCCTCTGGCACTCGCGCGTCGAAGGAACGGTTGCCGGCCTCGAAGTGGAAGATCGGGATCTTGCGCCGCTTCGCCGGGATGCAGGCGAGGCCCGAGTTTGTATCGCCGTAAATGAGCACGGCCTCTGGCTGCCACTCTGCCATCAGGCGATCGGAGAGTAGCAGGATATTCGCAATGGTTTCCATTGGTGAGCCGGCCGCAGCGCCGAGAAACTCATCCGGCCTGCGAATCCCAAGATCCCGGTAGAATATCTCACTCAACTCATAATCAAAATTCTGACCAGTGTGCACGAGGAGCTGATGGAACTGTACGTCGAGAGCATCGATAACCCGACTCATCTTGATGAGCTCGGGGCGCGTCCCGACAATAGTCATGATTTTGCGCATCATACGTCCTGGGCTGAGCCCTTGCTGATCAGACGCCTTGGGAGCCGGGTTCCCGTGACGCGAGCTCCTGCCGCACGTAGTCTAGGCTGCTCAAGAGGCGTAGAAGCTCGTCCTGCGTCAGGTGCTCCGTATTCGAGGACGTGAAATCGTCAAGTGCGCTAACCGCTGTCTCACCCTCGGTGAAAAATTTCGAGTAGTTGAGGTCGCGATCGTCGACCGGCACACGATAGTAGCGCCCGAATTCGGAAGCGCGGGCCATTTCTTCTCGCGAGACGAGTGTCTCGTGCAACTTCTCGCCGTGCCGCGTTCCGATCACTTGGATCGGAACGCGGCGCTCGAAGACGATCTGGAGTGCCTCGGCCAGCTCCCCGATCGTGCAGGCTGGCGCTTTTTGCACAAAGATGTCGCCCTGGTTTCCATTGTCATAAGCGTGCAGCACGAGATCAACCGACTCGGGCAGCGACATCATGAATCGAGTCATCTTAGGGTCAGTGATCGTGATCGGTCGACCCGCCTTGATTTGCCGCACGAAGAGCGGGATCACCGAGCCACGCGAGGCCATGACGTTGCCGTAGCGCGTCACGCAGATGCGCGTGTCAGCGTTCGTCAGCACGCGCGACTTCGCGACCGCAAGCTTCTCCATCAGCGCTTTGGACATGCCCATCGCGTTGACTGGATAAACGGCCTTATCCGTGCTCAGCACGACGATCCGACCAACGCGGTTAGCGATTGCTGCGGCGAGCATGTTCTCGGTTCCGAGCACGTTGGTGCGCACAGCTTCGCCCGGATAGAACTCGCAGGAGGGGACCTGCTTGAGAGCGGCTGCGTGGAAGACGAGGTCGACCCCGCGCAACGCATCCTCTAGTCCCCGGTACTCCCGAACGTCACCGATGTAGAAGCGCAGGCGACTATCAGCGAACTCGTGCCGCATGTCCTCCTGCTTCTTCTCGTCACGGCTGTAGATCCGGATTTCGCGCGCGTCCGACGCAATCGCCCGCGCCACGACCGCGTGGCCGAACGATCCCGTACCGCCGGTGACGAGCATCGTCCGGCCAGCCAGCGTCTTCGAAGATTCCCTCATCCCTCTCTTCTCTCCCACGCAGAGCGCATGTCCGCGATCATGGCGTCCCAGGACGGCGGGACGTAGCCGGTCGCCGCCCGCCAACGGCTCGAGTCGAGCGACCGATCGATCACGACTCGCTCGCTTGGCTCAATAGTCCGGCCAAGCCCGTACGCGTCGTTGATCCGCCGCAGCAGGTCGTATTTGCTGATCGGCGCGGCACTAAGGTGGAAGAGACCGGAGAGGTCTGCTCGCGGGATCACTATGTCGCGGACGACGCGGGCGAGCTCGCGCGTCGTCACGCCGGAGAAGATTGCTCTCGTGTAGCCCTGGACCATGTGCGGTGCGTGCATGAACCATTCAACCAACCCGTGCTGACCCCGCAGCTCGTGGCCGATGATAGAGGTCCTGAGCGTGATCACGCCCTCCTCATTCACCTCGCCCAGACGCTTAGAAGTGCCATAGAGATCGACCGCGTCCGGCGCGTCGTCCTCCGTGTATCCGCCCCGCAACCCGGAAAAAACGCAATCCGTGCTCACGTGAACGAGCCGCGCGCCCACAATACGACAGAGCCGGGCGAGGCGGTGCGGCAAAAGTGTGTTGATGGGCACGGCTTCAAGCGGGTCGTCCGCTGTAGCCAGTTGTTTAACGAGGCCGACCGCATTGACAACGAGTTGCGGGCGCGCGGCCTCGAAGGCGCGGTGAAGGTCGTCGATGTCGAGAACGTCTATACCTTCAAGGATGCCCCCGGGCAACGATAGCGAGCCGCGGCTGGAGCCATAGACGTCGAGGCCGGCCTCAGCCAGCACCTCGCACATGGCGTGACCGAGCATTCCTGAGGCGCCGAAGATAAGAACTCGCACGAGCCCAACTATCTGCAAAGTAGGGCAGACCCCGTAGCCCAATCCGCCCGCGATTGTCGAGACCGCAGCGGGTACGCGAGCTACGCCCGCCTCGCCCCGCGCACGCGCCTTGCCGGGGAAGCCGTTGTGGTGGACGGATTGCGGGCTGACGAAAGCCGACCTGCAGCGAAATCCGGGATCTCGAGCGAAATAAGACGAAGCTGGGTTGACTGTGGCCATCGCGGGTCTGCCCAGCACGAAGCTCAAGCTCCAGACGTGGTTGCGGTGGAGCGGACGCAGCCGTTTGCCCGAGCCGTCGTTCAACCATAGGCGGCTGCGCGGCCGGTGCCTCTGCAGGACCTTGAGCCCCTCACGACGCCAGATGGGCTGGACCAAGTCCGTGCCCACCCGCCAGCCGGCTGCATGCAGCAGCGCGGTGATGCTGCGGTAGCCGAAGCGCCCGTAATCGGACGTCGAGGCGATGATGGCGCCGGTCAGCGCATCCGCCATCAATCAATGCGCACACGTAGCTCAGCTGGGTAGAGCGCCGGTCGCGTAACCTGGAGGTCGTGGGCTCGAGTCCCATCGAGTGCTTAGACGGGCGTCGCGCAGGCGCCACCCCTCTCCCTCTTTGTAGCAGGTGGCCCGAGTCACCTGCCGCTTGCTAGGGCTCCGCCGTTCCCTTCTTGAACCCCTCAGCCCCGCCGGCACCGCTACGAAGAGCTTTTTGTTTGGTTGCTGTAATTGGCCGGCAACTCGGCGCGAATGCCTCGCGTTCTCCAACACGCATATTGGCCTCAGCGCGTAGAACTAAGCAACTAATTGCCTTGAATGCGGATCGGTGCTGTACCTAAACATATCAAAATCCCGTTCGTAGATCTTCCTGATCATATCGATTGAATTGTCATCCAACTCACGATCGCCGGCGCCTGTAAAATAGTTTTTCTGGGAATAATTTACGTCGATGTCAAGACCAAAAGCGCGACGAATGATCAATCTAAGGTCATTGCTATAATTCTCAACCCGACCGATATAGTCAAAATTTACATCTGAAATCGGTATAAGCTTTGTCAACGGCCTCCAATGATGATCGAGAGTCCGAGGATCAGCATCTGCTACAAGATGCAGAAACTCGGAGAAAGACGGCACCTGATCGCTACTCCAATTCAAAGAAGCGAAATAACTATGAGACGATGGCGTTGCCGTCACTGATTGATAAGCAGATAGAGCTCGCGCAAATGGATTTCTGACAAACGTGAACGTAAATCTGCCTGCAGAATTCCAGTTTTCCGATATGCTAGCGGCATCAGCGTGCCAAGGTGAAAAATCTTCGAGCTGTCGCGTATGTACAAAATTAGCATCGTCAATTGGATTACAATTGCCTAACTTCGACTCAGCCTCCCAAAGGAGATTCTTCGTCGTTGTGCAAGCACACTTCGGTGTAAACCAGTAATGATAGTTTGATCTTTTTGAAACGAGCGAGTTTGAAAGAAAATCCATCTTGTTTGCCATGGCAGAACCGTAAGAACTTGGTCGACCGGTTTGTATCAGCAGTGACGGGCGCGCCGCAAGTTGGCTCGTCACGCGCCTTGTTCAGACTTCTGGTAATTACCCACGGGGGTGCGCGAGCGCGGCGTGGTGCCGGCGGGAGGCCGATGTGGGGCGCTCGCAGCGCATCTTGCCGGGAGCCGATTTCGCTGATTCTCTCGTGAGATGGGCCGCAGCGAACTGGAACGCCTGAGCCGCGAAGAGCTGATCGAGCTGGTGCTGCGGCTGCAGCGGCCAGAGAAGACCTCGCGCACCTCGTCAAACCGCCCGCGACCGATCGCAAGGAGCAGCGCGCGCAGTCCAAGCCCGGCGGCGCCAAGCCCGGTCACGAGGGCCATAGCCTCTTCGCGGCTCAGCCGTTCCAGTTCGCTGCGGCCCATCTCACGAGAGAATCAGCGAAATCGGCTCCCGGCAAGATGCGCTGCGAGCGCCCCACATCGGCCTCCCGCCGGCACCACGCCGCGCTCGCGCACCCCCGTGGGTAATTACGGCATGGGCGCCTCCTTGCCCCGTCAACCCGCAGCCACCCAGTATAGCTTCCGATCGGACGAGCCCCGCTCTAGCGAGTTTTGATGAACTCAGAGCAACTTTTGTGGGAGCGCAAACCTTGAACAACTTTCACGAGGCCGGAGCAGATATGTAAAGCGTACGACTATATGAGCAACCTCATCTAAGATCGCGGCGGCTCATGCGGTCCGCCGCTCCCTCCAGTTCCGGCCCGACTGGGATTGCATCAAGGAGGATCGGTGGAACGTCGAGGACTTTCGCCATGCTGAACCCGAATTCATCGAAGCTCGCGAGGGTCGGGATAAAGTAACGGGCAAGTCTGGGACGCCCAAAGACGAGGTAGATTGCAGACGAGCCGTTCGGGCGCGCGAGACAAGAGCCAGGGTGCAGATCTGGCCCTTGAGCGATCGTCTCAACCTCGTTGTGCTCGATAATCCGCTCGTCCGCGAAGAGGGCCTCATAGGTCTCCGGGTCGGCGACGCGATGGCGCAATCCCTGGAAGATCATCCAGACCTCGTCGCGGCCGGGCTGACGCAGCCGCAGTCCGTCCAGATTCGTCAGCGCCATCCGCATCAAGGGACCTCTCACTCACGCAGGGATCGCTGGTTGTCTCGCCTATAGACTTGCAAGCACGCCCTTGCGCTGTGCGATCGCCTCTCGCTGCCGTGTCAAGCGATCGCGCAACGTGGGGTCATCTGCAGCTGTCGCCCGCACCGGGCACTCCAGGGATGCCACGGACAGGGTGGTGGATACACTCGCCCGCAGCGCTTCGATCTCGCGGCGGAGATGAGCGATTGTCTGATCCTGCTCGGCCCGGACGCGCCACAGACCGGCCGCCTCCTGCTGGAAGGCGTGGGCGCGCTCCGACTGTTCGATCCACACAATCTCGAGGGCGCGCACGAGTTCTTCAAGTTCGGCAGGGGAGCGGCTCACGGCGGGAGTCTCGATATCCGTTGCGGTTCCGTCAGGAGAAGAAATCTGAAACGTTCCGCGCCATGACCGCGCGTGTAAAATCAGTCCGAAAAGCCTCCTGCGCGGCGCCGGCAAGCCGAGCGAACACGGATGGGTCACTCGCGATCCAGCGTAGCATGTCGTAGACTGCGCGGGCGTCGAGCGTGGCGCACACCGCGCCTGCCCCAGTCCGATCTAGATATTGCGCAGGCGAGGAATCGTAGGGTGCGTGGCACAGGATCGGTCGCCCGGCCGCCGCGTACATGACGATCTTGGACGGGAAGCTCAATCGCGCGACCTCGGTCATCTCCTCCCGGAATGGGTAGGGGCAGTACAGGATGTCGGCGTGGAGCGCGAGGGTATCAATGGCAGCCTCCGGGGGCAAATATCCCCAGTGCGTGCAGTGCTGCTGAGGAAGATTGCCTGGGCTTCCGCCAAGATAGAGGATTCGCACCGTCCGGCCACCGACCAACCAATTTTCCGCTTCGAGGCCGCTCACAAGCACATCCCATGCATCGTTCGCGTAGAACTGGCCGGCCATCCCGACGACGATCTCGTCGCAACGGCGTAGCGCGAGCGGTGGCATGCGCGCGGCCGTGGGCTCGTACCCGGAGATGATAGGCACGCAGCGCGTCCCGTAGAGCTCTTGGTAATGCGCCGCCATGTTCCACGAGGCGGTTGCGCAGGCGCGGCTCCCCCGTAACGTCGCGTCGAACTGAGCGAGCACGGCGAGCGAAGTCTCGTCATCGACGTGGTGCTCGCGCAACCACCATGAGAGGGGATCCCAAACCTGCGTGTAGAGCGGCACGCCCAGCGCTTCGGCGAGTGGGAGCGCCATGCGGACAATGGTCTGACCCTCCAGCATTGCCCAGACAGCGGTAACGCCTTGCTCCCGGCCGAATGCGACCGCCTGCGCCACGAGTTCATCCCGGCAAACCGTCGCCTTGAAGCGCTCAGCTGCGATTGCGCCCTCAAGACCCAACTCCCATTCCCCGCGCTCGTTCGGCTTGTCCACGATCCGTAGCGGGATCTCCGACAGGTCGGGGCAGAGTTCGGGACGGAGTTCCGGGTTGAGAACAATGAAGCCGGCGACCGAGCCCGACTGCAGAAGCCGGCACTGCTCGGCCAGCACAGCGCCTCCGGTAAAATTCCGGCACGGCGGGATGTCAGCGAGGAGGAGCAGTTTCATCTCGGACCCGGTGGAGCGTCAGATCTTCAGGAGGACAGGCGGCTCGCAGCCCGACCGCTTCCGAGCGGCCCGCAGAACGGGTTCGTAGAACGCGGCCACACGGGGCGCGAGCTTGGCGCGGTCGAGCCGCTTGCGGACCGTCTCGGCGTTCACCCGTGCCGCCTCGTCTACGAGCCCGTCGTCCTCTAGGGCGGTGAGGATCCGCTGGCGGATCAGTCCCACATCATGAGGCGTCGTGAGGAAGCCCCCGACGCCGTCGTCGAACCATTCCTCGCAGCAGGACGTATTAGTCTGGATCGGGAAAGCACCCATCGCCATCGCCTCCAGCACCGATGTGCTGATGGCGTCCGAGACGCTTGTCCCAACGTAGAGGCGAGAGGAGGCGAAGGAGCGAAGCATTTCGTCGTGAGAGGCCGACCCGACGATCCGGATGTTCAGGGTGCCGTCCGCGATCAGCTGTTGGGCCCGCTCCAGTGGCTCGTGGCCGACCGAGTAAAGAATAATCTCGTAGTCGCGCAGCTGGTTCCCCAACGAGACCAGAGCGTCCAGCGTCGTCATCGCTCGTCCGGCGAAGTGCTGGTAGCCCTTAACCATAATGCACCGCCGTGCCGACGGCGGCACACCCGAGCTGAGCGCCGCGACGTGATCGAGGTCGAAGCCGCCCGTGTTCGGGAGGACCGGCAGCACAGGGCCGGCATAGCCGAAATCGCGCGCAAGCAGGATGTCGCGGTGGCACTCGCACGAATAGAAGTCGGCCGCCGCGAGCAGGCGAGTGATCTCGGCGCGGTGGGCCAAGTCGTGGCCGAAATGGAAAATGTCGCTGCCCCAGTTGGTTGCGATCCAGAGGGGAAAGGGCTCGCGCGCTCGCAGCTTGGCCTGCAGCACGAGGTAGCCGGCGTGCTGAAATTCGAGCGAGTGAACGACATCAGGCCGCAGCTCCTGAATGAGCGCTTCGAGTGAGCTTGGCCCCTGCATTAGAGGCGCGGTCCGGCCGGACCCGCCAAGCGGCACGCGACCTGCGCGTAGGGCCTCGATCCCTCCGACGTCAGATAAGGTAACGGGGAAGGGCTCTACCCTGAGTCCAGGCGCGCGTGCGCGTGCGAAAGACGGTGGCGGGCGTTCGAGGCGGTCCTCCGGGCGCGGCCCGGCTAGTTGTGGCCGATGCAAAGTAACACCACAAAGGCTATCGCTCGGCGCCACGGCATTGACGGGGAATAGGTGTAAATCCCAGCCACGGTCTGCGATCATCTCGATCCAGCGGGCAACGTGGGGGCTCGACTGCATGCCAACGAAAAGGATGCGTGGCCGCGATCCCTTGTGCGCGACGGCGACGTTCACGATCTTCCCCCGTTAACGGCCGCGTCGAGCGCCGACCAGAAGCTTTGCCGCGCGGACACGAGGGCGAACTCGCCTGCTGCCGCGTATTGCCGACGCACGAGGTCGGCTCGCAGGGTCTCGTCACGCCGCAACTT